>NZ_PUJU01000018.1 GCF_011189505.1 Photorhabdus tasmaniensis
CCGAAATACTGAGAAAAAGCGTCGATATTCATGGGGGCACTCCTGAAAAAAGGAGTATGAGATCATAAGTAGCTCCGTGGGTCAAACTGAACGATTTTGATTAAATAACGTTCGCGATCTCACCCTAGTAAGATTACCCCGTTAGTTAAAAGAGGTGTTCAATGACAAGACAACGTCGTACGTTTTCTACCGAGTTTAAGCGTGATGCAGCCAGTCTGGTACTTGACCAAGGCTACCGCATTGCAGAAACAGTTAAGTCACTTGGTTCATGATAGACTCCAGTGGCTTCCATAACGATATTTGCTTGTTGCAGGGCAGGAATATACTTAGCTAACCACGCTATTAACATACAGGCTGAATGCTCATTATTCATAAGGGATTTTGTTTTGCGTTTCCCTTTAACTCCATCATATAATAAGCAGATATCCAGTTTATTCTTGCTAACATCTATTCCGACATAATACCCCCCCCCACTCTTATTGATGCCATCACGTCAATTTCACTTGTATATACAGAGTTCTTGTCTTGGTTACCGTTCAATATTGGTGCTGGCGTGGAAGGTGAAACAAGGGGCTTTAACTTATTAACAAAGTCTCGCTTAAATGTGCAACATGAGACTCACCTTGTTTCTTATGATGGTAGCTAACCACCATAATTACTATGATACAAGTGCAACATCGTTAATCTGGAAGTAAACATGTTCGTATTCCTTTAAATAATTCATTTGGTCTTTTCCCACTCCATGTTTTTCGGGGGCAGTTATTAAATGAATTTACCGATTTATTTAAACACCATTTGAATAGATGTCGATCGGTAAGCTGTTTTTTTTCGGTGATCCGTTAACTGAGGATAAAAAACAGGTATTCATTAATGCCAGATTTTGAAAAGATACAGAATAACTAAAAACGGCTTATTCCCTATCATGTTTAATGTATTTATCAACGATGTTATCCTTCGTTTATCTTACATTTACCTGTCCTGTTATAACCATTTAAAAACACGAAAACAGATGTATTAAAGCTTTTATATAAAAAAAGGATTAAACTATAAGTGTAGTTTTTTAAATGACATTAACCATTAACATGAAACTTAAAATAAATCAGCGAGAAAAAGAATATTATCCGAAAAAACATAACGAGGTATCTTTATACTACCAAGCTATTTACGGATTGATTTATGAAGATAAAAGATTTATAAAAACTGTTCATAATTGCCAGTAAAACAACGCCAATAAAGATAAAAAACGAATATGATTAACATTGGTTAAACGTAAAACACAATATACCATGATGATTAAACTTAATAAAAATAAAGTGTTAAAAGCAGTAAAAACAACGGCTAAAACTTTATTATACCAATTAAAACCAGAGGTTAAAAACCTACCCATCATAAATCTATCAGTGAAAATGAGAAAAAATATTGACTTTATTAATACTTATATACCCGGTAAAAAGACACATAAGAATATATAATGGGTTATTCAAATAATATATTTAAAAAAAGAACCGGGTTTAATCACGTTTTCAATCAGAGAGTTAATTCTTTATCAGCTAGTTAAATAATTATTCGTGAGAAATAGGAATAACAAAATCCGCAAATAAATGATTTAATCGAATACGAACTTGTTTACTCGCAGAGTCATTATGTTGCACTTATTATGTGAATCCGCCCAATATTTAAATTGTAATTCACTATTGGCCTTAATTCCACTATGATATAGAAAATATTAATTCATTGTTGTCATTTCTATGACTATCTCTCATTATAAATAAAATCATAAAATTCAGTGACCTAAGTCACAATTACATAAATATTTCCACACAACAATAAATTAACAATATTCTTTCCGATCTGGAACAAAAAGTTAAATAAAAAAACATTGCTAACTAAATAATCAATATATTAGCGATACTAAAAAATAACTAAAGTTAGAATAATCTTATCTTTCTACACGGTTCACCATTCATCAATAAAATCAAATCTTCCTTTGACAAAACCGTCTCATTAGATCAATGCTATCGCTATTATTAGTCCTATAACGTATAAAAAGGGGAACCCTCGTGTTATTTGCCGGGAAAGCCCACCATCCTAAAAACTGCCCACCGTTTTTTTTCACTTTAGGGCTCTCTTCTCCATTTTCTTGTGCCGCTTATCTGGCAATGGCCTGGTATTGGATCAGCACCAGATTAAAACAGAGAGAATTATCTTCAATATTGTTATTACTACCGGCAATCAATCAAGCTCAGGCAAGTGATTTTGTTAATTTTCAATCTGTTGATACCAGCCTTTATATGCAATTTGAAAACCGGGTCGATCCCAGAAAAACGATCTCACCCATTTTAGAGGCTTTCGGTGACTACAGTGTCGGAGATATGTACGTCTATAGTATTTGGCAAAATTCACTGCAAAGCGATTATACCGGTGATAAAAGCACCTACTATTACAAACTTGTACCAAGAGTGAGCTTTAGTAAAGTGACTGGTCATGACATTTCTTTTGGGCCGTTAAAAGATATTCTGTTCGCTCAATGGGTTGCTAAAACCAAAAGTATGGATTATGACTACTTTCCAGGTATCAGCATTGACTGGCAAGCAGACTGGATTAGCTGGTTACGTACAATTTTTTATTTTGAGAATAACGCCAAGGGGAGCTGGAACGATCAGCGAATTCATGTTGACTATGGAATTCCCTTCAATAATCGTTTAGGTGATTTCCGGGTTGTCGGGACTTTTGATTATACATTAGGCTTACATGGACAACCCGCAACTATCGATTTCAAACCCGAGTTGCACTATGATTTAGGAAAATTCCTAGGTAATCAACCAGGCCACTTATGGACTGGCATTGTCCTGAACCCAATAAAAAATAAATACAAAATAAAAGATACCCCTTATTATCGAACGGATCAATTTAGCTACGGGATCTTTATTCGATATAGTTTTTTCTGATACCGAAATAAAATATCAGAAATTTTTGATGACCTTTATCCATGATGGAGTCAAGATGCCCATTCAACACGACAGGTTCGGACGTACTTATCAGTGGCTCCTGCTGATACTTTTGGGTCTGGTTTATTTTTTGGTCACCGCAACGACATTTACCTCATTGGGCGTTGTGTTACCCAGCATGATCAAGGAATTACGCTGGAGTTGGACTGACGCAGGTTTGGGGTTCACTTTACTTGGCCTGTCATGTGGGCTGTCCAGTTACCTTCCGGCGATACTTATTCGCCATACGAGTGTCCGGGCCACTTTGCTGATCGGTACGCTAATCTTTATCACTGGTTTTTACATCCTCTACAACACCCACAGTATCACCGCCTATTTCACCGGCACAACACTGCTGGGGATCGGTTTTAGCCTTATGGCTACTGTTCCCGGAACTTATGTCATTAGCCGGCTTTTTGAAAAACAATCTCTGGCCTTTGGTATCTATTTCACCATTGGTGGGTTAGGTGGAGTGCTTGGTCCATGGATCTATTTCCTGGCAACAGTATTCTGGGGAAGCTGGCGCATGCACTGGGCGATTTCCGGGGTATTACTGACTCTGTTCAGCCTGTTGACTATTTTAGTGATGCGCGAAGGCAAAAAGGAACATGCCCATGCTGAACAAGTCAGTAGAAATCAACAAGATCAACCTCCTTCCAGCATCTATCGCACCAAGGAAATCTGGAATGCCCGGCAGGCACTGCAAACCTGGCAATTCTATGCTATTGCGGCAGCTTATACCTCTTTCTTACTGTGCGGAATAACCGTTAACAGCTTTGCTGTAGCCCATATCACCGAAAACGGGTTCAGTGAGTCTGTTGCCGCCTCGTCACTCAGTATTTTGGCGTTTATCAATGCATTTTCAAGATTTGCTGGAGGAGCTGTTGGTGAATGGCTCGATCCCAAAAAACTTCTTATCGGCAGTCTGTCGATCATTATCTGTGGTCTTATCGCACTCAGTGCGGCCTCTTCATGGACATCTTTAATCCTGTTTACTTTATGTATTGGCATCGGTTATGGCATGACTTTTCTGGCATCCAGCCTATTACTGTTCAATTACTTTGGGCGTAAGCCTTACCTGGAATTGTTCTCGGTGGTGAACCTGATATCCACTGTCGCGTGTTTCGCTCCTTTCCTGGTAGGAGCGATTAAAGATTATTCAGGTAGTTTTACACCCGCATTCTTTATTATTGCCATACCCGTATTTACCATTCTGATTATCACATTCACGATGCAACCACCTTCACAAATAGTGAAGAAACACTCTGATAACAGTACTTTGCTTAACTGAATTTAAAAACAAAATGGACCTGAAAAGGTATTCCTTACAACACAAAAACAAGGAATTGATGATGGCAAAAAAAGAATTCGGTGTATTTCTGCCCATAGCTAAAGGTGGGTGGATTATTTCTAAAAATACACCACCACTGGATGCTTCTTATCAGCAAAACCGTGAAGCCGCTATTCTGGCTGATCAAATCGGCCTGGACTTCATTATGTCCATGAGTAAGTGGCGTGGCTTCGGCGGTGAGACCGAACATTGGGGTTGTTCGCTGGAATCCGTCACGATGATGGCTGGCATTGCCGAAGTGACTCATCATGCCAAACTTATCGCGACCATGCACGCCGGTCTGCATAATCCCGCAGTGACAGCCAAGATGATCGCCACATTGGATCAGATTAGTCATGGACGCGCCGGGTTGAATATTGTTTCCGGTTCATTCAAAGATGAATTTGAACAAATGGGAGAATGGAATAGTGATTTAGATCATGATCAACGTTATGCAATGACTGAAGAATGGACACAATTAATCAAACGGCTTTGGTGCGAAAAGCAGGTTGATCATCAGGGCGAGTTCTTTAATTTGAAGAATTGTGTTTCTGAACCCAAACCTGTTTCCGTTCCACGTCCTTATTTGGTCTGTGCCGGTCAATCAGAACGTGGGCTGCGCTTTAGTGTACGTAATACTGATGTGTGTTTCATTGGCGGCAAGGATGAAGAAGAGACACAGCAAATAAGCCTAACGGCCAAACGTATTGCGGCAGAATACGGTACAACCACCAAAACCTTTTGTATGTGTACAATTATCTGCGCCGAAACAGATGAAGAAGCTGAAACTCTGGCTCAGTTCTATCGTGATGGCCTGGATATCGACGCAGTTAAAAGCATGATGCATAGTTTCGGCGTCGATGTTGGTGAAAAAAGCAATGCTATGGTTGAACGATCCCAAAATGCTTTTATGACCCACACGGCTATCGGCAACCCAGAAACTTGTCTCAGACAATTGTCAGATTTACTGCGTGAATGCGAGCTGGATGGAGTGATGTTGATCTTCCCTGATTATGTCGAAGGTCTCACGACTTTCGGCACACAAATCCTACCACAACTCAGAACCGAATTTGCTTAAACAACGATAAACAGATCAGCAAATAATACAGTTTCTCCCCTGGGAATGGGCTCACCCCGTATCGGCGATCTTACCCATTCCCCGGATGTGACAAATATCGCCTTTTTACCCCTGAACCCGCCGATGTAATCCCGTTCCCCGTAACAGTCGGATCCCCAGCCAACTACCACACAATGAAAGCAACAGGCTGCTGATGATTGGCAGTAAGAGCCACATTTGCCACTCTGGTTGCCATGGAAAATCAAACACTTTTGTCTGCAATATCCAAAGCGCAACTTCAGCACCCAATGCCGCAGTAAAACCCGCCATTAGCCCAAGCAAAGCGAATTCACTCCAGAGAGTACGGCGCAGTAATTGCTTACTGGCTCCCAAGGTACGGTAAACCACCAGCTCAAGTTGTCGTTGATGCATCCCTACCTGAACCTGTGCTAACAGGAGTAATGCGCCACATACCATAACCAGCCCAACCATGACCTCAAGCGCCCGGCCTACTTGCTGCAAAATCCCCTGAATTTGCTTAATCACCGCACCGGTATCAAGCAGGCTCAACGTTGGAAACTGACGATTAAGGCTGGTTAGTAGTCGGCCATCTCCTTGATAATGGAAACTGGTCAACCAGGTTTGTTGCTGATTTTCCAATGCTTGTTTCGGGAAAATAAAGAAGAAATTTGGCCGAAAACTTTCCCAATCTACCTGCCGGATACTGCTCACTGTGGCGCTGAATTGCTGCGTATCGCCACTGAATGTCAGTTTATCGCCGATTTTAATTGCCAAACGTTCAGCAACCCCCTTCTCAATAGAAACTTCATCCTCTTTTGGTGGCCAATTTCCCTCGATCAGGGTATTAAATGGCGGCAATTCCTCTTTCCATGTCAGGTTCAATTCCCGTCGTACCGTGTTGCTGTCCGGTTCTCTGGCATCTGCCCAGGTTATTGCCGATTGCCCATTAATTTCCGTCAAACGGGCCAATACCACCGGATAGAATTCCGCCGGTTTAACCTGATACTGAGCCAACAAATGTTCTACCTGTGAAATTTGCTGCCCAGTCATATTAATCAGAAAATAGTTTGGGCTGTCCGCTGGCAGTTGTTGTTGCCAGCGATCAAGTAAATCTCCCCTGACCACCAACAACAAAGCAAATAACATAAATGATAAAGAGAAAGCCGCCAATTGAGTTACAGACTGCAATGGCTGCCTCAATAATCGGTTAACCGCCAGACGAAAACTAAGTTGGCGAAATTTCAGATGACGTAATAGCCACAATCCTCCCCAACCGAGTACAGCCAGTGATACCGCAACAATCATCATGCCGGCAAGTAACGCCCATAACATTGGTTTAGTTCCAGCCAGCAGACTCAGCCCGCTAATCACCACCAGTGCCACCAACGGCAGGTAATAGCGCAACGGCCAGATGGGCGCGATAATATCATCACGCAGCACCCTTGATGGTTGGGTTGCCATTAATTGTTTATATGGACGTCCCCCCACCAGTAAAGCGATACCAGATAATGCCCCTAACGCCCATATCCACGGCCAGAAGCCTGCTTGTGGTAACGTCTTCGGCAACATAGGTGCCAAAATCTGCACCAGCAGGTATTCGAACATCAATCCAAGAAGCGCCCCCACCAGCCCTGACGCAATCAATATCACCAACCATTGACCAATCACCCATTTACGTAACGCCCAACGTCCCGCACCAAGTGTTTTAAGCACTGCAATCAAGTCATAGCGGCTACGGCAATAGTGAGTCATTGATACCGTTACCGCCGCCACAGCAAGTAATAATGTAAGCAAAGCCGATAACAACAAGAATTGCTGCGCCCTATCAATAGATTTTGCCAGCGCGCCACTATCCTGCTTCAAGGTATACCAACGCTGATCAGCCTTAAGTAGGGGATCAATTAGCTGTTGATATTGATAAACCGCTTCTTTATCGCCAGAAAATAGATAACGGTACGTCAAACGGCTGCCAGGCTGAATCGCGCCGGTAGATTGCGCATCATCAAGATTGATCAAAATCCGTGGCGCAATCTGGAATGGATTGAAACCACTGTCTGGCTCCTGAATTAATTCTCCACTCACCTTAAGCGTGGTATCACCCACATCCAGATTATCGCCAACTTTAATTTTCAACAGTTCAAGCAAACGAGGTGCTACCAGCACCGTGCCCTTTTCTGCTTTCAAACCCGGTGGATTTGTTTCCAGCTCACCATATAACGGATAGTAACTGTCTGCGGCTTTGACACTGGCAAGTTGAGGAATATCCCCGGCATAAGTCATTGTGGAGAAAGAGAGCTGGCGGCTCAACTTTAGCCCAAGGTTTACCGCCTGTTGTAACCACCCTTCATCTACCGGGTAAGAGGCTCGCAGAACTAAATCACCCGCCAGAAAATCCCGGCTCTGGTAATGAACACTTTGATCAATGCGATCACTGATCCTGCCCAATGCCAACACACAAGCCACGGCCAGCGTCAGAGATAACCAGACAATCAATAAAGCAGGAGTGCGCCATTCGCGCCAAAACCAGCGCCAAATCATTTTTCTTCCCTCAATTTACCATCGACCAACCGCAAGCAACGTTGGCAGCGGGCTGCAAGTTGGCTGTCATGAGTGACCAGAATTAATGTTGTGGCGTAATCACGATTGAGAGAAAACAGTAAATCTGCAATACGATCTCCCGTTTGTCGATCCAGATTCCCTGTTGGCTCGTCAGCAAACAAAATTTTGGGTTGGCTGCTGAATGCCCGTGCCAACGCCACTCGCTGTTGCTCACCACCAGACAGTTGTGCAGGCATATGTTTTAAACGCTTCCCCAATCCAAGTTGTTCAAGCAATGCAACCGCCCGTTTCTTGCTGCTACTTTCCGACTCACCACGTAATAGAGCCGGAAGCTGGACATTTTCCAATGCGTTTAACGTCGGAATTAACATAAATGATTGAAAGACAAAACCGACATTTTCAGCCCGCAGTTGTGCCCTTTGTTCTTCATTCATCCGGCTTAAATTATGCCCCAGCAGCCGAACCTCACCGTCACTGCCATCATCCAACCCGGCAATAATGCCGAGCAATGTAGATTTACCCGAACCCGATTCGCCCACTAAAGCAATCGTCTGTGCAGGCTCGACAACCAACCCGACTCCCTGCAATATAGTGATCCTATGTTCCCCCTGACCAACGTGCTTACTGAGATGCTGAACTTCAAGAATATTCCCCGTTACCATTTACTCTTCCTTTTACTGGTGGTGCTATTCAGCGCCAGAACGACTGCCGCTGATACCCTTTTGATTCTGGGTGATAGCCTTAGCGCCGGTTACCATCTGCCAGTTGAACAGTCATGGCCTGTTTTGATGGACAAAAAGTGGCAAAAATCCGGCAATAAGATCACTGTTATCAACGGCAGCATCAGTGGTAATACCGCAGCTCAGGGCCTTGAAAGGCTGCCCGAATTACTTAAACAGCATAAACCCCGTTGGGTCCTGATAGAGCTTGGGGCCAATGATGGATTACGCGGTTTTCTTCCACAACAAACAGAACAGGATCTGCAACAGATCATCACTTTAGTGAAACAAGCCAATATCCAGCCTTTATTGATGCAGATCCGGCTGCCACCAAACTATGGCCGCCGTTATACCGAATCTTTTGCCAGGATTTATCCCAAACTGGCAGAACACAATCAAATTCCCCTGCTGCCGTTTTACATGGAACAAGTCGCTATTAAACCAGAATGGGTACAACAGGATGGATTACATCCCAATCTGGCTGCTCAACCGTTTATTGCCGACTGGATATCTGACATATTATTAGTACACCTTAATCATTCTTAAGTAGTAAACCATCAGTTTTTACAAATTGATGTATATAAGCAGGTAAAGTTATGCAAAAGTCAGTTCTTATCACCGGCTGTTCCAGTGGAATTGGTCTGGTGGCGGCCAAAACACTCCATCAACGGGGCTACCGAGTATTAGCAGCCTGCCGGAAACCCGAGGATTTACAACATATGCGCGAATTGGGGCTGGAACCTATCGCATTGGATCTTGACGATAAAATCAGTGTCGAACGTGCCGCTGCCGAAGTTATCCGATTAACCAATGGTCGCCTTTACGGACTGTTTAATAATGGCGGCTTTGGTATTTATGGTCCATTAAATACTATCAGCCGTGAACAACTGGAACGCCAATTCTCTACCAATCTGTTTGGTACACATCAACTTACCTGTTTATTACTCCCGGCAATGCAGCTTCATGGTGAAGGCCGTATTATCCAAACCAGTTCAGTCATGGGACTGATTTCAACTCCAGGCCGCGGTGCTTATTCTGCCAGTAAATATGCTTTGGAAGCATGGTCAGACGCATTAAGAATGGAATTGGCAGGAACAGGAATTAAATCTTGTTTGATTGTACCTGGCCCAATAAAAACACGTTTTGCAGAAAATGTGAATCAAACCCAACGCGATAAACCCGTTGTAAATTCTAGGATCGCCCGCCATTTCACTCTGACACCCGAGGCCGTTGTGCGCAAACTAATTCATGCGTTGGAAAGTCCGAATCCTAAATTACGTTATCCGGTGACTTGGATAACCCATGCTGTAACTATTATGCGCCGGTTTTTGCCGGGAAGATTAATGGATAAAATACTGAGTAAACAGAGCGGTACAACTTGAAAGTCAGGAAAATAACCTCATCTGTCTAATAAGACCCTGCGACAACCGAATTAATTTAAGAGACTAATTATATGCTACCAACCACGACTGGAATTAACGTTAACGAAAGTAACCTGCATCAAACCGTCGAACAGTCTATGACTGTACCTGTTTTATTTTATTTCTGGTCTGAACATAGCCCCCACTGCCAGGAATTGGGCGTAATTCTGGATAAACTGGCAGCAGAATATGCAGATCAATTTATATTGGCAAAAGTAGATTGCGATAAAGAGCAAATGGTCGCTTCACAGTTTGGCTTACGGGCCATTCCTACTGTTTATATGCTGCAACAAGGCAGGCCAGTCGATGGTTTTCAGGGGCCACAACCTGAAAACGCGATCAGAGAAATGCTTTTGCGCGTATTACCCAAACCGGAAGAGTTGAAAGCCGCCCAAGCCGAAGAATTTATCGCGGAAGGGAAACCTCAAGAAGCTCTGCCACTGTTGAAAGAAGCCTGGCACTTAGCCCCTAAAAACAGTGAAATTGCACTGATGTTGACCAAAGTGCAAATTATGCTCAATAATATAGAAGAAGCTCAGGAAATTCTGAATCTTATCCCACTACAGGATCAAGACACGCATTATCATAGTTTACTGGCTCAAATTGAGTTACAAAAGCAAGCGGCGGATACACCGGAAATCCAGCAATTGCAACAAGAATTCTCCACTCAACCGGAAAATGCAGAACTGGCAGTTAAGCTCGCTCTGAAACTGCACGAAGTCAACCGTAACGAAGAAGCTCTGGAATTATTACTAGGCTTCCTGAAAAAGGATCTTTCCGCTGCTAATGGTGCAGTACGGAAAACCATGATGGATATTATGTCTGCAATGGGAACAGGTAACACTCTGGCCTCAAAATACCGTCGCCAGGTTTATTCGCTGCTTTACTGATTTATTTAATTAAGGAATTGCTATGGACTTATTTGCTTTTGGTGCCGTCCCTATTCTGATATTTATCGCTGTAGTTATTGTATTTACTTGCGTAAAAACAGTGCCACAGGGTTATCAATGGACAGTAGAGCGCTTCGGCCGTTATACCCGAACTTTATTACCGGGCCTGCACATTATTATTCCTTTTATCGACCGCATTGGCCGTAAAATTAATATGATGGAACAAGTGCTGGATATTCCTTCACAGGAAGTGATTTCCCGCGACAACGCTAATGTTACCATTGATGCAGTCTGCTTTATTCAGGTTGTCGATCCCGTTCGGGCCGCCTATGAAGTCAGCAACCTTGAGCTGTCCATCATCAACCTGACTATGACGAACTTCCGTACCGTTCTGGGTTCAATGGAGCTGGACGAAATGCTGTCACAGCGTGATTCCATCAACAGCCGTCTATTGCATATTGTTGATGAAGCCACTAACCCATGGGGCGTGAAAATTACCCGTATTGAAATCCGTGATGTGCGCCCACCAAAGGAACTGATTTCTGCCATGAACGCCCAGATGAAAGCAGAACGTACCAAACGTGCTGATATTCTGGAAGCGGAGGGTATCCGTCAGGCGGCGATCCTGAAAGCCGAAGGGGAAAAGCAGTCTCAGATTCTGAAAGCGGAAGGGGAACGTCAGTCCGCGTTCCTTCAAGCAGAGGCGCGTGAACGTGCCGCCGAAGCGGAAGCCCGCGCAACCAAAATGGTTTCTGACGCGATTTCTGACGGTAATATGCAAGCCATTAACTACTTTGTTGCCCAGAAATATACCGATGCGCTGACCAGCATTGGTGCCTCCAATAACAGCAAAGTGATTATGATGCCTCTGGAAGCCAGTAATCTGATGGGCGCTATTGGTGGTATTGCTGAACTGATTGGCGAAAGCAAAAAAGGTAAATAACCATGATTGCACAACTTGCGGCTCAAACAACTTGGCTTTGGTTCTCTTTCGGCGGTTTACTGTTAATCGCAGAGCTTCTGGGAACCGGCGGCTATCTGTTATGGACTGGTATAGCCGCTCTCGTTGTTGCGTTTATCACCTGGTTACTGCCAGGAATGGGCTGGGAATTGCAAGGTATTCTGTTTGCAACGCTGACGCTGCTCTCTGCGGTGTTATGGCGCTACTGGTTACGTAGCCGCCCGTCAAAAGGCAGCGATACACTGAACCAGAAAGACCACCAGCTCATCGGTACCCAGGCTAAACTGACTGCGGATACCGAAAATGGTTACAGCCGGATCAAGCTTGCAGATGGAAGCTGGCGAGTTCACTGTGATAGAGAACTCTCCGCCAATACCGAAGTAGAAGTCATTGCTGTTGATGGCATTACATTGAAAGTAAAATCCGTCGATTCTCAATGATGAGAACAGCAACCAGACAAATGATCTATGATGGGGCATACTGCCCCATCATCTCCTGGGCACTCTTGCGCCAAAGATAACAATTTACTTCTGATTTCCTGTAACTCTTTAATCGTCTTTTCTATTTCTGCCACTTTATGCAGCGTTGCCGCTTTTACATCAGCACTGTGACGGTTGGGATTGCGAAATAACACCAAAAACTCACGACACTCCTCAAGCGTAAAACCGATCTGTTTTGCCTGACGCAACAATATTAATTCATCAATATGTTTCTGCTGATAATAACGGTAGCCATTATCACCTCTTTCCGGCGGTGTGATCAGCTCCTTTTCTTCATAAAACCGAATAGCTTTACTGGTCAAGCCGGTTCTTTGGGCAATTTCACTAATGTTCATTTTTTCCCCTTGACCTTACCCTTGCGGGAAGGTTTAACCTTCGCAACAAGTCAGAAATTCACTTGGACTGTGTAGATATCATCATCAATTATCATACCGATGTGAAGAATAATTATATCACTATGTGTTAGGAGGTTTTTTTATGTCACATACCACTATTTTAACATTACAGGGGCTCTCCTGTATGCACTGTGTTAACCGTGTGAAAAAAGCACTGGAAAATCGTACCGATGTAGAGCAAACAGATATTACGATTGCTTACGCTAAAGTAACCGGAGAAGCCTCTCCTGAATCTTTAATCGAAACGATTAAAGAAGCGGGTTACGAAGCCGCCATTGCCTGCCAACCTGATGTCGAACTGGCACTTTCTGGCCTGAGCTGTATGCATTGCGCAGGTACTGCACGTAAAGCACTGGAAGCCGTAGATGGCATTATCGCCGCAGATGTGAATACTGAAACCGCTAAAGTTTACGGTAAAGCCGATACCGATACGTTGATTGCCGCCATTGAGCAAGCGGGTTATCACGCAAAACTGGCTGCTAGCCAAAACTCCCCAAAATCTAAGCCGCTGACAATATCTGCTTCAAACAGACCGGAACCTTTGGCAGCGGCAACCCCTTCTGTTCCGGTCGAAAAAACGGATGTATTCCTGGTCAGTGACAGTGATGACAGTATCCAGTTGCTGTTGGATGGTATGACTTGCGCCAGCTGTGTGAACAAAGTTCAGAAAGCATTGCAAAGTGTTGCTGGCGTGGAAAATGCCAGAGTGAACCTTGCGGAACGCAGCGCTTTGATTACCGGTAGCGCATCACCTGAGGCGCTGATTCAGGCAGTGGAAAAAGCAGGATATGGTGCTGAACTGATCCAGGACGAAACTGAGCGTCGTGAACGCCAGCAACAAGTTTCTGAAACCAATATGCGCCGTTTCCGCTGGCAATCGGCATTAGCCTTGGTCGTCGGTATTCCCGTCATGGTATGGGGTATGATGGGCGATAATATGGTGCTCACCCCGGAAAACCATAACATCTGGCTGACTATCGGGATTATCACGCTTGCCGCGATGATTTTTGCTGGTGGTCATTTCTATCGCAACGCGTGGCAAAGCCTGAAAAATGGCAGTGCCACAATGGACACATTGGTAGCATTAGGAACAGGTGCCGCCTGGTTTTACTCCATCAGTGTCAACCTGTGGCCGGATATTTTTCCACCACAAGCCCGTCATCTTTATTACGAAGCCAGTGCCATGATTATCGGTTTGATAAACCTGGGACATGCTCTGGAACAACGCGCCCGCCAGCGTTCCTCAAAAGCACTGGAACGCCTGCTGGATCTGACACCACCGACCGCCCGTGTGGTGACAGAAGTTGGTGAAAAAGAGATCCCTCTGGCCGATGTTAAACCGGGAATGATATTGCGTTTGACGACGGGTGATCGTGTTCCGGTTGATGGTGAAATCATTCAAGGTGAAGTCTGGATAGATGAGGCGATGCTGACCGGTGAACCGATTCCACAGCAGAAATCCAGAGGCAATAACGTTCACGCGGGTACAACTGTGCAGGATGGCACCGTGCTGTTTACTGCCGCCGCAGTCGGCAGCCAGACGACATTAGCGCGGATTATCAAACTGGTACGTCAGGCGCAAAGCAGTAAACCCGAAATGGGTCAGTTAGCAGATAAAATCTCCTCCGTGTTTGTTCCGGTCGTTGTGGCGATTGCCGTGATTGCCGGTGCCATTTGGTATTTCGTTGGTCCGGCACCACAGATTATGTATTCATTGGTCATTATTACCACGGTGCTGATTATTGCTTGTCCCTGTGCTCTTGGGCTGGCAACCCCTATGTCGATTATCTCGGGTGTTGGCCGCGCCGCAGAATTTGGAGTTCTGGTTCGGGATGCCGATGCTTTGCAACAAGCCAGCACACTGGACACCCTTGTTTTCGACAAGACCGGTACGTTGACTGAAGGTATGCCACAAGTTACTGATATCCATACTTTCAACGGATACAGTGAACAAAATGTATTGATTTGGGCAAGCGCACTGGAAAGTGGTTCTAACCATCCATTAGCCAAAGCAATTCTTGCCAAAGCCGAAGGACTGGAATTACCACCAGTTGAACAATTCCGCACTCTGGCTGGACTGGGTATCAGCGGTGAGGTGAATGGTATGGCACTGTTGCTGGGTAATCAGGCATTGCTGGAACAAAATCAAATTGATACACAGGAATTAAAACCGCTGATTGCTCAACAGGCAGAAAAGGGCATCACGCCGGTTATTCTGGCGGCAGGCGGCAAAGCGGCGGCAGTGCTGTCAATTCGTGATCCATTGCGTGAAGACACCCTTAGCGCACTGAAACGATTGCATCATCAAGGCTACCGTTTGGTGATGCTGACTGGAGATAATCCGGTGACTGCCAATGCAATTGCCAAAGAAGCAGGTATTGATCAGGTGATCGCCGGTGTCCTACCCGATGGCAAAGCTGAAGCTATTCAGAAACTTCAAGCAGCAGGCCACAAGGTTGCTATGGTGGGGGATGGTATTAACGATGCTCCCGCACTGGCACAAGCTGATGTTGGGATAGCAATGGGCGGCGGTAGTGATATCGCCATTGAAACCGCAGCAATAACATTGATGCGTCACAGTCTGCATGGTGTGGCTGATGCGGTTGCACTGTCCAAAGGAACTCTGCGCAATATGAAACAGAATCTGTTGGGCGCATTTATTTACAACACATTAGGGATCCCAATTGCTGCCGGCGTGCTCTATCCCTTTACCGGAACATTATTAGATCCGGTGGTAGCCGGTGCCGCTATGGCGCTTTCTTCAATTACGGTGGTAAGTAACGCTAACCGATTACTGAGGTTTAAGCCTAAATTCTGAATCACCAGAGAAATGAGTCCGCTTTAATGATCTACCCCAGCACCTTCTCATACAGAGATGAGGGGAAATCTCCTTGTATACTGACAGTAGTAAAGAAACATTCAATGGAAATGAATAAAGGTACAGCTGTAATATTAACCTGAAAATAGTTAGCCTAAAAAATATATGCCGAAACTGGAGTTCAAATGGGACGACTGATTAAACACCTTGCCAATATACTGGGGCTGAACTCATCCCACCACCGGTATCCTTATCCAGCTTGTGATATTACACTGGCAGGTGACCGACATCTGCATCTGGTAGGCAGTATTCATATGGGCACGGAAAACATGTTTCCGCTTCCAGAAATATTAATAGAGCAGCTTAATCAATCCGATACATTAATTGTGGAAGCAGATATTACTCAGGCAAGTTTCCCATTTCATAATGACGAGGTTCAATCGTATTCCCGTATTGAACAACGTCTATCTTCTGAAATGTATCAGGATTTTCAGCGCTGCTGTAATGAAATCCGGCAACAGGAAGAATGGCTTAATTTATTACCCTCATGGCAAATCGCTTTAATTTTACAGTCTGAACAAGCGCAAAATCTTGGATTGTACTCTCACTATGGTATCGATTATCAGCTACTGAATGCAGCCAAAGCACGAGGGAAAACAATTATCGAACTGGAAGGTACTGAATCACAGATTAAGTTACTCAATCAAATACCGAATAACGGCCTGCCACTACTGGAAGATACATTAGCCCATTGGTACGCCAATGCCCGCGCTTTACAAACGATGATAAGTTGGTGGATGGATTATCAGCCTGAACAGCAAGAACATGCTTTACCAACAACTTTCAGTGAAGAAATATATCAACTGCTGATGACTGAACGTAATAAGCAATGGGATCAGCGCTTACGGGAATTACCTGCCGGCCGGTATTTGATCGCTGTCGGAGCTTTGCACTTATATGGTGAGGGTAATTTGCCTCAGATGCTGGTGGAAGAGTAGAGTTAAAAAAAGGCCAATATTTCTATTGGCCAGTCAAAAAGAGGAATAACCTATTATTTTCGTTATTCTTATTATTAAGGGGTATTACCCGTTTGTATACAGGTAACAGAGCCGAGAGTCAGAATATCAATTTCACAATTCTATTTCATCCGTTATCCTAGATTATAAAATTACCCTCTGTAATGAAATCATGACACCGGCGATCATTTTATTAGAAAAACAAAAAGTTAACTTCACGCTTCATACCTATGAACATGATACCAATGAGCATAACTTTGGTGATGAAGCGGCTAAGAAGTTAGGATTAAATGCCAGACAAGTGTTTAAAACGTTGCTGGTCGCACTTAATGGTGATGCTAAAAATTTAGTCGTCGCCGTTACCCCTGTTTCAGGTCAACTGGATTTGAAAAAGGTCGCCAAAACCTTTAAAGCCAAAAAAGCAGATATGGCTGATCCATACATAGCCCAAAAAATCACGGGTTATCTGGTCGGTGGGATCAGCCCGTTAGGACAGAAAAAACACTTGCCAACAGTTATTGATAATCAGGCGCAACAGTTCCCGACTCTGTTTATCTCTGGCGGTAAACGGGGATTAGATATTGAACTGGCACCTGCTGATCTGTGTCGTTTGCTGAATGGTACTTTTACCGATATAGCAAAAGTTTAATCTCAGTAAAAAAGGGCCGCCAGATTGGCAGCCCTTTCAATTCATCACGTTGTCAGGGATTAGTGATAAACAATTTCACCTTTTGGCTCATAATCAGCCTCTTTCAGTGGTGAGTGCTTCTCGATATAGCCTTTTAGAACTTCTGCATCAATAAAACCGGTGTTGACATAGGTTGGGTAATTATCAATACGTGGGTAACCATCACCACCAATAGCGTTAAAATCAAGCATTGCCATGCGGTAAATTTTATTTGGCTCTAATGGTTTACCACCAATTTTTACCTCTTTAACATGTTTACCATCAGCAACCAAGCTGACATTCACGAACTGAGCATAAGCGCCAGAGTCAACTTTCATATTTGCAATCGTCGCCAGATATTGCTCAATTTCGCTGCCTTTCATCTCAACGTAAACCAATGTGTTAGCAAATGGATGCACTTTCAACACATCTTTATAAGTGATGTCGCCTGATTCAATTGAATCACGAATACCACCACCACTCATAATCGCGAAATCAGCATCAGCGCGTTCCATCATGGCAGAAAGAACAACATGGGCCATATTAGTCTGAACAAAACGAACTTTGCTGCGATCACCTTCCAATTTACCGTCAATAGAACCCACTTTTAAACCAAGCTGTTTATCACCTTTATCCTGATAAGGCGTCAGCAACTTCATCATTTCCGGGTTTTGAGCAATTTCATGAGTGTAGTAAACTCGTTCAGCAGAACCCTCTTCCTTTTGCACTTTCTTCTTGAGATTAATGGGGATCAACTGATAGTGAGTCAGCTTTAATTCACCATTACGGAACTGGAAATCAGCACGACCAACATATTTGCCCCACTCGTGAGCCTGAACAATCCAGATGCCATTCTGGCGATCAGGCGAACATGGCGTTCCTGGTACATAATCGATCTGTTTGTAATTTTTATTTTCCGCAGACATACAGACCGGATCTTGTGAGTGACCACCTACAATCATATCCAGATAACCCGCCGGCAAACTGCGTGCCATTTCAACATCACCCGGTGCGTTGGAGCCATGATTACCGTTGTCATAGTGTCCCATATGCGTTGCCGCAATAATGACATCGGGTTTTTCATTTCTTTTCAGTTCCTCAACCACCATTTTAGCTTCTGTAGCGGGAACACGAAATTCAACATCAGGGAAATTAGCAGGATTGCCGATTTTTACCGTATCATCAGTCGTCAAACCGATAACCGCAATTTTCACACCCTGTTTATCAAAAATGGTATAAGGCTTGAACAAACGTTTACCGGTGCTGGTCTTGTAAATATTGGCCGCAAGGAATGGAAAATTTGCCCATTTTTCCTGTTGACGCAACACTTGCAAAGGATTATCAAACTCATGGTTACCCAACGCCATTGCATCATAGCCCACCAGGTTCATACCTTTAAAATCAGGCTCCGCATCTTGCAAATCGGACTCTGGTACGCCGGTATTAATATCTCCGCCGGAGAGCAGTAATACACTACCGCCTTTTTTAGCGATTTCCTGACGAATTTCATCAACTACCGTTTTTTGCGCAGCCAAACCATATTCGCCGTAGTCGTTATGCCAAAAATGACCATGATGGTCATTTGTGTGCAAGATAGTAATGTCATAGGTTTTGTCTTTCTCCCATGCATTTGCCATTGCTGGAAGTAGTGTCATAGAAACAACCAAAGCACAAGCTGAGGTTTTAAACGAAAACGTCATGGTATATCTCCATGTTTTTTTTAGTGAATTGCCATGCAAAAACAGCTTCAGAAGCTAACAAGGCGGGATTAATTGATCATCCTATGGGATAGGTCACTTAATGTGATTATTAGAACATGATTCGTTTCATCTTTTCGAGCATCTTATCAAACTATTATCTGGGATAGTAAAAAATCAACTATCAGCCTAATATATATTTAAGTGCAACAAATAACCAATGAACTTACTTCCAAATGAGACAGGCTGGCAGTTAATATGAGTGAACAAAGCAACACCACCATAGTTCCACCTCATGCAAGAAAAACCAAGAATACCGTTTTTACTATTCTTGGTGCGATCAGTATTTCACACTTGTTGAATGATATGATCCAATCGTTGATTCTGGCGATTTATCCTTTACTGCAATTAGAGTTCAACCTGAGTTTCGTGCAAATTGGCATGATCACATTAACTTATCAGATTACGGCGTCTTTATTACAACCACTGATAGGTCTTTATACTGATAAACATCCACAACCCTATTCATTACCCATTGGGATGAGTTTTACCTTATCCGGCCTGTTACTGCTGGCCTATGCTGACAGTTTCCCAATAATCTTATTAGCGTCTGCATTAGTTGGTACTGGCTCTTCGGTATTCCACCCTGAATCATCGCGCGTAGCACGCATGGCATCTGGAGGTCGCCACGGGCTGGCTCAATCTCTTTTTCAAGTCGGCGGTAATTTTGGCACTTCCCTCGGGCCTTTGCTGGCGGCTGTGTTTATCGCACCTTATGGTAAAGGCAACGTTGGCTGGTTCTCTTTGGCTGCGTTACTGGGAATTGTCGTGTTGTTGCAGGTCAGTAAATGGTATAAGGCCCAAAATCATACCAAAAAAAATCAAACCAAAATTGCCCCTGCTGTTAAAGTTTTATCAAGAAAAACAGTGATCATTTCTCTGTCTATTTTGCTGATCTTAGTATTTTCCAAATATTTTTATCTCACCAGTATCAGCAGCTATTACACTTTTTACTTAATACACAAGTTTGGCATTTCCGTACAAAACGCCCAGTTTCATCTGTTCATCTTTTTATTTGCAGTTGCAGCAGGGACCATCATTGGCGGACCTGTTGGTGATAAAATCGGCAGAAAGTACGTTATCTGGATCTCAATCCTTGGTGTTGCACCTTTTACATTGATTCTGCCTTATGCTTCTCTGTACTGGACAAGCATTCTGTCAGTGATTATTGGTGTGATCCTGGCATCTGCGTTTTCTGCAATCCTGGTATATGCTCAGGAGCTTATTCCGGGTAAAACCGGGATGATATCCGGCCTGTTTTTCGGACTAGCTTTTGGTATGGGAGGTATTGGTGCCGCGGTACTGGGTTACATTGCGGACAGGACAAGTATTGAACTGGTTTATCAGATTTGTGCTTTTCTGCCGTTACTTGGAATATTTACCGCACTATTACCTAATATAGAAGATAAGAACTAGAAAAATCGCCAAACCGCACCACATAAAATTTATTTTTTATGTGGGCATAACCTTTATATACCTCATAAATGTTCAAACAAATCAATAAAAATCGATGTTACGGGTAATTTAATCCTTTCAATCCATATTTTTTGATGTTTTATTCATTTTTTTAGCGAATTTACCTCGAATTATCTATAAAATACGGTTACACCTACCTCTTCACTATTCTATTTAATAGCCTCAGTAAGAAGGAGTTTTAATGGAGCATTCGACACCACTTATCACCACTCTCGTTGGCGGGTTCGTCCTCGCTTATCTGCTTGGTATGCTGGCACAACGTCTGAAAATCTCACCACTGGTTGGTTATCTTACTGCCGGTGTACTCGCGGGTCCTTTCACCCCCGGTTTTGTCGCTGACGCATCACTGGCACCGGAACTGGCCGAAATTGGTGTTATCTTACTCATGTTTGGTGTTGGACTGCATTTTTCACTCAAAGATCTGCTGGCAGTAAAATCCATTGCTATCCCCGGCGCTATTGCACAAATACTGGTAGCAACACTGCTTGGTGTCGGGCTATCGGCAATACTGGGTTGGGAGTTATTTAGCGGGATTGTCTTTGGTCTCTGCCTGTCAACCGCCAGTACTGTCGTTTTGTTACGAGCGCTGGAAGAGCGTCAACTGATCGATAGCCAACGAGGTCAGATAGCTATCGGCTGGCTGATTGTTGAAGATCTGGCGATGGTACTAACGCTGGTATTACTGCCTGCGGCTGCCGGTATTCTGGGTAATCATGACGCCAATATCGGGCAGTTGATTATGGAACTCGCCATTACCGTCGGAAAAGTTATCGCGTTTATTCTGCTGATGATTGTTGTTGGCCGCCGTCTAATTCCGTGGCTACTGGCAAAAACCGCCAGTACCGGCTCCAGAGAACTATTTACCCTTGCCGTACTGGTTATCGCCCTGGGTATTGCTTACGGTGCCGTTACGCTATTTGATGCCTCATTTGCGCTAGGGGCATTCTTTGCCGGTATGGTACTAAACGAGTCAGAACTCAGCCACCGTGCTGCTCAAGATACACTGCCACTCAGAGATGCTTTCGCTGTTCTATTCTTCGTATCCGTTGGTATGCTGTTTGATCCGATGGTACTGATTCAGCAACCACTTGAGATACTGGCAACACTGGCAATTATCATTATCGGTAAATCTGCCGCTGCAATGTTGCTGGTAAAGATGTTCGGTCATTCACGCCGTACGGCGCTGACGATTTCGGTCAGTCTGGCACAAATCGGTGAATTTGCCTTTATTCTGGCTGGTCTTGGCGTTGCACTTGGCCTGCTTGACGGAAATGCCCGTAACCTTGTTCTGGCTGGCGCGATTGTTTCTATCATGCTGAACCCAGTTCTGTTTAGCCTGCTGGATCGTTATTTGGAAAAAACAGAAACCATTGAAGAACAGTTATTGGAAGAAACGCTGGAAGAAGAGACGCAAATTCCTGTCAATATCTGTGGTCACACTATTGTTGTCGGTTACGGACGCACGGGTAGCTTGCTATGCCAACGCTTGCAGGAAAATGGGTTCCCTCTGGTTGTTATTGAAAATACCAGAGCCAAATTTGAGGAACTGGGTGAACAAGGTATCAGTGCAGTCATGGGTAACGCGGCCAGCAAAGACATTATGTCACTGGCGCGCCTAGACTGTGCTTGTTCCTTGTTATTGACCATCCCTAATGGTTATGAAGCGGGTGAGATTGTCGCCAGTGCAAGAGAAATCCGCCCGGATATTAATATTATTGTCCGTGCTGACTATGATGACGAAGTTACCTATATCACGGAGCGCGGAGCTAGCCATGTCATTATTGGCGAACACGAAATTGCCAAAACAATGGCAAATGTGCTGATAAACGGTGAGCAAGGTTATCCGGTTGAACCTCCGCCAGTATCGCCCTTTTCTCCATCACTGTGAGGAAATGCTGACAATGGAATAATTTCCTATTCATAACCGAGTTGGGTCATGACCTTTATCATATGATATATTCCATGACCCATTTTATTCAAATTTAAAACAGAAAAAATCAAACACAAATTCAACAGCCTCCAATATTTTCTTGAATAAATCTTATTTTTCAAAAAATTAATAGGAAAACAATATCAAATCTCAATATTACATCAGAGATATAACATTCCCTTGATTGAGGAGTAAAACATGGAGAATGAGAAAACGGATAGTACTAAAGAAGCAAAACGATAAAACAGATTAGGTTTTAAACGACCAGCTTCCTGTCCTTCCCGATATAATATTTTTCCTACTCCCGTCCAAATCAGGGAAACGGGTAACAATGCACAAACAAAAGTTGTCATGGAAAAGATATAATCTACCCACTGAGTGAACGCAGTAAAAGGCAAGACATAGGTAGCAAATACAAAAGCCTTGGGATTAAGCAAAGTGGTAAACAACACAATACTGAAACAAACTTTCACCCCATTTTTGCTTAATGAAAAATGCCAGACTTTAAAAGCTAAATAAGCAATGTATGTTGAAGCACAAAGCTTTAAAACTAATATCAACCATATGAAAGTCTGAGGAATTATGGATAACAATAATCCCCATAAACTAATTGCGGTTAGATAACCCAACATCTCAGCCAATACCAACCTGAGTATGCTAATAAAACCATATGAATATCCAGATAATACTAAAAGGGTATTTGTCGGGACAGGCATCATTAAGACCATTGTCAACATACCAACAATTTTCACATAATCATAATAACTACTCATAGTATCCTCAATGACGGTTATATAATAATTTAATCATTCGACGTGTAATAGAAAATACTTATTACAAGTTTCAACATGTGCTTCTCCTTCCTCAAATGACCAACAATGAAATTATAGTTACTGAATGCTATTAATTTTATTTAGCCACTATTAACTTCATCTTTTATTCGAATGTTGGGAATCTCAATGTATCTTCAGAGCATCTCTATAAATCTGGTTCAACAACAAATAAGACTAAAAAAACCTGTACTATCGAAACCAAAATCAGAAAACCACAACCCGCGTATCGATACACTGGATGCTATCGCTATTACAACACTACATCTCCCTTTAGATAATTTGCCAGGAGGAAATAAAGAACAACACTCCTATTTAGAAAAGCGTCAATCTATGAAAGGAGACTACACAAAAAATATGAAATTCCAGGTCGGTTTAGGGAATGTCACTAAAATATATTATTTCAAAATGAATCTCGGTGCTGCTATCAATAGCCCTGACCACATAAGGTATTCATGAACATATTATGGTACACTTAAGCGTCTTAATATTACGTCTGACCACAGATAGAAGCATTATTTTACAAGCGGGTGACTTTTACATTTAATGGTGATGTTCCACACACTTATGTTTGTATTGATGAAATAGTAAGTGCAACAGTTATCATATCTTATTCTATACTGACATAACAATTCGCTACAAAATAGAGATGTTAACTCCCCAAACATAAACACTGCAAAAAGACACCTTAAAACACCTTCTCAATTAATTTTTTGTGAATGAACGAAGTTTATAATCTGATGAGCAATCTCTTCACCTCTATCTGACAAGATGAAATGCCCTCCAGATAAACTTAATACTTTAAAAATTCCAGGGCCGTATTGGCTCCACTCCAATACTCTCTCATCTAAAAGAGGATCATCATTTCCATATATGACGAATAAAGGAATATTTTCTAGCTGCCTATCCTGATTTTGATTAATAGAATCTGCAATTGAAAGATCGGCCGCCAAAACTTGTAAAAATTGCGATCTTAGCTCGGGTTCATCCTTTAACCAGTCAGGGATCCCGCCAGCATAAGTCGCAAAATCAAGAAGTTTATCCTCTGATGTTTCTCCCTGTCGTATTTCACAAAAGCATTTGCGTAAATGTATCGGCAGATTTGAAATAACAACCAGATTAACTTGGCGCCCAGGTTGACGGCATCGTACATAACGAGCCATCATATAGGCCAAATAAGCTCCCAGGCTATGTCCAATAAAAGTCAGCGCCCCTTGCGATGGTACCTTCGTAGCAAAATCGGCGATAGCATCATCAATCTTATAAAGAAGCCGCTCTTTACGACGTTTCCCACGCCCAGGTAACTCCATTGTGTGAACCGAAAAATATTTTTTCAGGGCCGCAGAGAAATTATGCATTACGGCGGCGCTTCCTCCAGCATGAGGAAATAGCAAAGCATGAAAGCCATGAGGATCATTCATATCATTTTCCCTCAATCATTCTCCCCACAAGCGCAGAAAATAGAATAATTCCGCCACCTATACTTTGCAATAACCCAATATGTTCTTGCATAATGATAATAGCAAACATAGCTGCAAACGCCGGCTCAAGAGAAATGATTAGGCCAACACGAGTCGGGCTTGTGACTTTAGCGGCGTATAACTGCATTAAAAATGAAAATGCCGTAGCAAACAAACTGAGAAATAAAATATATCCCCATATATGGTATGGAATGTGTAAAATCATGCTAAACGATGATGGAGAAAATAACGATACACCTACCAAGCCCAATACCGCCACCGTCACCAATTCAATTAAGGTAATATGCACCAATGAATAATCTTTCCCCACTGTTTGCCGCCCAAACATAAATATTTGGAAACCACGGATCAATGCAGCAAGTAAAATCAGTATATCTCCACTATTAAAGCTAAAAAATCTGCTATCGGAAAAACTCAGTAATCCACCGCCAACCAAAGAGAGCAGGCACATAAGATAGACCATATTACTCTGCCGTTTCTTACCAATCACTCGTTCAAAAATTGGAACAAGAATAACCGACAGAGCAATCAGAAATCCCGCATTTGATGCAGTTGTATACTTAACACCTAAAGTTTCAAAGGTCAGAATTGCATACAGTAAAACACCAAAGATAACACCATTTACCACTTCACCCTGCCGTATTTTGGCAAAATTAATCCGCGTCCCCATAAACATAAAAGGAACAGACAAAGCAAAACGCAGCATTAAAAACAGTGGTACGGCAACACCGGCCTGAATGATTAATTTCATCAGAGAATAACTTGCTCCCCATGAGAGAGCAACAGCAATCAAACCAATATCGATCAGATAAAGTCGTGCTCTTGGTGGACGCAAAGTATCATTCAACATAGTCAGACCTTAAATCACCGTGGATGGCATCATAGCTGATCCGTAGTGTGCTCTTTTTAAGCTTCACAGCCTTGATTGAAAATTCAACGATACTTCCCAATGTCTTAACATGTGTCCCCGCGCAAGGCATGGCTTCAGTTCCTTCAATCAAACAGAAGCGTATTTCATTTTCTATCCAAGTTTTAACCGGCAAATTCGCTTTTATCTTCTCTTGCATCGAAGTTTCAATTCCTACAAGCGGTAATTCGCTTACGGGAACTGTATCTGAACCCATTGCTGTAAATTCAACCCTCGATTCCCCTGGAAAATGGTGCCCGGTTTTCGCCAACCACCCATACCGGCGCAGTTCCCAATT
This sequence comes from Photorhabdus tasmaniensis, assembly GCF_011189505.1. Taxonomy (GTDB): domain Bacteria; phylum Pseudomonadota; class Gammaproteobacteria; order Enterobacterales; family Enterobacteriaceae; genus Photorhabdus; species Photorhabdus tasmaniensis. Next base: position 26,021 of record NZ_PUJU01000018.1, read on the forward strand.
AAGCAAATGACCGGCGCTATGCAGCGCCGTATTTAATAAACGTTCTGACTGGGACACTGATGCTTCAACTTTTTCCCCAAGCACCACATCCAGTGTTTTTTCAGGGTAAAGAACAATCAATCCTGAAGGTTGTCTTTTCACTTTAACCGGAACATTATTAACCCAGCCGCTATCTGCCGGTTGCCCTCCACCCTGAGGATGAAAGATGTTCTTCTCTAGCGCAATCCAGTGACCATATTCATCATTGCCCATTACTAAAACGGAGCTGACTAAATGAAAGCAATAAGTATCACTAATATAACATTGATGCTGGGTCATAATCATTCCACCGCGGTTATTACACTAATAATGTATTAAACTTGTAGCCTCGCAGGTTATGCGTTGCAATTCTATTATTTTGGTTATTACTATTACCTACCACGATAACATTACCAAATTTATCCAAGGGAATGCTTCCTCCATATTCATGCACAATATCTGTGTTAGGATAAATGTCAACGTAGCTTGGCGCATAACGCGTCGCAAATCCCATACGGTAATCCTTTTCCGTACTATTTGGGTAAGACGCATGCATCAGTGTCGACCAAAATATTACGCACTGCCCCGCCTTCATTACCAAAGGCACAGCCTGATTTTCATCAGGTTTCCAATCGGAGTCTATCTGCAAGTTACGATAATCGTAGCCAAAAAAGCCGCGTTTTTTACCCTCTTTCTCAAGCTCATTAATAATATCGGCCTGATAGTCCATTGATTTGTTTTCATCATAATTCATTTTATGATGTGTGCCTGGTATAATTTCCAGACATCCATTTTCAATAGTAGCATCCGTAAATGCAGTCCAGACAGTTAATGTCCCCTTACCAAAACTATTCTCCGTTTCTCCAGGCCATAAAATCTGTGGCTTCCCACTGGCATTAGCAAATGTATCAGCTTGATGCCAATCAGTACCTTCATCTCCAGGGTATTTAGGGAAAAACTCTGTACGCCAGCATAAAACATCATTACCCAAAATACTTGACACAGGCGCTACAATACGCGGGTTGGTAATATGCTTGCTTAACAGTTCAATATCTAAGTGACGATCATAATTTGAGATGTTCGTTGCTGCGCTGTAAGAATCAGCAGAATACGCCGCATAGCTTCTATCTGGTAATGCTCTTCTTACATTATTCCATATCTCGGCCATTTCTTCCGGGGTGTAGATTGTCAAAGGACCAATAAAACCATTTTTATTAAAATCGTCCAGCTGTTGTTCAGTCAGAAATAATTCTTTACTCATAATATTATATTATCAACTTGAAATTAAGATTACTTGGCCTGAGAGAAGGCTTCCATTAATGACACGTTATAAAGCCTCTCCATTGAGATAGAGAAACCATATTGTTTATTAATACGTTCATTCAACGAGACTGCAATCATTGAATGCCCACCCAAATCAAGAAAGTTATCGTCCTTTGTTACAGACACTTCCAAGATATCTTGCAACCATGTTATATAATCCTTTAAGGCTTTTACCTTATCATCTCTTATATTACTTTCAGATAATTCATCAACTAACATATGCTAACTCCAGTGAATGTATAATCGCAGATTTATCCATCTTTCCATTAACGGTTCTTGGGATTCTATCTAACCTTTTATATTTCAGAGGTCTCATATAAACAGGAAGTTTATCTTTAGCCAATATTTTAAATCTTTCTATCAATGTAACATCAGACTCTATAATAGAAGAAGAAAAATAGCAAAGCAGATAATCCCCAAGCATTTCAGATCTTAATGCTATAACGCAAACATCTTCAATCCCATCAAGTTGAGCCATAATAGATTCAATCTCACCAGTTTCAATTCTATAACCGTTGATTTTAACTTGTTGGTCAATTCTACCCTGATAGATTAATTCATCATTATCGTTACATTTTACTATGTCACCAGAACAATAATAGACTATTGATAAATTATTATTCTCTATTTCGATGAACTTTCCTGATGAAGTGTTATCGCTGTTCAGATATCCTTCAGTAACCTGTCTTCCGGAAAGGAGTAATTCACCACTATTATCAGAAAACGATGAATCTTGAAGCTTCCTAAGTATATAATTAAAACTCGGTAATACTTTACCAATAATAGATTCTGGTTTATCGAGATCGTTTTTTTTAACTACATGCAAAGTCGCATGAACGGTAGTCTCAGTAATACCATACATGTTAATGAGTAACGGAGAATCTAAACCAAATTTTTTCTCCCACGGCTTCAATGCCTGAAAGTTAAGGCGCTCTCCTCCAAAAATAATAAAACGTAACGCTAGTTCCGAACGATTAAAATTCATCAATTTAGGTGCATTAATAGAAAAAGCCGTTGGTGTTTGATTTAATACTGTTACATTTTCATCTTTTATTAACTGTGAGAGTTTTTCAGGTTCAATTCGTGTCTCATCATCTGGTATTAACAACGTCCCACCATAGGCGATAGCAGACCACATTTCCCATACGGAAAAATCAAAAGCATAAGAGTGATATAACATAATCACATCTCTGGAATTAAACTGATAAAAACTTTCCGTAATTTCGAACAGTGCACTCAAGTTATTATGCGTTATTGGTACCCCTTTAGGCTTACCCGTTGTACCGGAGGTATAAATAACATATGCAATACCAGTCAACTGCGATGAATCGCTCACTGACTGGAATATATCCATTTGCTGAATACAATGATAAATATCACAAAAGGGGTAATCTTTCTGATGAAAGTTATCCTTATCCCCGATAATGAATACAGGTTGAACATCTTCCAAAATCAGTTGGTTTCTTTCTATGGGCGCCTTTTTATCCAAAGGTACATAGGCTGCCCCCAAAGCCTGAACAGCCAACAATGACGCAATTAATTCTGCCGAAGGTGTTAACTCTACAGCGACAAAATCTCCCGGCTTAACACCATTTAATGAAAGATAAGATGCAATCTTTCCAACCCATTGGTTTAAAAGCCCGTAAGAAACTGTCTGATTTCTATATTTCACCGCTGTCAGGTGTTTATTTTTTTGAGTAATGTAAAAAAAACGACTCAACATCGTGCACTTATCATGTGAATCCGCCAAAACAAACAAATATGTTTTTTATGTTAGTTTAGAATAACAAAATGAAATTTTATAATAAATAGATTAATTTATTTAGAATTAAAAAATAAAATTTAATAATTATAAAGGAAGTAATAATGTTAAAAAAAATTATTCACCTTAAAACAAAAACCATTTACTAATAAGGCATAAAATTACAATACACAACTATTATAATAATAAACAATTAAAGAGCGGTCCTAAAAAAGTCAGTCTTTTCCTTTCATACCATTACGTATATTAGTGATCAGTGTAATCTCTTTCATTTAGAAAAAATACGGCTGTAAGCTACAGCCGTATTAAATTACGCAATAATGAATATAATGAGCTGATATTATCTAATAATTACCGTTCCCAGTAAGACTCTTCCAGACTATCTTCTTTTTCTGGTAAACCACGGCTTAATCGTGGTGAGTGCTGACTCAATACCTGATAACTCACTCTGTTTGCATATTTACAAACCTGAGCAAGTGATGAATATGTCAGGTAAGTACGAATATGCTTACTGGAATTAGGCACATTCATTCTGTGATGGTTGTTAGCGGTTATATCATGCAATAAAGCAGATAAAGCACCATCACCCGCACCATTAGTATTCATAATTTTTTCTGGCCCCCCCATATAAGGTTCAATATGGGAGTAAACTTTCATTGGAGTTTGGCAATCAGATTTTCGCATAGCGCGGCTAAATTCATAACGGTTAAATTCAGCAATAGCACCTGGCAGCAGTGGGTGAGTTGTCTGACGCTTATAATCTTTTTCCGTATACCCCGCCATATATAATCCCGCAGGACCTGCGGTACACAAAACTAAATCGACCCAATCCAGAGCCATATCTGACGCCAATAATGGATCACTGAAACCAGTAAGCTCATAAGCTTCATCTTCATTCATTGCCAGAACAGAAATATTCTCAACCAGAAAATCGCGCCACCATTGTGGATCATCAGCAATAACATATTTTGTCCCCAAAGTCAGAACAACAGGTACACTATGTTTTTTCGCATATTCGATGGCTTTCATTGTCGCTTCTGGCATTGGTTCCCCAGGCTTGCAACGAACCAAATAAGCGGTTAATACCAAGGCTGAAGCTTCAGCGATAATCTGCTCAGGAATACTCTCCGGTTTTAGTTGGTTCATTTGTCCAGGACTAATGGCAAAAGTCCGTTCACCATTTTCTGTCACCAGCGTAAAACAGCGGCCAATTGTGCCGTCCACACCTTGTAAATAATTTAGATCAGTTCGACTAGAGGTGTTACATAAGTAGCGGTAAGCATAGCTGCCAATCTGAATGTTATTACACATCGCGCCCAGTAAAACAGAGCGATCATCAGCCAGCACTGAATAATTATGTAAAGTATTACCGATCGTGCCACCAGCAAATTCGTGGCTGATAAGATTGTTATCCGTCAGTTCTCTATACAAGGTTTCAGCTACATCATCTTCAATAACTAATGAATGTCCCTGGCTGAGGTGATAACGCCGGATAAAATCTTCGTCTACTTTCGCCTCAATATCCACTAATGTCTGATCGATACCAACAATATAAGCTCGGTTATTCTCACCATCCATCATTTCTTTAATTGGCTGGAGTAAAGGATCACGCAGACTGACAGGAAAATAGTGTTTTGATTTACGTTTACCAGGGAATTTCATATTTGATTAATGCTATAACGCCAAAAGATGCAGCATGTTAGCACAATAAAAACTGACAGGCAGCAAGTGTCATTGCAACACCGGCTGCCAGAAAGATTAAGCCACTTGCTGACGACTGCGCGCCACGTGACGAATCAGAACAAACATTACCGCTAGGATCAAACCGATAAAGGCACTGCCTACCAAGATAAGCAGACGTTTAGGCGAATCTTTCTTCGTTGGTTCATAAGGCGCCTGCATATATTTAAATGGCTGGAAGTTAACTTTATCTATTTTAAGTGATTTAAGTTCGTTTATATAGAACATGCGGTTACGTAAATCACCATCAATCAAGGATGGATCTTTGATCTCTTCTGTAATTTGCAGCTTACGTTGTAATGCATCAGCGCCCAAAGCAATGGAATAATCTGGATCGTCTTTGATCATTGCTCCTTCGCTGGAAATAGGCTTTTTAATTCCTGCTGAATTGGCGATAGATAATGAATATTTCAATCGCTCAATATTAGCTCTTTGTATATTTTGAACACGGTTCAAATCAATTGCATACAAACCTTCAGAGTAGGCAAGCTTCTGTTTCACCATATCTCTCAATTCACTTTCCAACCGCTCATGAACAACAGATGACACATACCCGATATAGCCATTTAGCAGGTTATATGCATCCTCAGCAGTTCCGGCACTGAAAGTCAGTTTAGTTTCACCATTTTCATCATCTTTTTCCACTTTTGAAGAAGATGAAATATTATTATTTACAATCTTTTCAATAAGTTTTCTTTTTGCAAGTGGTGAATGATCATCTGATTCAGCTAGCAGATTTTTAAAATATTCTGTATTAATCAGATATTCTTCTCGTAAAACACGTGAATTAAAATTATTTAAAAAATTATCATACAGTGATGATGAAGTTACCGATGATTGTAAGCTTAAAACCTCAAATTTAGTCAGGATATTTTTAAGTGGCTGTATTTCTTCAAGTTGAGGTTGAATAACTGAAGCTGAACTGGTCCATTTTTGTGGCATAAAAGATGCCGTTGTAAAACCAATGACAGCAAAAATGATAGTAACAGCAATAATCAATAACTTTGATTGAAATAAAACAGAGAATAACTCAAACAAATCAATTTCATCGTCTTGTTTTGAATTGTAATAATTAAAATATTCTTCACTGGAGTTAGGGCTTTTAATCGGTTTAATACTCATTATTTATGTCCAAATTCAAATATGACTGTTGCTAACTATTCTACAAAACATCATCCCACAGAGCCCTCAGTTTATATCCTGAAAAACCGGGCGAAACAGCTCGGATAGATAGACTCCCGCGTGAGAATATATCATTAAAGAGTCATTTAATCCTAATGATAGATTAATTGTATATACTATTCGTTTTGCTTCCAACAAGCCCGCTCACCAACGCTTCTAGCAGAAAAATATGATTACTATTGTCGTTAAGCGCAGGAATATATTCACATTTCTGCCCACCAGCATTAAGAAATATCTCTTTATTCTGCTGTTTTATCTCTTCCAACGTTTCCAGACAATCGGACGAAAAGCCGGGACAAAGTACCTGAATATGCTTTATTCCCTGATTAGGTAATGATTTCATGGTTTGATTAGTGAATGGCGTCAACCAAGGTTCACGACCAAACCGCGACTGATAAGTCATCATTACCTGCTCTGCCGGATAGTTAATTGTCTGCTTTAGCAACCGGGTTGTTAACTCACACTGTTCAGAATAAATATCACCTGTATCAACAAAACGCTGTGGAATACTATGGTAGGAAAATAGTAGTCTGTCCGGCTTGCCATGCTCATGAAAACTCTGCTCAATAGTCTCTTTCAATGCAGAAATATAAGCAGGATGGTCAGCATAACTACGGATAAAGTGAATTCCAGGAATAGTCCGGTATTTCTGCAATACTTTGCTGACACCATCAAACACAGCCGCAGATGTAGAACAGGAATACTGAGGATACAGTGGCAAGACAATCAATTGCTCAACACCCTGTTTGAGCAGATTGTCAATTGCCTGCTCAAGCGATGGAGAACCATAACTCATTCCCAATTCAACAGGAATCACTGCCAGTTTTTCTGCCAGCAATTTCTGCTGACGACGGCTATATACTAACAGGGGAGAACCTTCATCAGTCCAGATTTTCTGGTACAACTTTGCCACACGTGAAGAGCGGAAAGGCAAAATAACGCCATATAGTATTGGAATCCAGATAAATCTGGAAAAGTCGACAACTCTTTTATCACTCAGAAACTCAGCCAAGTAACGTTTTATAGCCGCCGTTGTCGGCTCATCAGGAGTGCCAAGATTAACTAATAAAACGCCATACTTACCGCTGCTCATCATGCCGATTCCCTATTGTCTTCTCTGGTGAGAACCCTAACACAATAAAATACAGATGAAAATCATGTTTATCCATCAAGACAATAAATAAAAACCAACTGATTTACCTGAAATAGTAAAGAAATAATATAAGAATAAGGCAGCTTACAAGCCGCCTTTTAAACATCACTAAGGTTGATTAATCCAGAATTTTGACTAATTCTTCACTAACTTCAGATACCTTGCAAGTACCATCAATTCTGAAATATTTAGTATCACCTGCTTTAGCTTCTTTCTGGTAATAAGATACCAAAGGAGCTGTCTGTTGATGATATTCAACTAAACGTTTACGCACGATATCTTCATGATCGTCTTTACGAATAGTCAGATCTTCACCGGTAACATCATCCTTATTTTCCACTGCCGGTGGATTAAATTTGAGGTGATAAACACGGCCAGATGGCGCATGTACACGGCGCCCACTGATACGTTCGATAATCAGTTCATCAGGAACATCGAATTCCAAGACATAATCAACATGAATGCCGGCCTCTTTCATTGCATCAGCCTGAGGAATGGTACGAGGGAACCCATCCAACAAGAAGCCATTGTGACAATCATCTTGTTTGATGCGCTCTTTTACCAAAGCAATAACCAGTTCATCAGTAACCAGCTTACCATTATCCATCAACTCTTTGGCTTTTAAGCCCAATTCTGTGCCAGCCTTAACCGCAGTACGCAACATATCACCGGTAGAAATTTGAGGGATCCCATATTTCTCCATGATAAATTGCGCCTGAGTCCCTTTACCGGCGCCCGGAGCGCCCAGCAGAATAATACGCATTGCGTAAATCCCCTTGCTAGTTAGTTTTTATATTTGTCAGAAAACGAGTCACCATACCATTTGGAATAGGGTTCGCTCAAGAAAACAGGGAAACGATTTCGTGATATTTTTTTGCAAAAAATAAACCACGCCCCATCTCACTATCAGAGGCATGGTTTACAATCATTACCAAAAAATAATTAAATCAAGCTTTTTCAGACAGTAATAGCTGATTCATACGGCGAATAAACTGGTTTGGATCTTCCAATGTGCCACGTTCAGCAAATAATGCCTGATCGAGCAACAGTTCAACCCAATCCGAGAATTGAGCTTCATCATTGATATCAGCAGCCAGTTTTACCAATTGATGATCAGGATTCAATTCAAAATTGTATTTAACATCCGGCACTTGTTGACCCGCCGCAGCAAACAATTTCGCCATCTGAGTGCTCATTTCATCCGCATTTGTTGTCACAATTGCCGGAGTATCCGTCAGACGGTGAGTCAATTTAACCTCTTTTACCCGGTCGCCAAGTAATGTTTTCACACGCTCAACAAACGGCTCCAGCTGTTTATCAATTTCTTCCTGTTCAGCTTTGTCTTCATCTGCCAGTTTATCCAGAGATTCATCAGCTTTACTGACTGACTGGAATTTCTTACCATCAAATTCAGTAAGGTATCCCATCATCCATTCATCAATACGCTCTGACAACAGCAGAACTTCAATACCTTTCTTACGGAACAGCTCCAGATGAGGGCTATTTTTCGCCGCAGCATAACTGTCCGCAGTGATGTAGTAAATCTTATCCTGACCTTCGGTCATCCTGCTGACATATTCTTCCAAAGAAACTGTTTGCGCAGAACTGTCATTATGAGTAGAAGCAAAGCGCAACAATTTAGCGATAGCTTCTTTATTTGTATTATCCTCTGCCGGACCTTCTTTCATCACTAGACCAAACTGCTGCCAGAATTGCTGATATTTTTCTGCGTCATCTTTCGCAAGCTTATCCAGCATCTGCAATGCCCGTTTGGTCAACGCATTACGTAAATTACGGGTAATAGAATTATCTTGCAGAATTTCACGGGAAACGTTCAGCGGCAAATCATTGGAATCAATCAGGCCACGAACAAAACGCAAATAATTTGGCATAAACTGTTCTGCGTCATCCATGATAAACACGCGCTGGACATACAATTTCAGCCCGTGCTTATGCTCACGGTTCCACATATCCCACGGTGCCTGGGAGGGAATATAGAGCATACTGGTATATTCCTGTTTACCCTCTACGCGGTTATGGCTCCAGATCAACGGATCAGTAAAATCATGAGAAATATGTTTGTAGAACTCTTTATATTCTTCATCTGTAATTTCAGATTTACCACGAGTCCACAAGGCCTGAGCTTTATTAATCTTTTCCCAGGTTACTGTATCTTCTTCGCCCTCTTCTTCGCTCTTATTTTTAGTTTCAATTTCAACTGGCAGAGCAATATGGTCAGAGTATTTACTGATAACAGAACGCAAACGCCAGTCATTCAGGAAATCATCTTCCCCTGCACGTAAATGAAGGGTGATCTCTGTACCACGAGTTTCTTTTTCAATATCAGCGACAGTGTAATCGCCTTCACCAGCGGATTCCCAAAATACACCCTGATCAATTGAAGCACCGGCAGCACGGGTACGTACCGTGACTTTATCAGATACAATAAAGGCAGAGTAAAAACCAACACCAAATTGACCAATTAACTGGCTGTCTTTAGCCTGATCTGAACCAATAGACTCCAAGAAAGCTTTTGTTCCTGATTTAGCAATAGTGCCAAGATTGTCGATGACTTCATCACGGGTCATACCAATGCCATTATCACTGATCGTGATAGCTCTCTTTTCTTTATCAAAAGAGAGACGAACACGAAGTTCACCATCACCTTCATAAAGTTCTGGAGCAGATAATGCGCGGAAACGTAATTTGTCAGCCGCATCGGAAGCATTTGAGATTAACTCACGAAGGAAAATCTCTTTATTGGAATAAAGTGAATGGATCATTAATTGCAGAAGTTGTTTTACTTCAGACTGAAATCCACGGGTTTCCTGACCTTTCATACTCATTTGTTACCTCAATCTAAATCCAGTTCAGACAGATAAAATCAGACGATAGTATGCAGATGGGGATAAATAAGCCGGGTTTCAAGTTTGATTATTCAAAAGAGTATCAAATAATGCGAATAAGTTAGATATTTAAATAGGTTATAACTATAGCGGAATGAATTGATAGGCGTGCGCCACATAAATGCAGCGCCTCAACGTCTTTACGATTTAATCTATACAGGGTATACAACCGTATTCTTTTCCAACCAGATAAAACGGTAAGACATCAACAGAAAATCAATAAGTAATCTTCTGCCGCCCAGCAAGTGAATGCGACAAAGTTGTACCATCTACCATTTCAAGCTCACCACCAACCGGTACACCATGAGCAATGCGGCTTGCTGTTACACCATACTGAACGCATATTTCTGCGATATAATTGGCCGTTGCCTCTCCCTCCACTGTCGGATTAGTCGCCAGAATTACCTCTGAAATCTCTTCTGTGGAGAGACGGTCTTCAAGACGATCTAAACCAATATCTATCGGGCCAATGCCATCCAATGGAGATAGATGCCCCATCAGAACAAAGTAGCGCCCGGCAAACTGCCCAGTTTGTTCAATGGCATGAATGTCCGCAGGGCTTTCAACCACACAAATCTGGTCATTTTGCTGACGGCGTGGATTAGCGCAGATCGTGCACTGTTCCTGCTCGGTAAAAGTCCGGCAATATTTACAGTGTCCAATTTCCGACATCGCCCTTGTCAAGGCCTGAGCCAAACGCATTCCACCACTGCGATCACGCTGTAACAGATGAAAAGCCATCCGCTGCGCAGATTTGGGGCCAACTCCTGGCAAGCAGCGTAATGCTTCCATCAAGGATTCAAGGAGAGGACTGGTTTGCATCAGAATGGCATCTTAAAACCTGGTGGCAGTTGCATTCCGCTGGAAACGCCCGCCATTTTCTCTTTCTGAGTTTCTTCAATACGGCGGGCTGCGTCATTGAATGCAGCCGCAATCAGGTCTTCCAGCATCTCTTTGTCATCTTCCATCAGGCTTGGATCAATCTCAACACGACGGCAATTATGAGCACCATTGATAGTCACTTTAACCAGACCTGCGCCAGATTCACCTGTCACTTCCAGATTGGCAATCTCTTCCTGCATTTTCTGCATCTTGTCCTGCATTTGTTGGGCTTGTTTCATCAAATTGCCCAAACCACCTTTACCAAACATAGTTTTCTCTCTTCGCTATGGCTACATCGTACAACAGGTACAGATTGCAGCGCGGTTAGACCGGCCGGATACTCTCTTCATCCAGTGCAGCATCAAATACCTGCCGCAATGTCTGAATCGTCTTATCCGCAATAATTGATTGGCGAGCTTGTGCCAATTTTTCTTCATAAATGGCTTGTCGCCACTCCAGTGGAGTTTTCTCCTCCGGATTATCATCTTCAATAATGCTGAATTCAATCGTTACACCGTACAACTCGCTTAAAGCCTCCGCTAATGATTTTTGTGCAAAAGCGGAATTAAGATGACGCTGATTCGAGCGCAGGTGTAAACAGATATTATTAACACTAATCTGCTCTTTAAACGCATTTAATGCTAATTGTTGCACCAATTTAGGAATTTTAAGTTTATCAACTTCCGCAGCCCATGCATCTCTTTGTTTGGACTCTTCAGCTAATTTTTCTGCCAGCTCCTGCGTTTTTTCATGCTCCAGAGCCGTCCTTAAAGCCTTTGGCGTAGCGACATGGGTTTCTGGTTTTTCTTCAATATTCTTGGCTCGCCAACGGTAAGCCTCTTTTTTCTCAGGTTTTTCTTCCTGTATTTTATTAGCTATTGATGACTGAGGTCGCTGCCCTGACACTGCGGCAATCCGTTCCAGTGCCGAGGTTGCCGGCCTCGCCTTAACAGGCGTAGCCGGTTTAGGCTTTTTTGGTGGCGTTTGCTCTTGCTGCCGGGATAACACACTCCTTGCTTTCAACAACTGCGCTGTCGGACTTGATGCAAGTGCCTGAGGTATCTGAGGTTCTGGCTGAGAAACGCTGTCCACCGGTACTGGCTCATCAATAAGGTAAGCGGATGGCGTATTGCCCTGATTATGTTGCGGCTGTGCTGCAACTGATGGGATAGCCGCAGGATGTCCATGCACAACCGGTGCAGCAACCTCTTCAATGACTGTTTTTGGATGAAATGCCAAAGCCCTGAGCAGCGCCATTTCAACACCCATCCTGCGTTCCGGTGCATACGGCAAGTCTCTACGACCAATCAATAGAGTTTGATAATAAAGTTGCAAATCTTCCGGTGAAATTGCTTTTGCCAATATTCGCAAACGGCCTTCAATTGAAGAGGAAGCGATTTCTGATTGAGAAAGTAAAGGTAATAGCTGGATCATTGCAATACGATGCAATAATGAAAGAATCTCTACCAACAAATTCTCCCAATCAGCCCCCCGTGAAGCAGCTTGTTCCACCAACACCATAACCTGTTGACCGTCAGCCCGAATCAATGATTCTATAATTGATAACGGCTGTTCATCATCCAACGTTCCCAGCATCAGGCTGACTATTTCAGTTGTTACCTGGCCTTGTCCCATCGCGATAGCCTGATCTGTCAGACTCAAAGCATCACGCATACTGCCATCAGCCGCACGGGCCAGAAGCTGACGGGCACGGCTGTCACTCCCCAGATGTTCAGCTTTAAGAATATGTTCGAGCTGATCGCTTATCTGATCAACATTCAGCGCTTTGAGGTGAAACTGCAAACAGCGGGAAAGGATAGTTACCGGTAATTTTTGCGGATCAGTGGTTGCCAGTAGAAATTTCACATGCTCAGGTGGCTCTTCCAGCGTTTTCAATAATGCATTGAAGCTGTGGCGGGAAAGCATATGCACTTCATCAATCAGGTAGACTTTGAAACGCCCACGAGCTGGAGCATATTGTACGTTATCTAGCAATTCGCGCGTATCTTCAACTTTAGTACGAGAAGCTGCATCAATCTCAATGAGATCGACAAATCGCCCTTGTTCAATTTCAAGGCAATTAGCACATTTACCACAAGGCTTATCAGTAATACCTATTTCGCAATTTAACCCTTTGGCAAACAAACGGGCAATCGTCGTTTTCCCGACACCTCTGGTACCGGAAAATAGGTAGGCATGATGGAGCCGGCCATGGGAAAGACCATTAGCCAGCGCAGTCAAGACATATTCCTGACCAATCACATCAGAAAATATTTGTGGACGCCACTTACGGGCAAGTACCTGATAGCTCATTGATACCGGGAAAATTGAATATAATTGGGTGCCATGCTAACACAGCCCCACTACAGACAGCGAGGCCGATATATCAGTAATACGAAAATAAGCAGATTAATGACCAGGGAATTCCAGTAGAGTGAAGCTGTTCACGCCTTGTTTTTGCAGGCGTTCACTCCCCCCCAAATCAGGTAGACCAATAACAAAGGCAGCTTCAAAAACTTCACCATCTAAATGACGAATTAAGCGAACAGTTGCCTCAATAGTGCCACCCGTTGCCAGCAAATCATCAATAACCAACACCTTATCACCTTCTTTAATGCTGTCCTTATGTATTTCCAGTGTATCGGTGCCATACTCTAAATCGTAAGTTTCACTCAATGTTTCACGAGGTAATTTGCCTGCTTTACGGACGGGGATAAAACCAACACCGAGACGCAATGCAACTGGCGCTCCGAAGAGGAAACCACGCGCCTCAGTGCCCACAATTTTTGTGATGCCTTTGTCCTGATATCGCTCTACCAGAAGATTAATTGTTGCCTGGTAGGCAAGAGGGGTATCCAATAAGGTCGTGATATCACGAAAAAGAACCCCCAGTTTAGGATGATCAGGAATAGTTTCAATACTGTCTTTAATAAATTGCAGTTGCTGCGCGTTTGCGGTCATAATCGGTGCCGGTAAGTAGAACACGAGAGTGCTAAAATCTATGCAAACTGATAAAAAAAAGCAACCGATGAACATGCATCAACCTATTTTTTATCGTTTCTGGTTAATTCTTCTTCACAAAACATAACCATTGTAGGGTATAAATGAGTACGCAACCGTTATTAAATTTACTCGAAAAACAAGTCAATATACTGGCGGAAGAGCTCACACCTTTGGCAGATATCCCATTTTTTACTGCCCGGTTTGATCAAACTTTATTTAACCGGCGCAGCGATAAACTCCGTGGTTATCTGCAAGAAGTCAGACATAACATGGAACAACTCAAAGAGTGTGTTCAAGATAACCGAACGGAACAAGTCGCATTTCTGACCGAGCGTTTAGTTGCTCAAATGGAAGCATTAAAGCGTGAATTGTCTACTCAATCACTGCGAAAAAAAGAGAGCAGATTCGAACATAAACAACAAGCTACGGACCTGTATCACAAACTGGCTGAACATCAGGATTATGAGCGCCGTCTGCTCGCAATGATCAATGATCGAGAGCTAAGATTGAATCAACAAACTACACTGAGTAATCAACAAAAAATACAGAAAGAAATCGCAGCATTAGCCGGAAGGCTAGCACGTTGCCGCCAATCTCTGACGCGAATTGAAAAATCAATCGAATATAAAGAGAATATGGATTAACGACTCAGATGAGGAAGTTTTATGTCAATCGAACACGCACCACCTGAAGTTCAACTTGCTGTTGATCTGATCTATCTGTTGGAATGTAATGAAATTACGCCCAAAATTGCGCTCGCTGCACTGGAAATAGTCAAACACGACTATCAAGCTAAGTTAGCGAAACAGTCACAATCCACGAAGGAATATTGAGCGATTTATTACAAACACTTCGTAGATACTTTGTCGATACTGTAAAAGATCTACATTAGTTAGTCTTAGAATTTGCTCTCACACTCTTGATCAGCCTTTGCAAAATGGCTTGATGTCGTCATTCATTCTTTCCATTGCTGAGTTTAAGAAACGTTGAAGCATAATCGTCCGCAGCGATTCGAGTGCAAAGCTGCTCCCATTCACAGCCTACACAGGCAGCTCTTACGATCCTGCGGTTAAAAGCCCATCTAGCTTGTTTTAAATAGGTTTCGTCGAGCCTCAGTGTATGACCTACTTCAACTGGTCGGCCCATCAGAGCACCAACAGCTTCCAAAGCATGACTATCTCGGATAATAACGCTCTTTCCCAAACAATGAGGATCATCTTCTCCAAGCAAAGGAGCACAGATGTCGTCCGGTCCTTCCACAATCAGAATATCTTCGTTCTGAATTCGAGAAATAATCTTATTGTAGTTTTCAATAAAGCCGGGGGAATATCCATTGCCCGCGTAGGTAAGAATACACAAGAGGTGATGCCCCCTCAGAGATATTGTCATTGTTGCGTTCCTGAGTGTGGAGTGCAGCCAAGTGTTGCATTATTATACAATCAATGTTATACGATTGACACTGACCTTCAATAAATCAATTTTTCTAATATAAAATAGGCTAGGAATCGGCAATTATGTCGTCAAGGTGGGCATCAAACGGGCTTGTCAAATTATCATCAGAAAGCTTGCAGGCAATCATGGATAACAAGATTCCGGCGGTAATGATAGATGATTTCGCAACTACAGAGGAATCAGTACAGCTTTCTGCGGCAATACTGAGCATGAAGGCCAAACAATATGAATTCGGAAAGCCAGGATTTTATTTGGGAAATCCACTCACCCATTATCGTGATCGCCCAAAAGAAGAATATTTTGCTCAAGTTGTCGCCGCTGAACAAGAACGCGCTCACGTGATCAATCAAGCTTTTGATCCGGTTGATAGGTTCATACGACGCATCAACCACGATACAAATTTCAGCATTTCGATCGCGCAAGAACCAGGGCTTGGCCCCTATTTTGCCGGTATCGTTCGTATTATCTCCGGTGGTTCAGATCTGCATGTGGACTACGCCCCCACTTTTGCAAAAGGAAATTTGGCCATTGGTGATGTATCAACGCAACTCGCCTGGAACCTCTATGTTTTGTCCCCCTCACAAGGAGGGGAAACAGTAATCTATAATCAACCATTCAAGAGTACTATCGTTGATAAAACATATAAGCCATATGATAGTTCGCTATTGGCTGATTGCGAATTTTTCACTTTCCGACCTCAAGTTGGTTCTGTCGTCATTTTTAACACCTGTAATCCTCACATCGTCCTGCCTGCGAACGGCAATCGGATTGCAACCGGCTCCTTCATCGGTCTGTTAAATGAGAAAAATCTGATCTTATGGTCGTGATATATTTCAATAAGGTGCTTGGAATCTGAGCATGAAGATCGCTTTTTCTTACTCTACCGTTGTTCTATATGTTGTGACGATCATCACGGGGGGAACATCCTGGTATGCAGCAAAACTGCAATTAACTGATGTTTCACCGGTAATATCCCTGATTTACCGTTTTGGATGTGCGTCGGTATTGTTACTTCTGATTACCGCTATTTCACGGGAGAGACTCACATATACCTGGCGTGAACACCTCTCTTTCGCTGCACTTGGCGCGTTCGGGTTCGCTGTCGCATTCTTACTGATTTACAAGGCTGCGGCTTTAATCACCACCGGACTAATCGCCCTTACCTATTCTTCGGTCATATTATTCAACTCTGTCAATGCAATTCTCTTCCTACGGCAATCAATTTCATGGTCAGTTCTAGTAGGTGCTATGGCCGGTCTGACTGGGATAATTTTGGTCTTCAGCCCGGAGTTTTTAAATAATGAATGGAATTGGACGGGATTTGGTTACGCTATCGCAGCAACTCTCGCATTCTCATTCGCCAACATTTCCGCAGTTCAGTTACAGAGAAAGGGGGTCACGGTTCTCCCAATGACAGGTATTTCTATGGGATATGGCACCGTATTCTTGTTCAGTTATGCCTTTTTAACCAAACAAACGTTTGACTTTGATCTATCTCCAACCTACGTAACATCTCTGTTCTATTTAATCCTGTTTCCTTCGGTAATTGGGTATACAACATATTTCGCCGTCGTCGGTCGTTTGGGTGCAGAACGAGGAGCCTATACAATGCTTCTCGTTCCGCTTGTAGCCTTAGCAATCTCCAGTGTCACAGAGGGCTATCGTCCAACCATTTGGGCCATCATCGGTACAACCATGATACTTGGCGGCAACTATTGGGTGATCACCACCAAGTATCAGCCCACCGTAAAGACTGACACCTAAGAACGTGGTTCAAGAGTCGGGTAAGCCCGACGAACAGTTTTCGCAATTAAAATAACCAGTACAATTTTGATAATATCCCCCGGCATGAACCCAATCGAACCTATGG
The DNA here is from genome assembly GCF_011189505.1 of Photorhabdus tasmaniensis. Lineage (GTDB taxonomy): Bacteria > Pseudomonadota > Gammaproteobacteria > Enterobacterales > Enterobacteriaceae > Photorhabdus > Photorhabdus tasmaniensis. Next base: position 43,312 of record NZ_PUJU01000018.1, read on the forward strand.
CTGCTTGCCAGAAGCTGATTTTGGCAAATGCTGCAACCCACGGAAGACCGATCGCGTAAACAATCACAATGCCACCAAAGACAAGAAATACAGCTTCTTTAAAGGCATTTAGCTTTATAAGATTCCACTCATATAAATAGCCGATAACAAAAGCTGCAATTGGCCATGCCAAAACAAAGCCGCCGCTTGGACTGAAAAATACCCCCAATCCCCCCATACCTCCAGCCATTACCGGTAATCCAACTGCAACAAGAACACAAAAGAGCAACAATGCCAGCCCACCCCGTTTCGCACCAGCAATAGCGCCAGCAAGCATTGCTCCCATTGATTGTGCTGTTATCGGAACACTCACAACGGGAAGTGCCAGTGGTGGGAATAAACCCAATGCTGCCGTTAGCGCGGCAAATAGTGCTATATAAACAATATCTTTCGTGGACATTTAATCCCCCTTTTTTCGACAAAGCCACAAACCAGGCTTTATTTGCTGCTCGATTTCTTTCTCTCAAACCCTGGATCGTAGGACCGGGCTTCAATAGCAGCAGAAATATCGTCTGCCATTTTGAGAGTTCGCACGATAACGGGAACGGCTATTGCTATGACACTCTTATCGAGACCTCTTGCTTTCTGCGCCTCCCGGACTTCTTCTGTAATTGACGCGAGAACAGGGATAAACCGCAAAGCAAGCGATAGAGCCAAACTCACTTTTCCTGGATTGATTCTAAAATAGTACAACCACCAAAGCCCCTTTTCCAATGCGTCGATCATGTCAGAGGAACGAGTAGTAAGGGTGACAAGCGAGGCTAACAGCAAAAGTGAGGCAAGGCGAACTACCACAAGTACACCTATTGTCCAGTGATGTAGAAGCGCTTGGACTATAAAAATAAGCGCGAAGATCCACATCGCCGGTCGTAACTGTGCCCAGACAGTTCTTAATGAGATTCTGGCTAACAAGTATAAAAGTACGATACCTGCCAACGCTGCAATAGAAAGATCGATACGCGGAACGATAAAGAGTAATGTTCCCAGAATGAGCAAAGAAATAATTTTGAATCCAGGACTCACTCGATGCACAAATGATGAACCAGGTTCATAACCAGACAGGCTCATGACATCATCCTTACATATTCAGGAATAGCCACAGAGGGAATGTCATCGACAACCACTTGGCCATCATCAAAAACGAGCACGCGGTCAAACCCCGCCAAAAACTCAAGGTCATGAGAAACTACGATCACAGTTTGAGATAATTTATCGATTGCTTCAGCAACACGGCGCTTGTTTCGTAAATCCAGTAAAGTCGTAGGCTCATCGAAAATGATGTAAGCGGGCTCCATCACGAGAACACCAGAAATTGCAAGGAGTTGTTTCTGGCCGCCACTTAAAAGATGGGCTGGATGCTCCCTAAATTCAAGTAAGCCATATCGTGAAAGCGCCTCTTGCGTTCTTTGTTGAATTATTTCCTTGGTAAAACAGAGATTTTTCATTCCAAAGGCCAAATCTTCTTCAACAACTGGAAAAACAATCTGATTATCAGGATTTTGGAATACAAAACCAACCTTGCGCCGGATCGCTTTACCCTCCGTTCTGGTGTTCAGCCCATCCACCAAAACATCACCACATTTCGGTACCAACAATCCATTAAGAAGACGCGCAAATGTGCTCTTACCGCAACCATTGCTGCCTATGATGGCAATTCGCTTTTCCTTCAGCTGCAAATTTAGCTCTTTCAATACCACACGCTCACCATAAGCATGTGTTACATTTCGTATTTCCAGCATAGATGGTTATCCCTCAACAATTGTGACCAGCTATATAACACGGTACCAACTCAGCACTCTATTTGACTGCAAAATCCGTAGGGCAAATTCAACCAATGCACAGACTTCAACACCTTAAAAAAATACAACTGATTGATATTAAATAACTTAATCCAATCACACTGAATTTAAATAATACATTTTACTCAGACAAAATCTTCAAAATTTGCTTTAAGTTATAGTTTTTTGGTCACTATCCTACAAGGCCAGCAACAACAATATTCGATATTAGAAACAATTTCGGCCCAGTTCCTAAACTTTATTCCTTGTATATATGAAGTAGATAAACAAAAGAGCATAAGATAATGACTTTTGACCATTACCCGCATTGTTAGCAATTACCAAAATAGAATTTAACTCTATTATTCTGGTTTTTCATTTTTCTGTGATTTTCATATGCTCACTACATTTAAGCATATCAATAAAACTATCCACTAACGATTCCGATTCTTTCTGAATATCAAAACTATCTGGTGCAAATAACCAATTCTCCAGCAAACCCGTTATCAATCCTCTCAGCATGATAGCAGCTCGCCGCAGATTAAGATTATAAGGAAGCTGACCTGATGCAATACAGCAGGAAAGTGACTCTTCAATACGAACATAGTCTGCAACACACAGCTCTTGACGAACTGCCACCAAAGCAGACATTTCACCAACAAACTCACATTTGTGGAAAAAAATCTCCATCAATAGCCGGTTCTTCGGATCGTCAACGACCGATGTCAGGATATGAATTATTAAAGTTCTTAAAATCAGGAGTGGATTATTAGGATATTTTCCTTGATACTCTTTTTCTAATTGGTCAATCTTGGAATCTGTTATTCTACAAGCTTCGGAAAACAGGTCTACTTTATTTTTAAAGTGCCAGTAGATTGCACCTCGGGTTACTCCAGCCGTTGTAGCAATATCTGTCAGTGAAGTAGCAGAGACACCGCGCTCAGAAAACTCTTTTATAGCTGCGTCTATAATCTGTTGCCGGGTCTCCTCAGCCTGTTGTTTAGTTTTTCGTGCCATATACTCTGTTTTTAACCGGAAGCTGATTTACATACATTCATGTATGTTTGTATTATAGCATGCTGCTATTAATGGAGTAGCGGTTTTACGGATTGAAAGGTCAACATCTAAAAATATTGAGGTTTACTTATGCGAATAAACAGGGGAGTTTTGCCTCTGGCTACAGTACTGGTACTCTCAGGCAGCTTAGCTCTTTCAGGATGTAACGACAAAGACTCTCAGCAAGTTGCTGAAAATCAACAAGCCCCTGAAGTCGGTATCGTGACGCTGAAAACTGAACCTCTGATGGTCACAACTGAACTGCCAGGCCGAACATCAGCCTTCCGTATTGCAGAGGTTCGTCCACAAGTAGGTGGCATAATTCTGAAACGAAACTACAAAGAAGGAAGTGATGTAAAAGAGGGGACTTCTTTATACCAGATAGATCCAGCGACTTACCAAGCTGCCTATGACAGTGCTAAAGCTGATTTGGCTAAAGCTCAGGCTAATGCAGAGATAGCGCGCCTGACAGTGAACCGTTATAAGCCACTGTTAGGTACAAACTATGTCAGTCAGCAGGAGTTTGACAAGGCCAGTGCTGACTCTGCACAAGCGAATGCTGCCGTACAAGCGGCAAAAGCGGCTGTAGAGACTGCCCGTATTAATTTGGCATACACCAAAGTTACGGCACCGATTAGCGGTCGTTCCGGCAAATCGACTATCACTGAAGGCGCTTTGGTTTCTGTTGGTCAACCAACAGCACTGACAACAGTTCAACAGTTGGATCCAATTTATGTGGATGTCACTCAGTCAAGTGATGACTATCTGCGTCTTAAAAATGAAATCACCAGAGGTATTGTACAGAAAGAAGGTAGTAAAGCTAAAGTTCACCTGGTTATGGAAGATGGTAAAAATTATAGTGAAACAGGCTATCTGGAATTCTCCGATATCACTGTAAATGAAACAACGGGTTCTATCACCATCCGTGCAATATTCCCTAACCCAAATGAAAAATTACTACCAGGTATGTTTGTTCGCGCAAAACTGGAAGACGGTATTCGTCGGGATTCAATACTGGTTCCTCAGCAAGGAATTACCCGCACACCTCGTGGCGAAGCTACTGTCATGGTGGTCGGTAAAGACGAAAAAGTCGAAACACGCGTTATCACGGCAAACCAAGCTATTGGCGACAAATGGCTGGTAACTTCCGGTCTGAAAACCGGTGATCGGGTTATCGTTACTGGTTTGCAAAAAATTCAACCTGGCATACCAGTTAAAGCAGAAGAAGTGGATTTAAATGCAAAACCTGCTACGAACCAAGCTGAGCCTGCAAAAAAGTCTTAATTAAGGAGTCGGTGATTCATGCCTAAGTTTTTTATAGATCGGCCAATCTTTGCATGGGTAATCGCAATTATTACCATGCTGGCTGGGCTGCTGGCAATTATGAAATTACCCGTGGCGCAGTACCCTACTATCGCACCACCGGCGATTTCTATCTCCGCAACTTATCCCGGCGCAGATGCCACGACTGTGCAAAACACAGTTACTCAGGTTATCGAACAGAATATGAATGGTATCGATAATCTGGTTTATATGTCTTCCGACAGTGACTCTGCTGGCAACATGAATATCACGCTAACCTTTGAAGCGGGTACTAATCCTGACATTGCACAGGTACAGGTACAGAACAAGCTGCAACTGGCTATGCCTCTGTTACCACAAGAAGTACAGCAGCAAGGGATACATGTGGATAAGTCCACAAGTTCTTTCCTAATGGTTGCAGGGTTCATTTCTGAAGATGGATCCATGTCACAGGAGGATATCGCTGACTATGTTGGCGCAAACGTCAAAGACCCGTTGAGCCGTGTAACTGGTGTAGGTGATTCAATGCTGTTTGGTAACCAATATGCAATGCGCATTTGGTTGAATCCTGACAAGCTCGTTGACTACAAAATGACGACTCTGGATGTAATAAATGCAATCAAAGCACAAAATAATCAAATAGCCGCCGGTCAGTTAGGGGGAACCCCTCCCGTTCCAGGTCAACGGTTGAATGCTTCGATTATTGCCCAAACACGTCTGACTTCACCGGAAGAGTTCAGCAATATTCTTCTGCGCGTTAATACTGATGGTTCTCAGATCCGTCTGAAAGATGTGGCAAAAGTGGAGTTAGGGGCAGAAAGTTACAATATCATTGCCCGCTTTAACGGTAAACCAGCTGCTGGTGTCGGTGTCAAACTGGCAACAGGTGCTAACGCTCTGAATACGTCAAAAGCAGTAAAAGAAGCGCTAAAAAATATGGAGCCTTTCTTCCCGCATGGGCTGAAAATCGTCTATCCATATGACACCACACCATTCGTTAAAATCTCTATTAACGAAGTAGTGAAAACACTGGTTGAAGCAATTATGCTGGTGTTCGTGGTCATGTACCTATTCCTACAAAACTTCCGAGCAACACTTATTCCAACTATTGCGGTTCCAGTCGTACTACTCGGAACATTTGCAATACTCGCCACATTTGGTTATTCAATAAATACATTAACTATGTTTGCCATGGTTCTCGCGATTGGCTTACTGGTAGATGATGCCATTGTTGTGGTGGAAAACGTTGAACGTGTTATGCAGGAAGAGGGTCTATCGCCGAAAGAAGCAACCAGGAAATCGATGGGGCAAATCCAAAGCGCCCTTGTTGGTATTGCCATGGTGCTGTCTGCTGTATTTGTTCCAATGGCCTTCTTCGGCGGTTCAACCGGTGCGATTTACCGTCAATTCTCAATCACCATCGTATCTGCAATGGTACTATCTGTACTGGTAGCATTAATCCTGACACCTGCTCTGTGTGCCACCATGTTGAAACCCATTGCTAAAGGCAGCCACGGTAAACAGACCGGGATCTTTGGCTGGTTTAATCGCATGTTTGATAAAAGTACCCACCACTATACTGACAGTATCGGCCGTATTCTGCGCAATACAGGCCGCTATCTGGTGATTTATGTATTGCTGGTTGCTGGTATGGCTGTCATGTTCACTCGTCTGCCATCCTCCTTCCTTCCTGAAGAAGATCAAGGGGTATTGCTGACAATGGTTCAATTACCTTCAGGTGCAACACAGGAACAGACACAGAAAGTTCTGGATAAAATAAGTGACTACTTCAATACAGAAGAAAAAGATCTTGTGGTTTCTGTATTTACAGTAAGTGGCTTTGGTTTCAGTGGTCAGGGGCAAAACACCGGTCTGGCATTTATAAGCCTGAAAGACTGGAGTGAGCGCTCTGATGCAGAGAACAAAGTACCTGCCATTGTTACCAGGGCAAGTGCTCACTTCCAGAAAATCAAAGAAGGTATGGTTTTTGCCTTTAACATTCCAGCAATTGTAGAGTTAGGTTCAGCAACTGGTTTTGATTTTGAATTAATTGACAAAGCGAACCTTGGGCATAACAAACTGACCGAAGCACGTAACCAATTGCTTGGCATGATACAAAAACATCCAGATATGTTAGTAGGTGTTCGCCCTAATGGCCAGGAAGATACCCCTCAGTATCGGATTAGGATTGATCAGGAAAAGGCAGAAGCTTTAGGTGTTTCCATCTCTGATATCAACTCGACACTAAGCACGATGTTTGGTGGCAACTATGTGAACGACTTTATCGACCGTGGTCGTGTCAAAAAAGTTTATGTTCAATCAGAAGCACCTTATCGTATGCTGCCAGGTGATATCTACAAACTGTATGTCCGTAACAAACAGGGTGAAATGGTTCCATTATCTGCCTTTGCCGATATGTCTAAAGAACCATGGACCTATGGCTCGCCACGTTTGGAACGTTATAATGGTTTGCCATCAATGGAAATTCTGGGTGAAGCAGCTCCAGGTAAAAGTACCGGTGATGCAATGGCTCTGATGGAAGAATTAGCATCCCAGTTACCAAATGGAATCGGTTTCGACTGGACAGGCATGTCTTATCAGGAACGCCTGTCAGGTAATCAGGCACCTGCTCTTTATGCACTGTCATTGATAGTGGTATTCCTCTGTCTGGCTGCACTGTATGAAAGCTGGTCAATTCCATTCTCAGTTATGCTGGTAGTACCACTGGGTATCATTGGAGCCTTGTTAGCAACAACATTCCGAGGCTTGGATAACGATGTTTACTTTAAAGTCGGCTTGTTGACTACCATCGGCTTATCGGCAAAGAACGCAATCTTAATCGTTGAGTTCGCTAAAGACCTGATGGAAAAAGAAGGAAAAGGGTTGATAGAAGCTACTCTAGATGCCGTAAGAATGCGTCTTCGCCCAATCCTAATGACATCACTGGCATTTATGCTGGGTGTTATCCCTCTGGTACTGAGTAATGGCGCAGGTTCCGGCTCTCAAAACGCAGTAGGTACTGGGGTATTGGGCGGAATGATTGCTGCAACCTCGCTGGCTATCTTTTTCGTACCTGTGTTTTTTGTCGTTATCAAACGACGTTTTAGTAAGAAAGCGGAGGAGATTGAACCTGCGTCAGAATCTCACTAATCACTAATGCAACTAAGCAATAATCAAAAAAGGCCGTTAAAACGGCCTTCTTAAATATAATAGTTGTCTGCATCAGGCAAGATTCCGCTCATTAATCTACCTGCTGAACTCTTACATAAATTCGTTCAAATTTAATTAAAATTACCACTTATGAGTAAAAAATATCTTTAAAAATCCAAGCATTACTGACTTTAATAAAATTAACGGGAAAATTGTTGGACAAAAGCTGCTTTATCTTTTTTTACACTAAATGACAAAAAACAATACCAGCACATAGTGACTTATGTAATAATGATGTTATATTCATTGATTATTGTAGCCATCAGGCTATAATCTGCTGTTACGGGTATCTGAGGATAATACTGTTTTATATAAGCCCACATATTTACTCGCATATACCAGTCATATTTATAGTTTATTACGTTAAGGTATGAGTTTTTGTTTAAGGGGCGATTCTACTTTACTAAAAGCAAATCAGGGTTTCCTGTAAAAAAGATAAATAATCCCAAAGAACGATTATAGACACATAATAATAATCTCTCGAAAAAAAATTTCTATAATACGTGCATATGTTTAGTGTTTGACTCAAATTAAGTAATACCATACATATACGGGAGAGATACATAGCATGGATGAATATTCACTAGGATGACATGACATTGCTGAATTAAAATGCTGATGTGAGAATCTAAGGCAAGAAGCACCTCTAGTGACAGAGTACATTGAGACTGGTTGTGTAAATAATTCTTACGTCTCAGAATAATTTAAAGCTAAATGAATTGATTGAGTACATATCAATTTTAGTTTAGCACTTTAAAATAAAATATTCTGATGATTTCGACCTTCTCACTTGAATTGATAAATTTTTTGATAATACATATACTTATACTTTGTTTGGAAGCGAATGAGATTAGCTTTTATAAACTTACGGAATGGTAAAAAACTAATGAATGTTTAACCAGTATTCTGTTACACGATTTAAATTGCTCCCTGAGCAAAATTTGATTGAATATTTTACTAAATAATTTTTTATATATCTTAAATAAGAAAGGCGACTATGACTAAAACTGATTATCTGATGCGTTTAAGAAAATGCACCACAATTGATACACTGGAACGTGTGATTGAAAAGAACAAATATGAACTTTCAGGAGACGAACTTGAACTATTCTACTCTGCTGCGGATCACCGACTAGCTGAGCTGACCATGAATAAACTGTATGACAGAATTCCACCTTCTGTGTGGAAATACGTTCGCTAAAATAGTTTTCATCAGGTAGAAAGTGATCCGGGCCGGTAAAGTGCTATCGGCTTATTGGATTATTAATAATTGGTGAGGGCTCTGCCAGCGACATCCCGGCACACACATCCCCTGCTATGGCTGCTTCCTTCCGGACCTGACCAAGTTAACAAGTTAGCGTTGCGGGAGAACCAACAGAGCCCCCATTGACGTGTTGCTTTAACTTCAAAGCCGCGCCATTATCATTCATACCTATCTAAATAGCAAGACAAGCAAATCTGAATGATGTTTTATTGCACATTACGAGTAAATACACAAGGAAATGTATTATCTAACCGCTTTCAACGTAATTTCGATATCTTTAGTCTGCCCATTATTAATCACCTCATATGAAGTATCTGTAACAAACATCAAACGATTATGCAGCGAAACAGAAGCACTGACGACAATACGTGCATATGGCTTAATTTCGTTTTGCCGGTAAGGCAGAACAAAATGGAAAGGTGATTGTTTCCCACCCAAACGTTCTACCTTCTTAGACAGAGTAACTGAAGGTGCATCAGCCAAAGATATATCAGATAAAGTTACTGTCAGAACTGCATCCGCTGGCAACGCAATACGCTGCAATATATTAATATTGCCTTCAACAAAAGAGCGTTCTACCGGATTTTCAATCGCTTCCACCTGAGTATCTACTATTTCAGGACCTTTACCATTACACCCAACCAAAGCAACCGCCAGTAATACGCTAGCAGGGATCTGCCATAATTTCATACACACTCCTCCACTATTAACTAATCTATATAAATAATAAAATAAATTGAAATATCAAACCGTTAAATCTAAACCGTCTGGATTATAAATTAAAAATTTGAATATAAAACTTCAATTAATCTCATATTCTTTGTTGCACGACTATCAGGACTTAAAACATTTACAATTTAGTTATTTATTTATCATCTATTAATGGGACAATAATCATCTCTTGTACTCTCTGATAACCAGATAGAAAACAAAGGCATATTATGAGCAAGTCATTAAAGAATCTGATAAATTTGATGAACTTAGAAAAAATTGAGGAAGGTATTTACCGGGGGCAAAGTAAAGATTTGGGCTTTCCTCAGGTTTTCGGGGGACAAGTGATTGGTCAGGCACTTTATGCTGCCAAACAAACCGTTGTTGATGACCGGATGAGCAACTCTTTCCATAGCTATTTTTTACGTCCCGGTGACAGTAACAAACCCATCGTCTATGATGTTGAAATCCTGCGCGACGGGGGCAGCTTCAGTGCCCGGCGAGTCAGTGCGATTCAGAATGGTAAGCCTATCTTTTATATGACCGCCTCATTCCAAAGTCATGAAGAAAGTTTTGAACACCAGAATATAATGCCGGATGTCCCCTATCCAGAAGAACTTATCCCTCAGGACGAAATTGTGAAAAAAATGTCGCATCTACTGCCGCAGAAAATGCAGAATATTTTTCTCCGCCCCTGCCCGTTGGAAATGAGACCAGTAAAATATTACAGCCCATTCAATTGCCCACCAGAAGAACCCGTACGCTATGTTTGGTTCCGCAGTAATGGCGATATGCCCGCAGATCCTTTTATGCATCAATATCTACTCGGCTATGCCTCTGATTTTAACTTCCTGCCAACAGCACTACAGCCACATGGTGTTGGGTTCCTTGAGAAAAATATTCAGATAGCAACTATCGACCACTCTATGTGGTTCCACCGTCCATTTAAACTAGACGACTGGTTACTCTATGCTATAGATAGTCCATCAGCTTCTGGTGCCCGTGGTTTTGTTCGTGGACAGATTTATAATCATCAAGGTGTACTTGTTGCTTCCACTGTACAAGAAGGACTAATTAGGAAACGGAACAGATAAAATAATAAGGGCAGCCAATAAGAAGCCAACATCACACTCTTATTGGTCTTATTGCTGCCTGTTTATATCACAGATTAATTATAAGCACTCTCTCCATGAGAATTAATATCCAGACCTTCTCTTTCAATTTCAACAGTAACCCTCAGCCCTACCAGCAGATCGGCTATTTTGAAAGCAATAAAAGAAACAATTACTGACCACACCACACAGATAAATATACTAAAAGCCTGAATACTCACTTGTTCCAACATGGTTATACCCTCTGCATAACCGGTTCCGCCCAATGATTTCGCCGTGAAAACGCCGGTTAGGAGGCAACCCACGATCCCACATATGCCATGTATACCAAATACATCACATACATCATCAACGCGTAACCACCGTTTTAACACCACCACTCCCCAAAGCCCGGCAAAACCCGCAATTAAGCCTATAATTAGTGCACCACCAACACCAACCATTCCTGCTGCGGGTGTAATACCAACCAGTCCGGCAATACAACCTGAACATGCCCCTAAAAGAGAAGGTTTATTACGGAAAAGCCATTCTGCAAAAACCCATGACAGAATAGCGGCGGCAGTCGCCACAATTGTATTCAAAAACGCCAGAGCAGCGATCTCATTAGCAGCCCCAGCAGAACCCGCATTAAAACCAAACCAACCGATATAGAGCACAGCAGTACCGATAAAGACCATCGGCAAGTTATGCGGTTTAAATGCCTCTTTCCCAAAACCAGTGCGTTTTCCCAGTAAGTAAGCACCAACCAATCCAGCTACAGCCGCATTAATATGTACAACTGTGCCACCAGCAAAATCCAACGCACCATCCTGTGAAAGAATACCACCGCCCCAAACCATATGCGCCATAGGCAAGTAAGAAAACGTCAACCACAGCACACTGAAAATTAACAAAGCCGGAAAGCGAATACGTTCCCCTAACGCGCCAATAATCAAAGCGACGGTAATACAAGCGAAAGAACCCTGAAATGCCACATGAATTAACTGATAGAAACTGCCGCTTAAGCTCGTGAGTGCCAAATTCTTTAACATTATTTGACTAAAACCACCAAAAAAACCATTTCCTGGTTCAAAAGCCAGACTATAACCGTAGATCACCCACAATACACACACCAAAGCAAAGCTCACCATAACCTGAGCCATCAACGATAAAACGTTTTTGCTCCGCAACAATCCACCATAAAATAGAGCAATTCCAGGAATTGTCATAAACAGCACAAGTACTGTACAAATCATCATAAAAGCATTATCAGCACTATCAGCAACGCCTTCCGCTGCCTGAGATAATGACGGAAAGAAACTAGCCACAATACCGGTAGCCACAGAGAATTGTCTTTTCATATATATCGTCTCTATCAGTGAATTACAGTGCCGCATCGTTAACCTCACCTGTTCTGATACGGATAGCCTGTTGTAATTCGATGACAAAAATTTTACCGTCGCCAACTTTTCCGGTGAAAGCCGATTGCTGAATTGCATGAATTACCTCCTCAACTAACTCATCTGCTACAGCAATATCTATCTTTACTTTAGGTAAAAAATTGACGCTATATTCAGCTCCACGATAAAGCTCCGCATGCCCTTTCTGACGACCAAATCCTTTTACCTCTGTTATAGTCATCCCTTGAACACCAAGATCAGAGAGAGATTCCCTAATATCCTCCAATTTGAATGGTTTTATAATTGTCGTAATGAGCTTCATATATCCCCCGCCATCCAGCTATTATGTTTGCAATAAGGAAATAGCAAGAGGTGTGCCAGAAATTAAAAATATATAAAAATCAAGTAATAATAGAGTAAATAAAAACCACGGAGAGAAGAAGAGAGGAGAGCAACGAATGTACCCTCCGGTTAGCGCACCAAATTAGTGCAAATATGCTTAGATCACCATCTCTTTCTCAGAGATTGTGCCACATTCATTTAATGTATCGCTTACTTGTTGTAACTGATACATCTGATAGTAACGTCCACGTCTCACCAATAATTGTTGATGGCGTCCTTGTTCAACAACTGCACCACGATGCAGCATCAGAATAGTATCAGCCTCCACAATAGTGGACAGGCGGTGAGCAATCACGATCAGTGTTGTTTGCTGACGAATCAATCGTAAAGCCTGTTGTACTGCTTGTTCCGTACCAGAATCAATATTTGCTGTCGCTTCATCAAGGATCAAAATTTGCGGTGCTTGCACTAACACTCTCGCCATAGCAAGCAATTGTTTTTGACCGGCTGACAACGTATTGCCCTGCTCTCCCAAGATAGTATGAAGGTCATCAGGAAACGTACGCACTAACTTAGCTAATTGCACAGTTTCCAGTACCTGCCAAACTTTCTCTTCTGAAATATTCCGACCAAGCGTAACATTGTTAAAGAAAGAATCAGCAAGAACAACAGGATCCTGCTGAACCATTGCCACACCATTGCGCAATACCGAATGAGACAAAGATGATACAGGCCGACCATCAAGGTAAATCTCCCCTTTCTGCCACGGGTAATATCCCATCAGTAAATTTGCCAGCGTACTTTTTCCACTACCGGTATGACCAACTAAAGCAACAAAACCATAAGCCGGAACCTGTAAGTTAATATCTTGTAAAACTATTTTGTCATCACGGTAGGAAAAACTGACATTTTCTATATCAATTCGACCACTGGATAAGGGTTGACTATCCATGCCATAACCTTGTTGAGGGCTATCCATTAATTCAAATATCCTCTCACCAGAAACTACAGCCTGTTGCAGGATTGATTGCTGAGAAGTCAGTTCGATTAGTGGTTCATTCAACCGCCCCAGATAATTGATAAAAGCATACAATACCCCGACACCGATCACTCCTGCTCCACTGAACCCAAACAACACAATAAGACCGCACAACACCATAGTAGACAATAAACTCAGTAATGGACGTAACAACATCCCATCTAATCGCAGTGCCTGCATTCTCGCTTTAAAATGAGCACGATTTGTTGACAACATCCGTTCACCAAAACGAGCCTGCTGCCGGAACTGCTGAACAACACTCATTCCATTGATGACTTCATTAAAATTATCATTAATATCAGCTAAATAACTGCGTACCCGCCGGACAATTGGCGTACTTAGATGCTGATATATCGCCATGACAATCAACACGAAAGGAAAAATAAGCATTGCAATCAGTGCCATACGCCATTCCAACACAAACATAGCAATCAGCATCGCACCAATCAATGCAATGCTGCGGAATACCGCAGGAACCACATTGACATAAAGATCTTTAATGACCTCAGTATCGTTCGTTACACGTGAAATCAATTGCCCTACTGGTTGATTATCAAAAGCACTCAGAGGCTGACGTAATGCTGCATTCATCACATCAGTACGAAGTTGCTGAACCACATCAACTGACACTTGATTGAACAACAAAGCCTGGAAATAGTGTAATGCGGCCGTAATCAGTTGCAGAGCAATAAAGGTTACAGACAGCCCAATAATCACCCTTGTTGGCATATTACCCGTTGCAACCATATTATCGATAAAGTAACTAATCAGAATCGGACCACTCACTTCCGCAATTGCAGCCCCCCACAGCATGAGTACCGCCAGCCCCAACGGCTTACGATAATTTTTTCCATAAACCAGCAAACGTTTCAGAGACGGCCACAATCGGTGAACCTTAGTCATCTTTCTCTCCCTCGGTGGTTTCCTCGTCATCCAATGCTGCTTCAAGCTGCTGATAATGGTACATATCACGATACCATCCTGGCTGCTCCACCAGTTGCTGATGCTGCCCTTGATGTATAACAGAACCTTGCTGCATCACCAGAATATTATCAGCATCAGTTAATGCAGACAGGCGGTGGGCACTAATAATAACCGTGCGTTGTTGTCTCCATTGGTTGAGGTTTTGTAAGATATTGTGTTCAGTTTGCCCATCAACCGCAGATAAAGCGTCATCCAGAATCAAAATCTCTGCATCTAAAAGCAATGCTCTTGCAATAGAGATGCGCTGCTTCTGCCCACCAGAAAGCATCACTCCACGTTCGCCCACTTCCGTCTGATACCCTTCAGGTAAACGAAGAATATCTTCATGAACATTAGCAAGACGGGCAACTTCTTCGATCTGTTCCTGTGTTGCCTCAGGACGTCCCAAAGCAATATTCCCAGCAACTGTATCTGAAAATAAAAAAGGAATTTGATTGACAACGGCAAATCGTGCTCGCCATTCATCTAACCGGATATCTGCAATTTTAATCGACTGGAAAAGAATTTCCCCATCAGTCACATCAAACTGTCTCTGTATCAACGCAAATAGTGTGCTCTTACCGGAACCAGTTGGGCCACATATCCCCAGTAACTGTCCGGGTGATAAGCGGAAGTTAATTTGGCTCAGAATTGTTTTGTTACTTTGCGGATAATGAAACGCTTTGATATTCACATTCAGAATACTACGCTCAGGAGATAAATGACGGTTACCATCCGCAATAACCGGAGGCTCCTGCAATAAGCTACGGATACGGCTGTATGCAGCACTTCCCCGTTCAACGATATTAAACATCCAGGCCAGCGCTAACATTGGCCAAATCATCAGGCCAAGGTACATCACAAAGCTAGTAAGCTCCCCAAGAGTCAAAACACCATTCAGCACCATCCAACTACCACCACCGATAGCCAAAAAGTTTGACATACCGATAGCAATAAAAATTGTCGGATCAAATCGGGCATCCACCCTGGCAACATACATATTCTTACGACCAGCTTCCACAGCAACCTGTTCAAACTGATTTGATTGCAGATCTTCAAGACCAAACGCCTTGATCATGCGAATGCTAGTCAGACTTTCCTGAGCCTGGTTATTCAGAGCAGAAAAGGCACCTTGTGCAGATTTAAAGCGATGATGAAGTTGATCACCATATCGTTTAATGATGATTGCCATAATCGGCATAGGTAACAAAGACAATAAAGTTAACTGCCAACTAATTTGTATACTCATCACAATCAGCACGGCGCAACCCATAACCAACGAATCAACTAAAGTGAGCACCCCCTCACCCGCAGCAAATACCACACGGTCCACATCATTAGTCGCACGGGCCATCAAATCACCCGTACGGTGACGCAGATAAAACTCAGGGGTTTGTCGGCTAAGTTGCCGGTAAAAATTATTCCGTAATTTAACCGCTAATTGATATGACGCCCCAAACAACCACAAGCGCCATATATAACGCAGAATATAAACAATCAATGCAATGACCAGCATAACACCAATCCACGCCATCAGTTGGTGAGATGACATAGAACCAGCACGGATGCCGTCAACAATAACGCCCACCAGATATGGAGGAACCAGTAGCAGAATAGAGATGATAATAAGCAGAGTCACTGCACCAAGATAGCGACGCCACTCGCTGCGGAAGTACCAGCTTAATTGAGAAAATAATCTCACACGCGTATATCCTGAAATAAAAATAGATAGTATAAATGTTGAACGACATTCAGAATAATGAAGTTAACTCATTGAGTAATCATTAGTTAATCTGGTATCGGTAATGCTGTAGTGTACTTGATTTTTTCCATTGCAAAGCTGGATGTAACATCAATTAATCCCGAAACACCATTAACCATGCGCTTGTAGAAGAGATCATAGCTTTTCATATCCACAACTTCTATATGCATCAGATAATCACATTCACCGGCCATACGGTAAAAAGCCAGAACTTCTGGCATTTGCTTTATAAATGCAACAAATTCCTCATACCAACTACTGTTATGCTGCTGAGTTCTGATCATGACAATCACTGTCAACCCTAACCCTAATTTTTCACTATCAAGCAAAGCAACTTTGCCAACGATATAGCCTTCGTCTTCAAGCCGTTTTAAACGTTTCCAGCAAGGAGTAGAGGTAAGATTAACAGCTTCCGCCAATGCATTCAGAGACAAGCTACAATCTTTCTGTAGTAATTTAAGCAATTTGCGGTCTGTTTTATCTAACATAGCCACCTCTTATAGAAAATTTTTCCATAAAGAAACCACATATTAAAAAAAATAACAATCCATTTCTCTCAGTATAAAGTTAATCTATTCATCATCAATCATATTCTAATTCAGAGTTAACAATTTATGTCGCACCGCTGGACAACCAAAGCAATCAAAGAGATTCAGGCAGATTACCAACGCAGTTCTGATACTCATCTCATCCGCCTTAATTTACCGGCTTTTCCAGGTATCCATTTATATCTGAAAGATGAAAGTACCCACCCGACCGGCAGTCTAAAACACAGGCTTGCCCGTTCTTTATTCCTTTACGCACTTATCAATGGCTGGATCAAGGAAGGTACTCCAATTATTGAATCCTCATCTGGTAGTACTGCTGTATCTGAAGCCTATTTTGCCCGTCTACTTGGATTACCTTTTATTGCTGTTATGCCTTCATACACCGCAAAACGTAAAATTCAAGAAATTGAATTCTACGGCGGTAAATGCCATTTTGTTAATCATTCAGCGCAAATCTATGACGAATCAGAACGACTAGCGAAAGAATTAAATGGTCATTACATGGATCAATTTACTTATGCTGAACGTGCAACAGACTGGCGGGGTAATAATAATATTGCTGAAAGTATTTTCCGCCAGATGAAAATGGAACCATTTCCTGAGCCAAATTATATCGTTATGAGCGCTGGCACTGGCGGGACTTCCGCAACATTAGGACGCTATATCCGTTACCAGGGGTATAACACCAAGCTGATTGTTGTTGATCCAGAAAACTCCGTATTTTATGACTGCTACCGTCAAAATTGTTGTGATATTCGTGGCAATTACAGCAGCAAAATTGAGGGTATTGGCCGTCCCCGTGCAGAGCCTTCTTTTATTCCTACAGTTATCGATGACATGATACAAATACCAGATTGCGCCAGCATTGCAACGATTTACTGGCTGGAAACATTACTGGGCAGAAAAGTTGGAGCATCTACGGGGGCCAATGTTTGGGGTACACTCCTGCTTGCCAATCAAATGCATGAACGTGGAGAACAAGGAGCAATAGTCACCTTACTGTGTGACAGTGGTGAACGTTATCTCGACACTTATTACAACCCAGATTGGGTAAAAAATAATATCGGCGATATCTCACCTTATCTCAAGCAGCTACCCAATCTCCAGGGTTATAAGTAACATAACCGTTTTATTCCAATGAGGATGTTACAATGAAACGAGCTGTTGTTGTATTCAGTGGTGGGCAAGATTCCACTACATGTCTGATTCAGGCAATTAATCAATATGATGAAATACATTGTGTCACTTTTGATTATGGTCAACGCCATCGTGCCGAAATTGATGTTGCATGTAATATCAGCCATTCTCTTGGTGTTATTGCACATAAGATAATTGATGTCACATTACTTAACGAATTGGCTCTCAGCAGTCTGACTCGTGATAACATCCCTGTCCCCAACTATAGTGAAAGTAAAAAAAGCACCCTACCCAGTACATTTGTCCCTGGCCGTAATATTTTGTTCCTGACACTGGCTGCTATATATGCTTACCAAGTTGAAGCTGAAACAGTTATCACTGGTGTATGCGAGACTGATTTCTCTGGCTACCCTGATTGCCGTGATGAATTTGTCAAAGCACTGAATAAAGCTGTAAGCCTTGGCGTTGCCCGTGATATCCACTTTGAAACCCCATTGATGTGGCTCAACAAAGCTGAAACTTGGGCATTGTCCGACTACTATCAGCATTTAGATTTCGTCCGTAGCCAGACACTGACTTGTTATAACGGCATCCAAGGTAATGGGTGTGGTACATGTGCAGCTTGTCATCTCAGAGCTAGCGGACTGGAACAATATCTGAATGCGCCTGAGAAAATAATGACTGAAATGAAAGCAAAAACACATTTAGCCTAACTTAAAGGACAATGAGAACATTCTCCTCTCATTGTCCCGTTTTCATCAAAGCTCCCATTATTTCACGTAATTCACCTTCAATAGACAATGCTTTTTGCGTTTTCCTATCAATCCACACAAATGTGGTTTTAGCATCTGTAATGAGTTGATTATCCCTCTTACGTATTATTTCCTGCGAAAATACACCACTTCTGTTTCTCAACTCAGTCAATCGGCAATCCACTTCCAATTCATCACCGAGAACGGCTGAACTACGATAATTAATATTCATGTTAACCACCGCAAACCCAACATTATTTTTCTGTATCCATTCCACCACAGAATGCTTATATAGCCATTCCCATCGAGCACTTTCCATAAACTCCAAATAACGGGCATTGTTTACATGTTGAAATAAATCGATATGATAACCATGAACTTTTATAATTGAACTCATAATATTGCCTTAATGTTAATTTCACTCATCTGACCAGAGGCAGTTAACAATAGCAAAACAAAAAATTTACACGAATTAAAGTGATTTATTTGCAACCCCGATCACAACATCCTCACTCACAAAATAAATCGTGAATGAGGATGCTGGATGACTACTAATAACTCAACTTATTTCTGTTTCGTTCAATAAAAACTGGCCCTATTCCCTGAACCTCCTGTAACTGTTCCACAGCAGTAAATGAGCCATGTTTTTCACGATACTCAACAATTCCCTGTGCTTTTTTTACTCCAATACCATTCAGTGCTTTTGCTAACTCTTCTGCACTTGCAGTATTAATGTTCACCTTTCCCTTTTCTTCTATTTTCAAAGCATCTGGCTGCTGTAACTGCTTTTCTGATGAAGAATTACTTGTAGTACTGGCTGTTTTAGCTACTTTATCTTTTACTTGTTCAGCGGCGATTGCAAATTGCCCTCCACACGTATAAAGCAAGCCAGCAAGTAAAACAGATAAAATTCCCGATTTTTTCATACTCATTCCTCCGTGTTTTATTGGTACAAAAAAGATTGCCACAGATAAATTTGAGCACAATAGATGAGTATCAGATATGCGAAAGGCCGCGAAAGCGGCCTTTATGAGCAAGATAATTACAAAAATATTTGCGATATTCCCCGCAAATTTTTATTCAATATGACCTAACTTAATTTTGGCTTTTTCACGCAAGCTAATCAGTAATGACTCCAGCATCGCATTACCTATTTCACTCTGGTAACCATCAGTCATGCTTTTAATTTGTTCTCCGGATACAACACCTGGAGTCACTTTATCCAATTGAATCAAAACAATGTCATCCAAACTATTTTTTGCTAAACCATACTCTGCCTTAGCTTCTTTTGGCTGTGGTAAAGCGAATACCGCATCAACCAATACATTATTCTGAGGTATACGCTGAATAACCTGAGATTCACCGAAATGAATGCCTGCGTCTTTCAGAGCTTGTTCACCTTTACCTTCTTTTAAGGCAGCCAGTAATCTCTCACTTTCAATTTGAAGCTGTTTTTCAGCTTTCTGACGCTTAACCAGTTCGATAACCTGTTCTTTAACTTTCTCAAATGGCTGCACTGCTTCTGGCTTGTAATTATCTACACGCAGAACAAATGCACGATCACCTTCAACTGAGATCACATCAGAGTTAGTACCTGTTGGCCCTTGCCCATCAACAAGATTACCTTCAAAAATTGCATGAATAACAGAACTAAAGTTAATCTCTGCCGGCACATTATTGCGATCAAACCAATTAGTCGTCACAACTTTAATACCTGAAACTTCCTCAGCAGCAGCTAAAGATTCATTATCGCTGGTAGCCGCATCACTGACCTTCTGTTGCAGAGCATAGAAAGCATCTACCGCTTTTTCCTGCTTAACTATTTTCTCAATTTCAGGACGAACCTCAGACAAAGGCTTAGTTATCTGAGGTCTAACATCATCTAAATGGAAAATAGCGAAACCATTAGGAACTTTAATCACAGAAGAAGTTTGGCCTTTCTCTCTTAAGTTAGCTTTCTTCATCTCTTCAGGAAGAGAATCCGCTTCCATCCAGCCAATATCGCCATGATTTTTCGCTGAAAACTTATCTGTGGATTTTTTAGTCGCCAATTTACCAAAATCGACACCTTTATTCAGCTCATCAAGCACTACTTTGGCTTCAGCTTCGGTTGCAAGCTGAATCAGACTGTACTTTTTCTGCTCTGATTGAGTATAACGCTTCAAGTTGTGCTCATAGTAAGTATCAATATCAGCGGATGTGGCTGAAACTTTATCCATTTCGTCTACAGCATCCATTTTTAGATAACTGACTTTTACTTCTTCAGGAGCAATAAAGCTGTTCTTATTTCGAGTGTAATAATCCTGTAAATCTTTATCTGTCACTTCTTGCTGCGCCTGAATTTTCTTCATTTCCAGTGTAGCCAGACGGACTGTCCTCTTTTGCAAAAGCAATTCAGCATTGAGTTTTGCCTCACCAGGCAATGCTATTTCACTACCAGAAAAAGCCATAACTAATTGCTGATTAATTAAATTCTGGCGCGTTTGTTCAGCAAAAATATCCGGACTCTGATTGAAACGGTTGAGCAGTTCCAGGTATTTGTTGTTATCAAATTTACCATTTGTCTGAAAATAAGGGGTATTTCGGATAGAATCCTTAACTTGCTCATCACTGGCAGATAGACCCAACTCACGGGAATATTGCTCAATCAACGCGTTATTAATCAGACGTTCCAAAGCTTGGCCACGAATCTGCTTCATACTTTGTTCGTCACTTGCCAACACAGAGAATTTATCTCCCAGTTGTTCTTGCAACGTGTTTCTCTCTTGCTGAAACGCCTGCTCCAATTGAGCACGACTGATAGTCTGACCATTCACTTCGGCAGCATAACTACCCGTTCCACTTGTCAAGTAACCCCCAACCCCCGTCAGTACAAAAGACAGGATAATGAGAGCCAGCACGATTTTAAGCACAGGACTGTTTGCCGCCGTGCGTAGGTTGTCCATCATAAAGAGGCAAAACTCCGCTTTGGTGAAATAGAAAACGCCATATTACGTTAATTCAAGCGTCAAGAGAAAAAAAGCGCACCAATCAATTGATGCGCTTCTATTTTAGCTTACCAAATCTGTCTCGTCAGTCTATGTTTACCAATATAACAGACGTTAACAAAGAATATTTGGTTTGTGTTACTCGTTAACCGCGTCTTTCAAACCTTTACCTGGACGGAAAGCAGGTACTTTAGCCGCAGCAATTTTGAGCTCTTTCCCCGTTTGAGGGTTACGACCAGTACGTGCAGAACGTTCACGAACAGCAAAAGTACCGAATCCCACCAGAGCAACATCATCGCCATCTTTCAATGCACCCGTTACAGAAGAAATGAATGCATCTACTACACGCCCTGCAGCTGCTTTAGAAATATTAGAGTCAGCAGCAATTTTGTCGATCAGTTGTGATTTATTCACTCTTATTCATCCCCATATAGTATTTTACTATCGCATCAGAATCCTAACGGATAACCCGATAGCAGTGCCGTTATATCAATCCTTTCCGATATTGGCAAGAAATCATAAAACAGCAAAATATTTATTAAACAATTCATCCAAGTTAACAATATAAAAAAGCTGGTAAGCCTAAATTCACTTACCAGCCTATATTTCATCCATAGTTCTTGAGATCGTTCACTATTTTATACTATTTAACTGACACTAATTCCACACCAAACGCAGGATCTTGCAATGTTATAGCTAAAACATCTTCAATACGCTTAACCGGATGGATCTGTAGATCCGCAATGATGTTTTGAGGAATTTCTTCCAGATCACGTTTATTCTCTTCCGGAATCAAGACTGTTTTAATACCACCTCGATGCGCAGCCAATAGTTTCTCTTTCAAACCACCGATTGGCAGAACTAAACCACGCAGAGTAATTTCACCCGTCATAGCAACATCAGCCCGAACTGGATTACCGGTTAGACAGGAAACCAATGCTGTGCACATAGCGATACCTGCACTTGGGCCATCTTTTGGTGTTGCGCCTTCCGGCACGTGGACATGAATATCCCGCTTTTCATAGAAATCAGAGTTGATACCCAGTTTATCAGCCCGGGCACGAACAACGGTCAATGCAGCCTGAATCGATTCCTGCATAACCTCACCTAATGAACCGGTATAGGTCAGCTTACCTTTCCCTGGAACACATGCGGTTTCAATGGTCAATAAATCACCGCCAACCTCGGTCCATGCAAGTCCTGTGACTTGACCAATACGGTTTTCTGTATCTGCACGACCATAATCCACACGTTGAACACCCAGATAATCCTTCAGATTATCTGCATTGATCTCAATGTGTTTTAAGCTCTTATCCATGAGCAATGTTTTCACCGTCTTACGGCACAGTTTAGAAATTTCTCGTTCTAAACTACGCACTCCGGCTTCACGGGTGTAATAACGGATAATGCCAATAATGGCACTGTCATCAATAGTTAATTCATCTTTTTTCAGGGCATTACGCTCAATCTGCTTAGGCAGCAAATGACGTTTGGCAATATTTAGTTTTTCGTCTTCGGTGTAACCGGAAAGACGAATAATTTCCATACGATCCAGCAATGGTGCTGGAATATTCATAGAGTTGGATGTTGCAACAAACATGACATCTGACAAATCATAATCAACTTCCAGATAATGGTCGTTAAATGCCACGTTCTGTTCCGGATCCAAAACTTCCAATAAAGCAGAAGCTGGATCACCACGCATATCAGATGACATCTTGTCGATTTCATCTAACAGGAACAATGGATTTTTCACCCCAACTTTGGACATTTTCTGAATCAATTTACCCGGCATAGAGCCAATATAGGTACGGCGATGACCACGGATTTCCGCTTCATCACGAACCCCGCCCAGAGCCATACGCACATATTTCCGTCCGGTTGCTCGTGCAATAGATTGGCCTAAAGAAGTTTTACCCACACCTGGAGGCCCAACCAGACATAAAATCGGTCCTTTAATTTTACTGATCCGGCTTTGTACTGCCAGATACTCAAGGATACGCTCTTTAACGCGCTCCAAACCATAATGGTCGGTATCCAAAGTTTCTTGGGCTTTAACCAAATCTTTTTTAACTTTACTGCGGACAACCCACGGAACCTGTACCATCCAATCAATGTAGCTACGGACAACCGTCGCTTCCGCCGACATAGGAGACATCATTTTCAGCTTTTGTAATTCAGCTTCCGCTTTTTCATGGGCTTCTTTTGGCATTTTTGCCGCTTCAATTTTGCGCTTGAGAGTCTCATACTCATCAGGCGCATCATCCATTTCACCCAACTCTTTCTGAATCGCTTTCATCTGTTCATTCAGGTAGTACTCGCGCTGGCTCTTTTCCATTTGTTTCTTCACGCGATTACGGATGCGTTTTTCTACCTGTAACAGATCAATTTCTGATTCCATCATTGCCATTAGATATTCAAGGCGCTCAACAATATCAGACATTTCCAGAACAGTCTGTTTGTCACTGAGTTTCAAGGGCATATGAGCAGCGATTGTATCAGCTAATTTAGCAACATCTTCAATATTGTGCAGTGAGGTCAAAACCTCCGGCGGGATTTTTTTATTGAGCTTAATGTAACCTTCAAACTGATTAATAGCCGTTCTGATCAGAACTTCCTGCTCACGCTCATCAACGATTGGTGAATCAAGATACTCAGCCTGAGCAGAAAAATGCTCGCCATTGTCAGTCAGAGTCGTAATACGGGCACGTTTCAACCCTTCGACAAGTACTTTTACGGTGCCATCTGGCAATTTTAACATCTGTAAAATAGAAGCTACTGTACCAACGGAAAAAAGGTCATTAACCCCTGGCTCATCAGTTGAAGCTTCTTTTTGCGCAACCAACATAATCTGTTTGTCATGATCCATTGCTGCTTCCAGGCAGTGAATAGACTTTTCACGCCCTACAAACAGAGGGATCACCATATGCGGGTAAACCACGACATCGCGCAGAGGCAATACAGGGGTTTCTATGCGTTCGGAACGCTCAGGATTCATAGAGCTCTCTCTTCGTTTAGCTTTCGCCAGTTTTTAAGGAATCTCGTGAAACACGGTTCTCACGAGTTTCACTTCATAGAATATAAAATATATGGGGACAGGAATTTGACATTCAATGGTATGATACTTTAATTAAAAACAAAATGAGGGCAACCCCCTCATTTTATTCAACAATATCTCGTTTAGTGAATTCCCTGTCCTGGCCTTAATTATTCACCAGAAACTTGGGCATCCGGCTTGCTGTAAATCAGTAATGGTGCAGATTGACCATTAATAACAGATTCATCTACAACAACTTTCCCAACATTGTCCATTGATGGCAGATCGTACATCGTATTCAGCAATGCGCCTTCAACAATAGAACGCAGACCACGGGCCCCTGTCTTACGAAGCACCGCTTTCTTAGCAATAGCGATCAGAGCTTCATTTCTGAACTCCAGATCGACACCCTCAAGGTTAAATAGAGCCTGATACTGCTTAGTCAGCGCATTTTTAGGCTCTTTTAGAATCTGAATCAACGCTTCTTCACTCAGTTCAGTAAGCGTAGCAACAACAGGTAACCGCCCAATAAACTCAGGGATAAGACCAAATTTGATCAGATCTTCTGGTTCAGCCTGTGCAAACAATTCGCCTTCAGTCGCTTTTTCTGACTCACCTTTAACTTTCGCACCAAAGCCAATACCAGTACTAGTATTTAGACGCTGGCTAATCACTTTATCCAGACCGGCAAACGCCCCACCACAGATAAATAAGATTTTAGAGGTATCTACCTGTAAAAACTCCTGCTGTGGATGTTTACGCCCGCCCTGAGGAGGAACCGCCGCAATTGTACCTTCAATCAATTTCAGCAGCGCTTGCTGTACACCTTCCCCTGAAACATCCCGGGTAATTGACGGGTTATCAGATTTACGTGAAATTTTGTCAATTTCGTCAATGTAAACAATACCGCGTTGAGCTTTCTGCACATCGTAGTCACATTTTTGCAGTAATTTCTGAATAATGTTTTCTACATCTTCGCCCACATATCCCGCTTCGGTCAGCGTCGTCGCATCAGCCATGGTAAAGGGAACATCAAGATAACGGGCCAGTGTTTCAGCCAACAGTGTCTTACCACTCCCTGTCGGCCCAATGAGCAGAATATTACTTTTACCTAATTCAACACCGTTATTGGTATCACCATTACGTAACCGCTTGTAGTGATTATAAACAGCAACTGCTAACACTTTTTTCGCCGTTTCCTGGCCGATAACATAATCATCCAGATGCTGACGAATTTCATGAGGAGTTGGTAATGCACTACGCTCACGATGTGGTACAAGCTCTTTAATTTCTTCGCGAATGATGTCGTTACATAAATCCACACATTCATCGCAGATATACACTGACGGGCCAGCAATCAATTTCCTCACTTCATGTTGGCTTTTCCCGCAGAAAGAGCAATACAGCAGCTTTCCTGAACCGTCTTTGCGCTTATCTGTCATCAGTCACAACCTCACTTTAATCAACTGCCACCCCAGATTCATCTGGCAAAGCAGGAAACTCTGCTATTACCCCGAACGACATAACCCTACCAAACTAGTAAGGCGAATATTTATATTATAGCTTCCGGGAATAATAAATTAATCGCGATGGGTGAAAATCTTATCAACCAACCCATACTCTACGGCTTCACTTGCTGACAAGAAACGATCACGTTCTGTATCTTTCTTGATTTCTTCAAGTGTTTTTCCCGTATGTTTTGCCATCAAATCATTCATACGCGCTTTAACTTTAAGTATTTCCTGGGCATGGATCTCAATATCTGTAGCCTGCCCTTGGAAACCACCTAATGGTTGATGGATCATGACTCGAGAATTTGGCAAACAGATACGTTTTCCTTCTGCGCCGGCAGTCAGCAAGAATGCCCCCATTGAACATGCCTGCCCCATACAAATGGTGCTAACATCCGGTTTAATAAACTGCATCGTGTCATAAATGGACATGCCCGCAGTAATCACACCACCTGGTGAATTAATATATAAGAAAATATCTTTTTCCGGATTCTCTGCCTCAAGGAACAGCATTTGGGCCACAATCAGGTTTGCCATATGATCTTCAACCTGACCGGTCAGAAAAATAATACGTTCTTTTAACAGGCGTGAATAGATATCGAACGAACGTTCTCCACGTGCAGTCTGTTCAATTACCATCGGCACCAAAGCCATATGAGGCACATATTGATCCCGCTTGTCGCTATATGACATTTCCGTCTCCTAATAGAATTCATGTTGGTGCCATTCATAACCGATTCTACTTGAGATAAGCGATGATGACCATGATTCAAAAGTTAATCAATCAAAAGAGGATTACCCCTGAAAAATCTTGCAATCATATACATAATGTAGAAAAGGATCTGGGGTTAAACCCACTTTTTTCAAGAAAAATTTTGCCTTTTATTCATAAAAAAACCCGCAGATAAATCTGCGGGTTCAATTTCACAGAGATGATAAATTCGTTATCTCAAGCAAAGCCAACGCTTATGCCATTTGATTCTGATTCATTAACTCATTAAAAGTTGTTTCTTTTTCAGAAACTTTTGCTTTATCCAGAAGAACTTCAACAGCTTGTTCTTCCAGAGCAATATTACGAACATTGTTCATCAATTCCTGGTTCTTACCATAGAACTCGATCACTTCCTGAGGATCTTCATAGGCAGAAGCCATTTCCTCAATCAGTCTTTTAACACGCTCTTCGTCAGCTTTCAGTTCATTGCTACTGATAACTTCACCTAATAACAGGCCAACAACAACGCGACGTTTAGCTTGTTCTTCAAACAGTTCACGAGGCAAATCCAACGCTTGTTTTTCATTACCACCAAAACGCTGGGCAGATTGACGACGCAGAACATCAATTTCGCCATCAACAACAGCGGCCGGAACTTCGATTTCGTTAGCTTTAACTAAGCCATCGATAACCTGAGATTTAATACGGTTACGAACTGCATTTTTCAGTTCACGTTCCATATTCTTACGTACTTCTGCACGCAGGCCGTCAACTGTGCCATCAGCAATACCGAAACGTTTGATGAATTCTTCAGTCAACTCCGGCAATTCACGCTGTTCCACTTTTTTCAAAGTGATTTCAAACTTAGCGGCTTTACCTTTCAGATTTTCAGCATGATAATCTTCTGGGAAGTTCACATCAATAGTGAATTCTTCGCCAGTTTTATGACCAACAATGCTCTCTTCGAAGCCTGGGATCATACGGCCCTGGCCCATAGCCAGAACAAAGTCAGAAGCTTTACCGCCTTCAAACTCTTCACCATCAACAGAACCGTTGAAGTCAACAGTAATACGATCTTCTGCACTAACAGCTTCTTCGGTTTCTTTCCAGTCAGCCTGCTGCTTACGCAATGTTTCCAGCATTGCATCGACATCTTCGTCTTTTACTTCAACAACGGGTTTTTCAACTTCAATAGCTTCCAAGTCTTTCAGCTCAACTTCCGGATACACTTCAAATTCTACAGAATAAGTGAAATCTTCGCCGTCGTTGAACTGCTCTGGCGCATAGCTTGGCGCACCCGCTGGATTGATTTTTTGTTCGATGATTGCATTAACAAAGTTACGTTGCATCAGATCACCCAGAACATCCTGAATAACAGAAGCACCATAACGTTGTTTAATGATGTTCATAGGCACTTTGCCTTTACGGAAACCATCAACACGAACTTTTTTTGCTACATTGACCAACTCACTGCTAACTGCCTTTTCAACATCGGCAGCAGGAACGGTGATTGTCACACGACGCCCAAGGCCTTGAGTGGTTTCAACAGAAACTTGCATCTTTTTACCTCAAAAAAATCATAGTGCTCGGTCAACTCCAGAGACCGTACAACCGGCAGATGTTCTATGTGCCAATCGCAACACTCTCTAAGAACCGGGGCGGTCGCATTTAAAAACCGAGAATCCCTGATGTCAGAAGCATCCCGAAACCATTCTAAAAATTAGACGCAGCATTATAGCGATGCAGACGGTGTGAGTCGAGAATTGCTAACAAAAGCCCGAGGTATTCATCAATTTCATGCAACAACGATTTTTTAGCTATCAGAATTGCGTTCAAAATATGTCACATATAAAACGCAAAAACGGCCCAAAGGCCGTTAACCGAGTACATTCTATTTTGATATCGCAATTTCAGGAGAATGTCCCAATTCAGTACTCAGGCCACATTACCACCCCGACAAGCCGGTGAAGCTAAAACAGTATCCTGCAATTCATTCCACTCTTTCTCGGTATAGGTATGTAACGCCAAAGCATGAACACCGGCGGCCAGTTCTGCCGATAATGTGCCGTAAACAGAACGATGGCGATTCAACATACGTTCACCAACAAATTTATTACTGATGATTACAACCTTAAAATGGCTTTCAGAACCTACGGGTACATTGTGACGATAACTTTCATCAATAACCTCAAGATATGATGGGTTAAATGCAGCCTGTAATTTCTCTTCTATATCCTGGTACACCATAACCATTCTCCTTATAACTACACAGCAATCGTACTGCCAACCATATTAATGATTTTAGTCTATTCTTCATGAGTTATAGCACCAGCGTATTAAAATATCTTTTAATCAAACCCCACATCAAAAGGTTTTTATACACGTTTACCTCATCAGGGATATGCCATGATCAAAGGCAGTGCTATTATTGGCGTAGTTTATGCTTATTGATAAGTATTACTGGACATCCTTATCACTGATGAGAACATCAACATGTTGAAAAGAATATTACTCCCGCTTATTGCCCTTTTTCTTCTTGCTGGTTGTGCTGTTCCCAGCAATACCCTGACCATCGAACCTAAAATTACACTGCCAACAGCAGACCCAACTATGAGAGCTATTACCATCAGCATCAGTGGTGCCGACAATCGCCAATCTCAGACTCTCGCTCAAGTTAACCGTAATGCAAAGCTGGAAATACTGAAACCGTCCCGTGATCTGCGTTTTCTACTCCAAGAAATCCTGGAAAAACAGATGGCCGCCCGTGGTTATATGATTGGCTCACCAGCCAATGCTAATCTGCAAATTATTGTGAACAACCTGTATGCAGATGTTAAAGAAGGCAGCTTACGTCATAATATTTCAACAAAAGCCGATATTTCCATTATCAGTGCAACACAAAACGGAAGTAAACAAGTTAAAAACTATCGCACCAGCTACAATGTGCAAGGCCCTCTCGGAGCAACCAATGAGAAAATTGCTGATGCGGTAAATACTGTACTATCTGAAATCATCGCAGATATGGCTCAGGATCCTTCCGTCAGTAATTTCATCAAACAAAATGCCCGCTAATTAAGGATTAATTACTTACTCTGTCCGCCAAGGACAGAGTTTTGGGAGACTCATGCATTATCGTTATCTCACTGTTTTTACTCAACATAACTCACGTATCCTGCTTTTACTTGGCTTTGCTTCTGGTTTACCTCTCGCACTGACCGCTGGCACCTTACAAGCGTGGATGACCGTTGAAGACGTCGATCTTAAAACTATTGGCTTCTTTTCCCTTGTCGGCCAGGCATATGTTTTCAAATTTCTTTGGTCCCCTTTTATGGACCGCTTTACCCCCTCTTTCCTTGGGCGCCGCCGTGGTTGGCTACTTGTTACACAGTTATTACTGATAGCCAGTATTGCTACAATGGGTTTTCTCCAGCCATCTCAACATTTATGGTGGCTAGCCACACTGGCAGTCACCGTCGCTTTCTGTTCTGCGTCACAGGATATCGTCTTTGATGCTTATAAAGCAGATTTACTCAGTAGCGAAGAACGAGGTGCAGGTGCTGCTGTTTCGGTACTTGGTTATCGGTTGGCAATGTTAGTTTCAGGCGGGTTAGCATTATGGATCGCAGACCGCTATATAGGCTGGCAACACACATACTGGTTGATGGCTGGATTGATGCTGATTGGCGTCTATGCAACGTTAAGGGCCAGAGAACCCGAAATTAACATACCTCCACCCAAAACACTCCAGCAGGCCGCAATAGAACCATTAGCTGATTTTTTCAGTCGCAATAACGCGTGGCTGATACTGCTATTAATTGTCATGTATAAAATAGGCGATGCCTTTGCTGCCAGTCTCAGCACACCATTTCTTATCCGCGGTATTGGTTTTGATGCTGGTGAAGTCGGTATGATCAACAAAACACTGGGACTAGCCGCAACTATCGTCGGTGCATTATATGGTGGTTATTTGATGCAACGATGGAGTTTATTTCGCTCACTCATGATATTTGGCATTCTTCAAGCCATCTCTAATACTGGATACTGGCTGTTATCCATCACTGACAAAAATATCTACACTATGGGCAGCGCCATTTTTCTAGAAAATATCTGTGGTGGAATGGGAACCGTTGCATTTGTTGCCTTGCTAATGGCTTTATGTCACAAATCATTCTCCGCAACACAGTTTGCTTTATTATCTGCCTTATCAGCTGTTGGACGAGTATACGTCGGACCGATTGCTGGTTGGTTCGTGGAATTACATGGCTGGTCAAACTTCTATCTGTTTTCTATAGCAGCCTCTGTTCCAGGTTTATTCCTATTATTTATCTGCTGCCAGACGCTGGCTTACACCCAACGAACTAACGATTTTATGCCACGTACTGAGTTCGACAATTTCTATCGTCTGGCTCTTGGCTTACTATCATTAGCAAGCCTCCTTTTTATACTTTGGTTATTTACCATAATCACCAATGCTCTCAACTGGGCTAATGTACCTGATCTGGCCGAACAATTGCTATTATGGGGAGCACAGATCGGTATCGCCGGCATCATTCTGGGTAGCTTTCTGGATTATCTCGCATTAAGAAGGAACAAATTGGCTTAATAAAGTGAAAATATTAAATTAATTTATTAAAGGTTGACTACGGTCAGCCTTTTTATACCCAGCTAAAAACTAAGTGACAACGATCACATTTCAGATAGCCATTTATCTAAAAATGCTATTTTTGAGTAATTATTGGATTGTTCAATATTCATATCCGCGTAAAATCAGGCTACCCTTTTAAGGCTTACTATATAGCTTTAAAATTAAAAACCTCTTTTCATGGATGCGTTAGAGAAATTTATGAGAAAAACCATTCTGGCTACTGCCTTATTTACCACGGTCTCAGTTCCAGCTTATGCTGAATATCAATGGGGCTTTGCTAATATCAGCATGAACTACCTTGACTGGACTAGCCACACCACACACAAATCAGGGCAAACCTCTCATAAAGACGATTTTGCCTATCTGGAACTGGAAGGTGGAACCGGATTTGACTGGGGTGAATTATACGGGTTCTTTGATCTGGAAAATGCGTTCAACAGCAAACATGCTCAACCAGGGGATAATCAAAGATACACCTTTAAAACAACCGGGCGCTTCTACCTTGCTGATACTGGTTTCAATCTCTACGGCCATGTTTACGGTACTTACTCCCTTCCAGGTAAAGCACATGGCGGGAATTTCCATGAGGTAAATACCCTGTATGGCATTGGCTACAACACTGATATTGCCGGTGTCTGGCTAAAACCATTCGTTGCATTACATTATGTTGATCAAACTTTCTACTCTGGTAATAACGGCTATGTTGTCGGCTGGGTGGCTGGTTATGATTTTCAGCTCTGGCAGGAAAAATTCAGCATAACTAACTGGAATGAAATAGAACTTAACCGGAATGAACGCTACGGCAATGGCGGGCGGGACGGTATTAATGGCGCAGTAGCGCTGTGGTGGACACCTCACCCATCTTTCACCACCGGCGTTCAATATCGATATGCCGATCATAAATTAGGTGAAGATTTCTGGCAGGATGGGATTGTCTACACCATCAAATATAATTTCTAATTATTGATGTTAACTGTGAGCTACTACTTCTGGTGGCCCACAGTTAATTTTATTCTTAAATAAAATTGTCGTTGTGGAAATCTTTAAAGTAAATTTTTATATTTTTCCTTCCACAGAAAATATAGGAATATTTTAATATAAATTAATATTTTCATTACATTTCAATCACACATCGTTAAGCTTAAATAACCTTTTCAAGCTAACTCTTGCCGTGTCTTCCATTTACATGTGATCCCACTAACATAAAGGGTCAACAACCTCTCAACTAACTATTACAAATGTTTACACTCCTGTGACCTTACCGTAGAATGCCCACACTGATGAAACGACAATAGAGCTTTTGTTATTTGGGGTCGTTAGACTTATGAAATACAATAAAAGTATTGGGATATTGTCATTACTGGCAGCCACTCTTATGTTGAATGGTTGTGATATGGTATTGATGAATCCTAAAGGCGCTATCGGCGCTGAACAAAAAACGCTAATACTCACAGCTATTGGCCTGATGCTTATCATTGTTATTCCGGTAATCATCATGGCATTTACCTTTGCCGTGCGTTACCGCGAAGCCAACAAAAACGCTACCTATCGCCCTAACTGGGCACACTCAAATAAAATTGAGCTGGTAGTGTGGACTGTTCCTATCATTATCATTATCATTTTGGCAACTATTACTTGGAAAACAACCCACGAGCTTGATCCCTATAAGCCACTGGTCAGCGACGAAAAACCAGTGACAATTGAAGTAATCTCTCTGGACTGGAAATGGCTGTTCGTTTACCCGGAGCAAGGTATTGCTACCGTTAACGAAATTGCTTTCCCTACTGGTGTTCCTGTTAACTTCAAAATCACCTCTGATTCAGTGATGAACTCATTCTTCATCCCTCAGTTAGGTGGTCAAATCTACGCGATGGCGGGTATGCAGACTAAACTTCACTTAATTGCCAATGAACCTGGCACTTATAAAGGTTTATCCAGTAGTTATAGCGGGCACGGCTTCTCTGGCATGAAATTTACTGCCACAGCTACCCCAGATCGTGAAGGTTTTGAACAATGGGTCCAAAAAGTGAAAGCCTCTCCCAAAACCCTGGATACCATGCAGGCATTTGATGAGTTAGCCAAACAAAGCCAGAACCATCCGGTTGAATACTTCTCAAGCGTTAAGCCTAACCTGTATCAAGACATTATTGCCAAATTTATGGGCGACATGAATATGCATGGCGACCACGGTACAACGACAGGTCATAACATGAATATGAGCAAAATTGCTCATGCCGGAGTTGAGGAATAAAGTAATGTTGGGAAAATTAACACTTGATGCAATCCCATTACATGAGCCCATTATCATGGTCACTCTTGCAGGGATTCTCTTCGGAGGGCTCGCCGTTGTCGGAGCCCTAACCTATTTCCGTAAATGGAAATGGCTGTGGAGCGAGTGGTTAACCAGCGTTGACCACAAAAAAATCGGTATTATGTACATCGTCGTGGCACTGGTCATGATGCTCCGTGGCTTTGCCGATGCCATCATGATGCGTGGTCAGCAGGCTGTCGCTTCCGCTGGTGAAGCAGGTTTCCTGCCGCCACATCACTATGACCAGATCTTTACCGCCCACGGCGTCATCATGATTTTCTTCATGGCAACACCTTTCGTTGTCGGCCTGATGAACATCGTGGTTCCACTACAGATCGGTGCCCGTGACGTTGCGTTTCCATTCCTGAACTCACTGAGTTTCTGGTTCTTCGTCGTTGGTGTCGCACTGATTAACATCTCTCTGGGTGTGGGTGAATTCGCTCAAACTGGCTGGTTAGCCTACCCTCCACTCTCAGGCATCGAGTATAACCCTGGCGTTGGGGTCGATTACTGGATATGGAGTCTCCAGATATCCGGTATCGGTACGTTGCTAACAGGCGTTAACTTCTTTGCCACGATCCTGCGTATGCGTGCCCCCGGCATGTCTATGATGAAAATGCCTGTATTCTCATGGGCAGCATTGTGTACTAACGTACTGATCATCGCAGCATTCCCGATTCTGACTGTGACCATTACCTTGCTGACTTTAGACCGTTACATCGGCACCCATTTCTTCACTAATGATATGGGCGGCAACATGATGATGTATATCAATCTGATATGGGCCTGGGGTCACCCTGAGGTTTATATTCTGGTATTGCCGGTCTTTGGTGTCTTCTCTGAAGTTACAGCGACGTTCTCGAAAAAACGACTGTTCGGCTATACTTCCCTGGTATGGGCAACCATTGCCATCACCGTGTTGTCGTTTATCGTATGGCTGCACCACTTCTTTACAATGGGCTCCGGCGCGAACGTTAACGCCTTCTTCGGCATAGCCACCATGATTATCTCAATTCCGACTGGGGTTAAGATCTTCAACTGGCTGTTCACGATGTATCAGGGCCGTATTGAGTATAAAACACCGATGTTGTGGACTGTTGGCTTCATCGTCACCTTCTCGATCGGTGGTATGACTGGGGTTCTGCTGGCGGTTCCGGGTGCAAACTTCGTTCTTCATAACAGTTTGTTCCTGATCGCGCACTTCCATAACGTCATCATCGGCGGTGTTGTCTTCGGT
This sequence comes from Photorhabdus tasmaniensis, assembly GCF_011189505.1. Lineage (GTDB taxonomy): Bacteria > Pseudomonadota > Gammaproteobacteria > Enterobacterales > Enterobacteriaceae > Photorhabdus > Photorhabdus tasmaniensis. Next base: position 78,146 of record NZ_PUJU01000018.1, read on the forward strand.
TGTTTCGCTGGTACCGCTTACTGGTTCCCGAAAGCATTTGGTTTCACACTAAATGAAAAATGGGGTGTCCGCGCATTCTGGTTCTGGCTCATCGGCTTCTTCATTGCCTTTATGCCCGTTTATGCCCTCGGCTTCATGGGGATGACCCGTCGTATCAGCCAGGATATCAACCCTGAATTCCATACTTTGCTGGTTGTCTCCGCAATCGGTGTTGCACTGATTGCCGTTGGTATCCTGTGCCAGGTCATTCAATTCTACGTCAGTATCCGTGACCGTGACCAAAACCGTGACCTGACGGGTGACCCTTGGGGCGGTCGTACCCTTGAGTGGGCAACATCCTCTCCACCACCATTCTATAACTTTGCTGATGTTCCACATGTTCAAACCCGTGATGCATGGTGGGATATGAAAGAAAAAGGCACAGCTTATAAACGTCCTGCTCAATATGAAGAAATTCATATGCCTAAAAATGCCGGTGCCGGGGTGATTATTGCTGGCTTTAGCTTGGTATTTGGTTTCGCTATGATCTGGCATATCTGGTGGATGGCTATCGCAGGCTTCGCTGGCATGATTATCACTTGGATCGCAAAAAGCTTTGATGACGATGTTGATTACTACGTGCCCGTTGCTGAAGTTGAGCAAATTGAAAATCAACACCATGAACAAATTAGCAAGGCAGGTCTGAACCATGTCAACTGAAACTATGACTAACCACAATCATGCCCATGAGGATCATGGGCACCACGATGCGGGAGCCACTAAGGTATTTGGTTTCTGGATCTACTTGATGAGTGACTGTATTTTGTTCGCATGTCTGTTTGCGACTTATGCAGTGCTGGTTAACGGAATAACCGCAGACGGCCCCTCGGGTAAAGAAATTTTCGGCCTCTCTTTTGTACTGGTTGAAACTTTCCTGCTGTTATTCAGTAGTATCACTTATGGCTTTGCCATGCTGGGCATGAATAAAGGCAAAATCGGCCAGGTTAATGCCTGGCTCGGTATGACTTTCCTGTTCGGCCTTGGCTTCGTGGCCATGGAACTGTATGAATTCCATCATCTGATTGAGAAAGGCTACGGCCCTGACCACAGTGCATTCCTGTCTGGATTCTTCGCACTGGTCGCCACTCATGGTATCCACGTTACCTGTGGTCTGGTCTGGATTATCATCATGATGATTCAGGTAACACGCCGCGGCTTAACCGATGTTAATAAAACCCGTCTGAACTGCCTGAGCTTATTCTGGCACTTCCTTGATGTGGTGTGGATCTGTGTGTTTACCGTTGTTTATCTGTTAGGAGCTATGTAATGAGTCATTCAAATACAGCTCATACTGGAGCTAGCCACGGTAGCCTGAAATCTTATATTATCGGCTTTGTTCTTTCAGTCATCCTGACAGTGATTCCGTTCTGGATAGTAATGGATGGTTCCGCCTCCCATGCCACTATCCTGACAACGGTAGTCGGTCTGGCTGTTGTGCAGATTCTTGTTCATTTTATCTACTTCCTGCACATGAACACCTCGTCAGAAGAGCGCTGGAACTTAGTCGCCTTGCTGTTCACTATTTTGATTATCGGTATTGTTGTTGTTGGCTCGCTATGGATCATGTACAACCTCAACATTAATATGATGGTTGATTAAAGAGCTGCATATTATGATTAAGCAATACCTGCAAGTAACTAAACCAGGAATTATTTTCGGCAATTTAATTTCTGTGATCGGTGGTTTTCTACTCGCCTCGAAAGGGGTGATTGATTACCCTTTGTTCATCTCGACTCTGTTCGGCGTCTCATTAGTCGTGGCTTCTGGTTGTGTATTTAACAACTACATTGACCGTGACATCGATCGGATCATGGAAAGAACAAAAAACCGCGTCCTTGTAAAAGGGCTTATTGATCCGAAAATCAGCCTGATTTATGCATCAATACTGGGTATTGCTGGCATGGTGCTGCTCTATGTAGCAGCCAATGCCTTAGCAATGCAATTAGCGATTATCGGTTTTGTCGTATATGTAGGGGTTTACAGCCTCTACATGAAAAGGAAATCTGTCTATGGCACGTTGATCGGCAGTTTGTCCGGCGCTGCACCTCCGGTTATCGGTTATTGTGCAGTGACTGGTCAGTTTGACACAGGCGCGTTGATCCTGTTACTGATTTTCAGCCTGTGGCAAATGCCGCACTCCTATGCCATTGCTATTTTCCGTTTCAAGGATTATCAGGCAGCGAACATCCCTGTACTCCCCGTGATTAAAGGCATATCTGTGGCGAAAAACCATATTATCCTTTATATCCTGGCATTTATGATTGCAACCCTCATGTTGGCAATCAGCGGCTACGCTGGTTACAAATATCTGATTGTTGCAGCAGCAGTCAGCATCTGGTGGCTGGGAATGGCATTATCCGGTTACAAAACGGCTAATGACCGCGTTTGGGCCCGTAAGTTATTTGTCTTTTCCATTGTGGCAATCACCTCCCTGAGCGTCATGATGTCTGTTGACCCAAATGTGTCCTCAGGAACCTTTCTAACTTACGTCCGATAATTCTCCCTGATGGCCGTGGCATACGCCTCTGCCATCAGTTTCCTCTTTATATCCTCCCCCTCCCCTTATACTTCAATATTATTAATTCAATTAACTATTTACCGCTTATCAAAAACCTATCTACAATGGCACATCTAAATATTTCGAGGTAACCATGAACGATAATAAAATGACGCCACTTGAGCTTCGGGCGACATGGGGCTTAGGCTCAGTTTTTTCTTTGCGTATGCTAGGCATGTTCATGGTCCTTCCTGTCTTAACAACCTATGGTCTTGATCTAAAAGGTTCTACCGAAGCACTTATTGGCATTGCTATTGGCATTTATGGTTTAACTCAAGCAATTTTCCAAATCCCTTTTGGTCTGCTTTCTGACAAAATTGGCCGTAAGCCCTTAATTGTTGGTGGGCTATTGCTCTTCGTTCTTGGTAGTATCACGGCAGCTCTCAGTGATTCTATCTGGGGCATAATCGTTGGGCGGGCGCTCCAAGGCACTGGGGCTATATCCGCCGCAATTATGGCTCTGCTTTCTGATTTGACCCGCGAACAAAACCGAACTAAGGCAATGGCATTTATTGGCATTAGCTTTGGAGTCACTTTCGCCATAGCAATTGTACTTGGCCCAATTCTTACTCATGCCATTGGCTTAAATGGCCTGTTTTGGGGTATTACCGTTCTAGCTGGTTGTGGCATTCTGATAACATTATTTGCTGTTCCTTCCACAGATAAACACGTTCTTAACCGTGAATCAGATATTGTTCGTCACAGTTTCCGTAAAGTTTTAGCTGATAGCCAACTGCTAAAACTTAACTTTGGCATTCTCAGTTTGCACGCTTTGCTAATGGCAAGCTTTGTCGCCCTGCCTCTGATTATGCAACAAGCGGGATTCCCAGCCCAACAGCATTGGAAAGTTTATCTGATCACCATACTGATTTCATTCTTATCTGTCTTGCCTTTCATTATCTACGCAGAAAAAAAGCGCCGCATGAAACAAGTGTTTCTGTTGTGTATCACTCTGCTATTTATCGCTGAAATTGTATTGTGGTCAGCGGGACACCATTTGTGGACAATCTTTGTTGGCATACAAATTTTCTTTATTGCTTTCAATATAATGGAAGCTATCCTGCCATCACTGATCAGCAAAGAAGCGCCGGCGGGTTATAAAGGTACAGCAATGGGAATTTACTCCACCAGCCAGTTTTTAGGTGTAGCTTTGGGTGGTAGCCTTGGTGGCTGGTTATATGAATTAAAGGGAGCATCGCTGGTATTTATGGCAGGTATCGCTCTGACAATTATTTGGTTTATTATCAGCACGACAATGAAACAACCCCCTTATGTCAGCAGTATCAGAATTTCGCTGCCAGAAAATATAGTCAATAAGACATTGCTGGAACAAAAAATTCTTGTTCAACCAGGTGTTCGCGAAGTTGTTATTGTGCCGGAAGAGTATAGCGCTTACATAAAAGTAGATATTAAGCAGACAAGCAGAGCACAACTTGAGCAATTGATAGCATAACTTACAGCGGCTTTCGCTAACAAAACCTCTCATTCCGGTTAGATATTGAAGGGAAATTGGGGATGGAATTCCCGCTCAGGAATATCCCACCCCACATTAAGCCCGATATGTTAATACATTAAGCGACGCTAGTTAGCCAATACGAGAAAAATCAATCCCGGAAATTAGTAAACTGGAATGGCTGTCCTAATTCTGCTCCACGAACCAATGCCATAACACTCTGCAAATCATCACGCGCTTTACCGGTTACCCGCACCTGCTCACCCTGAATCTGAGCCTGCACTTTCAATTTACTATCCTTAATCAGCTTCACGATCTTTTTCGCTGTAGGGGTATCAATCCCCTGTTTCAGAGTCGCTTCAACGCTATAAGTTTTACCACTGTGCAACATATCATCAGGGACATTTAGTGCAGCTCCATCAATACCACGTTTAGCCAGTTTTTCACGTATAATATCAACCAACTGATTTACCTGAAAATCTGACTCACTGGCAATCTTGACAGATTCACTTTTTTCATTTAATTCAAAACTGGCGCTGACATTACGGAAATCCCAGCGTGTAGCAAGCTCACGCTGTGCGTTTTCTACCGCATTGCGAACTTCATGTATATCAATTTCTGAGACAATATCGAAAGATGGCATTATCCGTGACCTCCTGATAATCAATAAGTTGGCATGATAACCGCTTTCCATTGTCAGCAAAAGCTCTATACTCAGATTAGCGGGATCTTGCTATTTCCATTCAATATTACAGCGTCTTGCAACAAGGGTATATTATGAAGATAACCGTTCTTGGCTGTGGCGCTATAGGAAAACTGTGGCTGGCAGCATTATCACAACGAAAACACCAAGTACAAGGTTGGCTAAGGATCCCCCAGCCTGATTTACCTGTTCATATTGACGAAATTAATGGAGAAGCATTTGACCAGCCGATCCCAACTAATGACAATGACCATCTTGCTAACAGCGAATTACTGATTGTCTGCCTGAAGGCCTGGCAAGTATCTAATGCGGTTAATAATCTATTCCCCAAACTTTCATCTGATTGCCCAATCTTATTACTACACAATGGCATGGGTTCCCAAGAAGAATTGTTGTCTGCGCCTAATCCAATACTCCTTGGCATCACGACTCACGGCGCATATCAGAATGACCAACAAGTTTATCATACGGCTTCTGGACTAACACATATTGGCTCCGCAACATCAAATGCAACTGCACTTAGCTCTCTGGCCGATATTCTGCATCAGGCTTTACCGGACGTTGCATGGCATAATGAAATTCTCTCTATTAGTTGGCTAAAACTCGCGGCTAACTGTGTCATAAACCCACTTACTGCGATTTATGAATGCCGGAATGGCGATTTGCTTCGCTACCCGGAACAACTAAATGTTTTGTGTGAAGAAATCATTCAGGTTATGGAGCGAGAAAACATACATACTTCCATCAGTCACCTAACTACCTATATCTACGATGTTATTGAGCGCACAGCAAAAAACTACTCTTCAATGTTGCAAGATATCCGCGCAAAACGTCACACTGAAATTGACTATATCACTGGATATCTATTGCGCCGGGCCCGTGCTCATGGCCTGCCTGCTCCTGAGAATACTCGTCTATATAACCTGATAAAATGTAAGGAAGGTGATTATGAACCATTCAGCACTCATCTGCCTGGTTCATGGCAGTGAAAAAGTAAACAAAAGCGCCCTGCTTCAGACTCATCATTGAGGCTCCCCTGATGGGAAGCCTCTAGGTATCGTCATTAAGGCCGATAAACTTTCACATTATCAAACCCCTGCTCACACAAATAAAGCGCCTGCAAACGGCTCATCACTCCGCGTTCACAATAGAGCAGATAGGTTTTCTCTTTGGGTAAATCGCCAAACTGGCTGCTTAATTTATAAAACGGCAGTGATTTGATTTCTACGCCATTCATCTGCAATGGCCGATCATCCTGCTCATCAGGTGAACGAATATCCAGTAATACATCAGTTGGCGCGAATTCAGTGACTGTTTCAACTTCGACGACTTGCTCACTGCTTTGTTCTGCGATCTGGCGGATATCAATATTCTGAGCTTCACTGATGACTTTTTCCAGAATATCAAAATCGAAATTAGCCTCTTCCGCTTCAATTTTGGCTTTAACCGCTTTTACAGTCGGACTTTTTGAAATAACACCACAAAATTCAGGCATCGTACGGGCAAAATCTTCCGTGCCAATTTCGCGTGCCAGTTTGATAATGTGCTCTTTATCATGAGAAATCAGCGGCCTCAGAATCAAAGTATCCGATGCATTATCAATCAAACGCAGATTGGTCAGCGTCTGGCTGGAAACCTGTCCCAACGCCTCACCGGTAACAATAGCCTGCACGCCATAGCGTTCTGCAACTTTAGATGCCGCCCTTACCATCATTCGTTTAAGCACCACCCCCATTTGGCCGTCATCAACTTTTTCCAGAATTTCAGCAACGACAGGTTCAAAATCCACAGCAACGAAACGAACTTTATGGGAGCGACCAAAGCGGTTCCAAAGATAATGAGCAACCTGCTTCACACCAATTTCATGAGCAGAACCACCAAGATTGAAGAAACAATAATGAACACGGCAGCCACGGCGCATCAACATATAGCTGGAAACACCAGAATCAAAACCACCAGAAATCAAAGACAGCACATCTTCCTGCGTTCCGATAGGAAAACCGCCAATGCCTTCATAACGGGCTTTCACCAGAATCAGTGTATCCTGCTCAATTTCCAGATTAACAGTAACATCAGGATGAGTCAGTTTTACTTTCGCAGATTCAATGTGCTGGTTTAAACCACCACCGACATAGCGCTCTACTTCATTTGAAGTAAACACATGTTTACCACGGCGTTTAACCCGTACACAAAATGTTTTGTTGTGGAGCAATTCGCCATAAGCCTCATAAGCTTGTTCAAAGATATGATGCATATCACGAAATTCACATTCTTCCACTTGCAGAATATGGTGGATACCGGGGATACGTGTCAGCGCATCACAAATTTGAGAGCCAAGGTTTTCATCTTTAGTACGAACTTCGATATTATCCCAATGGCGAACTACTGCAATATTATCCCCCAAGGCTTTGAGCACATTGCGAATATTACTGGTAAGAATTTTAATAAAGCGCAAACGGACAGTTTGGCTCTTAATCGTGATTTCTGGGAATAATTTAATAATAAACTTCATAGTGAGTTATAGTAGTCGTTAGGAGTTTTGATAAATGAAACTGACATCATGTTCTGGTAGTCAAATCAGGCTGCGGAGTATAGCACTATCTCACGACATAGCGCGCAAAAAATACAAAACCAGTTAAGGATTTGTTTGCACCAGTATAAACCAGCATAATAGGATAGTCTGCAACCCTCAGGCGAACTCTAAATAGTAAAAAGATTATGCCAAAGAAAAACGCAACATCAGAAAACCCAGACAGTACACCAGAAACCACACCAGCAATGACATTTGAAAGCTCATTAAAAGAGTTGGAGCGCATTGTCGTCCGTCTGGAATCCGGTGAACTGGCACTGGAAGAAGCCTTGAACGAGTTTGAGCGTGGTATTCAGTTAGCCCGTCAAGGGCAACAAACGTTGCAACAAGCAGAACAGCGGGTGCAAATTCTTCTTAACGATGACGCCCAATCTCCGCTAAATAACTTCGCCCCGGATACTGAGTGAGCCTATGTCTGAACAAAACCCAATTCAATTCAAAGAACAGCTTAAGACCTGTCAACAACGCGTTAATAACGTTCTGACAAACACATTATCTTCATTAGTATTTGTCAACCCACTGGTTCAGACAATGCAATATGGCGCTTTACTTGGTGGCAAACGTCTGCGTCCATTTTTAGTTTATGCCACAGGTGACATGTTCGGATTATCTGCCAATAATCTGGATGCACCAGCCGCAGCAGTCGAATGCATTCATGCTTTTTCGTTAATCCATGACGACTTACCCGCAATGGATAACGATGATTTACGCCGTGGGCAACCAACTTGCCACATCAAATTTGGTGAAGCTCACGCTATTTTGGCGGGAGATGCATTACAGTCTCTGGCATTTGAAATCTTATCTAAAAGAGAAATGCCAAATGTGACAACAACTGATCGCCTTAAAATGCTTTCTGAGCTGGCAACAGCCAGTGGTATCGCCGGTATGTGTGGCGGTCAAGCCCTGGACTTAGAAGCTGAAGGCAAACAGATTGATCTTCATGCGTTGGAACAAATTCATCGTCACAAAACGGGGGCCCTTATCCGTTGTGCTATCAGAATGGGAGCCTATGGCGCGGGCCAGAGTGGACATGATGCCTTACCTGAATTGGATCAATATGCCCAAGCTATTGGCCTCGCTTTCCAGGTTCATGACGATATTCTTGATGTCATTGGCGATACCGAAATGATTGGGAAGCGTCGGGGCAGTGACCAACAATTAAGAAAAAGTACCTACCCGGCATTGCTGGGGTTAGAACAAGCACAGAAAAAAGCGCACGAGCTGTACCAAGAAGCGCTAGAAGCATTGAATAAACTGGAAGAAAAATCCTATAACACAACAATGCTGCGTGCACTTGCCAGCTTCATCATTGAACGTAACAACTAATTGCCTATCCCAATAGGCGTTATTGTTGCATAAAATAGCCTAATGGGATGGGCTCTAAGGCCGTTGGTAAATTTATCCGCCAGCAGTTCTATTCATAAACACTTCTTAACGAGCATCAAATGAGCATTGATATAGCCAAATACCCAACATTGGCATTAGTGGAAAATCCTGAAGAACTTCGTATGTTGCCAAAAGAGAGCCTGCCGAAGTTATGTGATGAACTTCGGCAATTCCTGCTAAACAGTGTCAGTCGCTCCAGTGGTCATTTTGCCTCCGGTCTTGGTACCGTTGAGCTGACTGTGGCATTGCATTATGTCTATAAAACGCCTTTCGATAAACTAGTATGGGATGTTGGTCATCAGGCTTATCCGCACAAGATCCTGACAGGACGCCGGGATCGTATTGATACTATCCGTCAGAAAAATGGACTTCATGCCTTCCCTTGGCGGGATGAAAGTGAATACGACACCTTGTGTGTCGGGCACTCATCTACCTCTATCAGCGCAGGATTAGGCATGGCAATTGCCGCTCAACGCGAAGAAAAAGGCCGCCGCACAGTCTGTGTGATTGGTGACGGCGCGATAACAGCGGGTATGGCCTTTGAAGCGATGAACCACGCGGGGGATATCGACCCGGATATACTGGTCATTCTTAATGACAACGAAATGTCTATCTCAGAGAACGTCGGAGCGTTAAATAACCATCTGGCTCAACTTCTTTCCGGTAAGCTTTATACCACACTGCGGGAGGGTGGAAAAAAGGTCTTTTCTAACCTGCCCCCCATTAAAGAATTACTGAAAAAAACCGAAGAGCATATCAAAGGGATGGTCATTCCCGGCACAATGTTTGAAGAATTGGGCTTTAACTACATAGGGCCGATTGACGGGCATGATGTATTGACATTAACTCAGACGCTGAAAAACATGCGTGAGCTGAAAGGGCCACAACTCCTGCATATCATGACCAAAAAAGGTCGTGGCTATGCACCAGCCGAAAAAGATCCCATCAGTTGGCATGCAGTGCCTAAATTTGATCCAGCTAGCGGTACATTACCCAAGAGTTCAGACAACCGCCCGACGTTCTCTAAAATATTTGGAGACTGGCTATGTGAAGAAGCCGCTAATGATAAAAAACTGATGGCAATCACCCCGGCTATGCGTGAAGGCTCCGGTATGGTGCGATTCTCCCGCGAATATCCGGATCAATACTTTGATGTCGCTATCGCAGAGCAACATGCCGTGACTTTTGCCGCTGGTCTGGCAATTGGTGGTTATAAGCCGATCGTCGCTATCTACTCAACATTCCTGCAACGTGCTTATGACCAAGTTATTCATGATGTCGCAATCCAGAATCTGCCTGTATTGTTTGCAATAGACCGTGGCGGTATCGTTGGCGCAGATGGTCAAACACATCAAGGCGCTTTTGATCTCTCATTCCTTCGTTGCATTCCCAACATGGTGATTATGGCACCGAGTGATGAGAACGAATGCCGCCAAATGCTGCATACCGGCTATCATTACCAGCAAGGCCCGGTAGCTGTACGCTATCCACGAGGAGCAGGAACTGGCGCAGAATGCCAACCATTTGAACAGTTGCCCATGGGTAAGGGTGTTATTCGCCGTCAGGGTAAAAAGGTAGCAATTCTGAACTTTGGCACTCTGTTACCCGATGCAATAACAGCAGCAGAATCACTGGACGCGACTGTCGTTGATATGCGTTTTGTTAAGCCACTGGATAAAGAGCTGGTTCTGCAAATGGCTGGCAGCCATGATTTACTGGTCACTTTGGAAGAAAACGCGGTTATGGGCGGTGCTGGCAGTGGTGTCAATGAACTGCTGATGCAGGAAGGTCAGCTTGTGCAAATTCTGAATATCGGCCTGCCTGACCAATTTGCGCCACAAGGCAGCCAGGAAGAAATCAGAGCGGATTTAGGGCTTGATGCCGCAGGTATTCAAAATAGTATCAATAAAAGGCTATTTTCCTGAGTGTATAGGGATAATAGGATATTTATCCTATTATCCTCAGACCTGAATCAAACTAAACTGCTGGCCTTCAAACATTTTAAGTAAATTAGCAGAAAAAAGTACGAAAAAGTTCAAAAAACATTAAATAAATGAGTGTGGTATCTAATACCATTAACAGAGAATTGAAAAGAAATCAGTAGATAAAAGAACATTATCTGAATAAATGGGTATGCAAAAGCTTTCTAGCCGTTATTTTACGAAGTAAGCCATAAAGAAATAGCGCAATAAAAAATGGATAAAAAGGTTAATTCGGTAAGGTTTAAACTCTGAAAAAAGCTTGGAAAAATAACGATATGAATTGATTTTAGCGTTAAATCATATTTAAGGTATAAAAAGAGACATGGTTTAAATCAAACGGTAGAAAAACAATGCTATTAAACGGGATAAAATAGTGTAAAACAAGTTTAAACCGGTGTATTTAATGTATCGTGTTTTTGCATAAAAAATGCAGCATAATAACGATTAAAATAACCCAGTTCGTATTCGGTTAAATCATGTATTTTCGGGTTTTCTATGAAAGATTATTTAACTGGTTTGTGAAAAAGTTTACCCCCCGGTTGAAAACATTATTAAAGTCGATTAATTTTGTAAAATAGATTGTGATTAACCGATTAATATTCTTATTTATCCTTCTTTACCGGGTGTATAAGCATCAATAAAGCCAATTCTTTTTCTCATTTTTACTGATAGGTTTATGATGGGCAGGTTTTAAATCGTTATTATAAAGCCATTTTTTTAACCTCTGGGTTTAATCGGTATAATAAGGTTTTAACCATTGTTTTTACTGCTTTTAACACTTGCTTTTTATTAAGTTTAATCATACTCACTTTATCTTTATTGACGCTGTTTTACTGGCAATTCTGAGCCGTTTTTATAAGTCTTTTATCTTCATAAATCAATCCGTAAATAGCTTGGTGGTATAAAGATACCCCTTTATGTTTTTTCGGATAATATTTTTTCTCGCTGATTTTTTTGAAGTTTTCTGTTAATGGTTAACGTCATTTTAAAAAACTGCACTTATTAGTTAAATCCGTCTTTTATATAAAAGCTTTAATACATCTATTTTCGTGGTTTTAAATAGTTATGGCAGGACAGGTAAATGTAAAATAAACGAAGGATAACGTCGTTGATAAATACATTAAACATGATAGGGAATAAGCCGTTTTAGTTACCTCTGTACCTTTTCAAAATCTGGTACTAATAGGCATCTATTCTTTACCCTTAGCTAACTAATCACCGAAAAAAGCAGCTTGCCGATCGACATCTACTTAAATGATGTTTAAATAAATCGGTAAACTCATTTAATAATGAGTATTTAAGCGTTAATAGATCACGAAAATAGCTTGGAAAAATAACGATATGAACTGATTTTAGCGTTAAATCACATTAAAGCATAAAAAGAGGCATGATTTAAATCAAACCGCAGAAAAGCAATGCGATTGGACGGGCTAAAATAGTGTAAAACAAGTTTAAACCGGCGTATTTAATGCACCGTATTTTTGCATAAAAATGCAATATAATAACGTTTAAAATAATCCAGTTAGTATTCGGTTAAATCATGTGTTTTCGGGTTTTCTATGAAAGATTATTTAACTGGTTTGTGAAAAAATTTACTCCTCCGGTTGAAAACGTTATTAAAATCGGTTTCTTTTAGAAAGTAGATTGTCTGATTAACCGATTAATCTTTTTATTTGTCTTTTTTACGGGGTATATAAGCATTAATAAAGCCAACTTTTTTCTTATTTTTCACTGATAGCTTTATGATGGATAGATTTTAAGTTGTTATTAAAATCCATTTTTTAACCTCTAGGTTTAATCGGTATAATAAGATTTTAACCGTTGTTTTTACTGCTTTTAACACTTGCTTTTTATTAAGTTTAATCATACTCGCTTTATCTTTATTAACGCTGTTTTACTGGCAATTCTGAACCGTTTTTATAAGTCTTTTATCTTCATAAATCAATCCGTAAATAGCTTGGTGGTATAAAGACACCTCTTTTTTTTACGGAAAATATTCTTTTTCTTGCTGATTTATTTTAAGTTTTCTGTTAATGATTAATGTCATTTAAAAAACTGTACTTATAGTTAAATCCTCCTTTTCAAAATCTGGCATTAATGGATACCTGTTTTTTTATCCTCAGTTAACTAATCACCGAAAAGAAAACGCTTGCCGATCGCTAAAAAAGGGAAAACAAGTAAAAAGAGAAAATGCATCATGTTAAAAAAATGACAAATCTGTAAAGTGATTCTCATTTCGAGTATTGTAGTTATATTACTCAATGGATCCCAAATAGGATGTATCCAGTCAATCAGTTATAACGACACCTGTTCTATATCGAATAGTTTTACTGCTTGAATTTTCATTGAGTTGTTGAATGTTTTCTCCGGTGTTATTGCCGCTAATTTAGCGACCAAAATACCCAAGGTTAAATAGCCTGAGTCCAGTGGAGTTCCAGACTCAGGTATCATTAGTTGCTTAGCGTAACCTGTCCAACTTTATGGGGGCAGTTTACGCTGGTCGGGATCTTTTTTAACGTAACCAAAATGGCGGATCGTCTGGACCTAAAGCATCGTATTCTTCAAGGGGGCGATTAATCTCATCAATGTAATATGGTGTATCAGTAAAACCAATTCTTACAGGGATATATTCATTAAGCTCTTGATAATAAACTTCAGTGCATTCTAACGCTTCAGAAAATGCACTAAAAAGCCTTTTAAAAACAACTGATAGAGACTCTCCATTCAGATTTAATTTCGTATTATTTACATTCACTCCTAACGACATCCAATCAATATCTTTAGCTGATATCTGTGAAAATGACCTTTCTATGCTATCAAGCTCTTTTTTGACATTTGATAGTTCCTCATATTTCAAAGAACGTCGATAGAGATTTTCTGTAACCCGAGGATATTTACTCCCTTTATTATGATGTTCCAATAACGTTACCACTGAATTGAAAAATCCATTTATATCAGATGTAGGGCCTATTTCAGCTAATGTCATAGCAGCATGTATACCAACATTTTTCATTCTGTTTTAAACCTAATGAATGATGAATTTATAGCACCATTTGATTTCTGCACTATACCTTGAACTATTTGCATTTTTTGCTTGGCAGTTATTGCTTGCCCACGAACATCAATGACGACTCGTTGTTTCATCCCCGCAGGTAAATTCTTCTGCCGCTCAATCGCCTGTTTAGCAACATTATTAATCAGGCCATTTTTGTTCGTTGCAATGTTATAGTTTTTCACTTCAACACTGCAAACATTACCCTGACACCAGTCTGGGCGAACGCTGCCTTTAGTGCCATAGGGGACTTCCTTACCCTCTTTAAATGTCACCTGACCATTCCAGCCATCCCCCAAAATTTCCCCGTTATCTCCAATCAGCCCGGCCCCTTCCGCGTTAATCTGGCGACCGATATGGTTTAATAACGCGGTTTGCAGATTGTCCGTAAAACTGCCGCCATTTCAGCCAATTGTATAGGCAAATTCGCCATCAATTTTTTGCTTTTCGAGAAAAAAAGCTTCTAGATCCTCTGATTCTCTCTCAATAATACCTATGTAATGAGAGATAGATGTAACTAACTCAGAATAACCTATAAGCGATTGTATCTTAAAATTATCAGATAAGATTTTATAGTCATCACTTAAATGAGTTATACAAATCGACCAATTAGAAGACAACTTACCGTCTTTAATCTCGCATAAATTAGCAGGAATCCATACAGGGTTACCTTTATTAGGGCAGATTAAATAATCGATTCGACATGAAAGCAACATCAAACCATAAACTACATATTCAGTTCCAATCTTCAAAAAAGAATAGTCTGTTTCATCAGTTTCGCTAAAACAACGGCTATCATCAGGTAAATTTTTTCCCGAATTAAAAATACATTTAATTAACATAAAAATACTCACTTAAATTTAAAATCATCAATAGCTCCTGTCTGTATTCCTTACATAGTGGACTTCTATTCCGTTAATATTTTGAGACATTTTTACCCAACCATCTGATGCAGGCCAACGTTTATCAGTCATAGGAACAGGGAGCTGCCGTCCCGAATTAGGATTGGATATAGCTTGCTCAAGTGCTAATTTTTCATTCAAATTTGCAGGAGTATTGCGCCCAGTAGAGCCTAAACCAAGGGGATTATTTGCACTTGTTCCCTTTCTAGCACTAGCATTTTTCTCTGCATTTTCATCAATCCACTTAACTTTTATTTCATCACTGGCTTTATTAATCAGCCTGGAAGCTTCTGTTACATCACCTTTAGTCAGCGCTTTTTCTGCTGCCTTGATAGCCTTCCCTGCGGCATCACCTGCACCGGGAATAATAGCTATCGCGGCGACCAAATAATCTAACGCACTCTCAGCTTCAACAAAACCTTTGATATCCCCAACTTCAGGCAGTTCGAAAGCTCAACGCCGCTATAAGGTCGGCTATACCAGCACCCGCCACGAAGACCGCTACACGGGCATGAAGCATCCCAGTCTGCACCTTAAAGGCAACTGGCTGGAAGAAGCCGGGTTTACCACCGGACAGGCAGTGAACATCACCGTTGAACGGGGGCAGCTGATTATCCGGCTGGTTGAGAATAATTGACCGCTAAAAGGAGATCCCAGCGCTTGGGCTGGGATCTTGAAGTTAACAAGGCAGTTGTTTGAGTAAAGTATCTATCTCATCTTCATCTTCTGGATGTAGTTGAAGATATTTTTCACAGGCTAATCTGACATATTCAAAACCAACAGATTCAGGCACGATAATTTCTCCCTCCCATACACCAAAAGTAATGCCATCAAAGTGATATTCAGGGTCTGGCTCCTCAAAATCTGGAAAAATGCAATAGGTTTCATTAACACCACACCCATTTTTTTTCAGGATATGCGGTAACGCCCATAAAAACTTATTTTGAAGATATAAAGAATTAAAAAACTCTTTCATCACCCATTCAGAATCGTTGTCAAAATCTACTTTTTCGAAAAGATGTTGATTGTTCATTGTGCCACCGGGAAAAAGTTCATAACTCTACCTGTTTCTTGATCCAAATAAACTTGGAATTTAACGCCACCGGCTGACGATTCATACTCACGCACCCCCTGAGAAATGGCTTTTTCATAACCCTTAGAAGCAGCCTGTTGACCCAGTTCCAACATTTTTTGATCAGAGAAAACTTTCGGATCATATACTGTTTTCGTCAATACTTGTGCTTTATGTCCAGTGACATTTCCTGCCCTATCTTTTGATGGAATCTGATACTCAATTTGAGTAATGCCTTTGACGTTACTGGGTGTTTCACTGACAACCTTAATTCCTTGCTCCGATACCGTTCGCTTAAACACGTCAGCGTTGTGTGTACCACCTACTCCTTTTTTAGATATTCCATCAAAATCAGTCAGATGATGCTTTTGATTTAAACTAAAATTGATCCCATCTGGATAAGAATTTTTAGCCAGCCCCAAAAAGGTTTTCGCAGCCACATACTGAATCACTTTGCCTTCGTTGGTCGGAATGCCACTGGACACAATTTCAGCGGCTTTCTCCGGTGTCATTTTCTCATTGGACATCACCACATCCAACGGCACACCAAAAAAGTTCCCCCATGCCACAATCAGCCCTCTGGCTGGAAGAAGCGGGCTTTGCGACCGGACTGCCGGTGCAGGTTAGTTGAGCACGGGCAGTTGATTATCCGGCTTGTTGAGCAGAACTAACGGCTAAAAAGGAAGATCCCAGCACTTGGCTTGGGATCTTTTATCACTCAAGAATCTTTGTCTGGATTAATGTATAGATATCTTTCATCAACTTCTAACGATAATTCATTCACTATCTTAATTATTTGATGATATTCATCTTTTGTTATTTCAACGTCATAATCAGCTATATGATCACATAATGTTTCGAATGCTAGTACGTTTTCGGCATGATCTATATATTCCAAGTCATAATCAACAAGTGAAGGTTCTAATCGATCTTTCAATCCTTCCCCCAAAAGCCTTATTTTTTGGTTCACATGCATATTCATTACTCCTTATTTTATAGGCTTCAAGGTTGCTGCTGGTTTCGATACGTTATCTGGGAACGCAGTGTCAACTTTACCATTTGCAGGCTCATAGATTACTCGCATACGAACACCATCACGAACTTCCCAGGCAACCCATCTAGCAGGTTTTCCAGATTTGGTATAAAGCCCGCCAGTTCCTGATTGTGCATACCATTGAGTTTTTGGAGAGGTCGCAATATCACCTATTTCATGAACAATTTTTTCTTTCGTCCAATTAGATGGGAACGTTGTTTTTCCAGGATTTCCTGGGAAAATATGACCACCACTTGTAGGACTATCTCCATAAAGTATATGTTTTTTCGCCTCAGGAGGGAGAATATCTACATAATCTGTACTTTTACCAACGCTTCCAACTGTATCTTTGTAAGGCAGTGATTTTGCGTCAGGTTTACTTGTTGGATTCTCAACGTTTGTAACTTTACCCTGATCTTTCGGGCTGAATTTTCCTTCTCCGGCACTCCATTGAGGCAGCGTGTTTCCTGTTTTACTGCCCGCCCCCGGATTTTTAGCCAACGATAGGAATGCTTTTGCCGCCACATACTGCATCACTTTCGCTTCACTGGTCGGTACACCGCTGGCAACGATGGAAGCGGCTTTCTCCGGTGTCATTTTCTCATTGGACATCACCACATCCAACGGCACACCGAAGAAGTTCCCCCACGCCACAATCAGTCCTCTGGCTGGATCCTGGCCTTCGGGATGGGTGCCTCTCGCTTGCTTCGCCAAGGCTTCTGACAATTCATCCGGTGTTGCACCGTCTTGGAGCATTTTATTGGCTAATGAACCCTGCGCCTGTCCATAATTCGCCAGCCCACCAAAGTCACTGTGCTTCAAGAAGTTATTCTCAATAACAACGCATTCCATTGCGACGTTGATTACCGAACGCCGATTTTCCTCATGCCCTCAGTCAGTTACCACCCGTTTTTTCCAATGTCCGTTCACCGCCGACCCCAAAACCCCCTGAC
>NZ_PUJU01000019.1 GCF_011189505.1 Photorhabdus tasmaniensis
CCGAAATACTGAGAAAAAGCGTCGATATTCATGGGGGCACTCCTGAAAAAAGGAGTATGAGATCATAAGTAGCTCCGTGGGTCAAACTGAACGATTTTGATTAAATAACGTTCGCGATCTCACCCTACCAAATAGCCGCCTTGAGGCGGCAGGAATTCTGGGAAGACTAAAACGTATGTCAAATACGATTAGTTCACCCATTAAGTACAGTCTTTTGCCAAGAGTCGCGATTAAAGCTGGCATAACAGCACATGTCTGAACGATGCCCAGCCATTACACCGGATGTAGCAATAACCAAACACAAGCGCGAGCCAATGGTTCCAGAGGCAATCTTGGATGAAAGAAACTGTGTAGTGAAGATCTGCGCGGGATAACCGATGCAGAAAATAATAACTGGAAATAAGGAGAATCTCTGAAAGGTAGATGTAATCTGACCGGGACGGGATTACAGCAATCAATGAAAATTTTTAATCTCACAATCGGGGGATCATCCCCATCAGAATATTTAATGAACGCTGGCAACATATTCATCAGCGGAGTGAAACCGAATATTGGCCGGATAACGGCACATTGTCGCCGGTGGCCGATATGGGTGGGGGGAGTGGGTCTCTCTGTCAGTGTACTTTTCTCTACCCCGGTTCTCGCATATACAGTTGAAGTCATAGACTGGGTTCCCCCACGAGCCATTAATGCCCTCGGGCTGCCGGTATTGGATGGGGAAAACAATAACGGTAAGCCAATTCGTTATCCGCCAAAAGGGACAAAAAACTTAGTAGGTGTTTTTCCACCAAAGTCCAATCTTAAGTTTCCAGAAACATATCCCTCCATCGTATTAAAAGATCTTCTACTGTGGGTTAGAGCGCAAAACCATCTCTTCATTGTTCCGCACGTCGTTACAGGAAAGTACAACTGTGAGATGGTGGCCTACCGCAAAGGAAACAGGCCAGCAGGAGAAGCCAAGGCAACACTTTTTACAGATGCAGTCGTTGCAGATAGGAATATCCACTGGTTCGAAGGGGATAGTATCGTGATGGAGTCCAGACTAGAAGAACTGTATTACTCTGTATCCTGTAAGGGAACGGGTTTTTCATGGCAGCGGAAACCTGAAGAGAAAGTCAAATTCGAAAGTAACTGGAAGAATGCGGTGCCATCAATTAGAATGAGAGGCTGCAAAGATCCCAACAATTATATCTATGACGTTGTTTTCTGGAGTCCACCAGATGGTTTAGATCCCAATTTTAAAGATCCAGCCATAGTGCGACCTCATGCAGAAAACAGTGATAACCAGCAGAAAGTGGCCCCCTAAGCGTAAAGGTAATTTACCCGGGAGGGGGGGTGATGGTAACAAATGGTCATCTTTAATCAGGCAGCCGGGGAACAATCCCCGGTTGAATAGGGCGTGTTAGAAATTCAGCCGATAAATTCCAACGGGTAAAACCAAACAAGCGGCGATACAAAATATCCATTAGCCACCTTTCCCCAAGAAAATTTCTACGGAAATTGAAAACAATAAACAGAATCAATATCAATAAATTAAGTATCCGTTGCTCCCTAGCTATCCATGCATAACAGCAAAATAGGGGATAAAAAGATTCCGTCCTAGGAAAAGATAATAACTTTGCGAAGCAGTTCGGAAAACAACGTTAACTTCTGTGATTCATCAATTATGATTTTTTTAATTTCTGCCTCAGTAGTGTCATTACCGTCGCAGAGGAGGAAGCCCTCCCACAGGATAAGTACGGCGGTAGTACCAGAACCAGAATTCAAGCTAATTAATATTCTATTATACATACGGTATGCTGCTGGTTTAACGCAAAATCAAGTTGCATGGCGATACGATTAGTTAATCTATTAAGTATTATTTTGTTATTGTGAACCATTAACCAATGGCTGAGCTGAATATAATCACTCAGCCTATCGCCTATTCATTCAAAATATTAGCGCACCCGACCTCAGTTATTACCAACATCAACTTTTTGCGGAATATAAAAAGACAATCACTTTACGAAATAGTTTGGAACATAAATCCTATAACAACCAAAAATAACTGAATTTTTATAACCCCCTCGAATGAACATGACGATAAAAATTTAACAACTCCCTATTTCCAGCGCTGCAATTAATGATTAGTGAATTAACTTACGCGTTCGCGTAATAATAACCAAAAAGATGTACATCTTCTCTAAATTCTTCTGTACAAACCTCATTATTATTACCCTTATCATGTATCTGTAGAGAATAACTCGAAAACCACTACCAGAAAGTCGATTTGGCATTAACCTAAAGTTATCAACTGATAACTTTTTTCTATTAGCTTTTTTAAAAAAGATAGCTATTCTTATTTATGTCTTCATAGCAATAAAAAATCAGCTTAACCCGCAGGGGATAAGTTTTATGGCATAAACTAGCTGGAGGAAATAACCCGATTAAGAATACTGCTACTGTTTCTATACGGTGGAACAACCGCCCTATTATTGCAGCATGGCCGTATAATTGAAGACCCAAATAGCCGCCTTGAGGCGGCAGGAATTCTGGGAAGACTAAAACGTATGTCAAATACGATTAGTTCACCCATTAAGTACAGTCTTTTGCCAAGAGTCGCGATTAAAGCGGGCACAACAGCACATGTCTGAACGATGCCCAGCCATTACACCGGATGTAGCAATAACCAAACACAAGCGCGAGCCAATGGTTCCAGAGGCAATCTTGGATGAAAGAAACTGTGTAGTGAAGATCTGCATGGGATAACCGATGCAGAAAATAATAACTGGAAATAAGGAGAATCTCTGAAAGGTAGATGTAATCTGACCGGGACGGGATTATAGCAATCAATGAAAACTTTTAATCTCACAATCGGGGGGTCATCCCCATCTGAATATTTAATGAACGTTGGCAACATGTTCATCAGCGGGGTGAAACAGAATATTGGCCGGATAACGGCACATTGTCGCCGGTGGCCGATATGGGTGGGGGGAGTGGGTCTCTCTGTCAGTGTGCTTTTCTCTACCCCGGTTCTTGCATATCAAGCTGAAGTCGTAGACTGGGTTCCCTATCGAGCCATTATTGCCCTCGGGATGCCGGTATTGGATGGGGAAAACAATAACGGTAAGCCAGTGCGTTATCCGCCAGCAGGGACAAGAAACTTAATAGGTGTTTTTCCAGCAAAGTACGATATTGCGTTTCCAGAAACAGAGTATCCCACCGTGTTAAAAGATCTTGTGCTGTGGGTTAAAGCGCAACACCATCTCTTCATTGTTCCGCACGTCGTTACAGGAAAGTACACCTGTGAGATGACAGCCTACCGCAGAGACAAGGCAGCAGGAAAAGCCAAGGTAACACTGTTTACAGATGCAGTCGTTGTAAATAAGGATATCCACTTTTTCAAAGGGGATAGTAACGTGATGGAGTCCAAACTCGTAGATCTGTATTACTCTGTATCCTGTAAGGGAACAGGTTTTTCATGGCAGCGGAAACCTGAAGAGAAAGTCAAATTCGAAAGTGACTGGGCGAATGGGGTGCCATCAATTGAAATGCAAGGTGCCAAAGATCCCAAATATTTGATCTATAACGTTGTTTTCTGGAGCCCACCAGATGGTTTAAATCCCAATTTTAAAGATCCAGCCGTAGTGCAACCTCACGCAAAAAACAGTGATAACCAGCAGCAAGTGGCCCCCTAAGCGTAAAGGTAATTTACCCGGAAGGGAGTGATGGCAACAAATGGTCATCTTTAATCAGGCAGCCGGGGAACAATCCCCGGTTGAATAGGGCGTGTTAGAAATTCAGCCGATAAATTCCGACAGGTAAAACCAAACAAGCGGCGATACAAAATATCCATTAGCCGCCTTTCCCCAAGAAAATTTCTACGGAAATACATCGGTAACGCGACACGTATGAGCCGGTACGTGTATACTGTTATAAGAATTTTATTCTGCTTTATATTTATACCCAATAGATTTCAAGTTGCAGCGTAGCGGTAAGTGAAAGCAGCAACCTGAAAGATAAAAGTATACATTGTTATCCAACCAACCAAGATATCATCATGATCCAAGGCACATTATATATTGTCTCTGCGCCAAGCGGGGCGGGTAAATCAAGTCTGATTCAGGCTTTATTAAAAACACAACCTTTGTACGATACTCAGGTTTCTGTTTCCCATACCACGCGCGCAATGCGTCCCGGTGAAAATCATGGTGAACACTATTTCTTTATCACTGAAGCAGCCTTTTGCCAAATGATCGATAATCACGAATTTCTGGAACACGCCCGTGTTTTCGGTAATTATTACGGTACATCCCAGAAAGTGATTGAAGAAACCCTTGCCAGTGGCGTTGATGTCTTTCTTGATATCGATTGGCAAGGGGCGCAGCAGATCCGCAAACAAATGCCCTCTGCCCGCAGTATTTTTATCCTGCCACCGTCAAAAGAAGAACTTTGCCGCCGTCTGCGCGGTCGGGGTCAGGACAGTGAAGACATTATTGAAAAACGCATGGAGCAGGCTGTTGCAGAAATGGTTCACTATAACGAGTATGATTATTTAATCGTTAATGATGCTTTCGATACTGCATTGGCCGATCTGCACACCATTATCCGTTCAGAACGCCTGCATCGGGAGCGCCAGGCGCAACGGCATGAGGCTTTAATCAGCAAATTATTGGCAGACTGAACCCAATTTCAGTATTATGCCCAGTCATTTCTTTACCTGTGGAGTCGCACACATATGGCACGCGTAACTGTTCAAGACGCTGTAGAAAAAATTGGTAACCGTTTTGACCTGGTGTTGGTCGCTGCTCGTCGAGCACGTCAACTGCAAACAGGCGGTAAAGATCCGCTGGTTGCAGAAGAGAACGATAAAGTGACCGTTCTCGCTCTGCGTGAAGTGGAAGAGGGGCTGATTAACGGTAAAATCCTGGATGTCCGTGAGCGCCAGGAACAACAAGAGCAGGAAGCAGCAGAAATGCAGGCGGTTTCCGCTATCGCGGAAAGTCGTCGTTAATCTACGGTAGGTCTGCCTTGTATCTGTTCGAAAGCCTGAATCTGCTTATCCAAAAATACCTGCCTGGGAGTCAAATTGAACTCCTCAAGCAGGCTTATTCTGTTGCACGGGATGCCCATGAAGGGCAAACCCGTACCAGTGGTGAACCCTACATTACGCACCCTGTCGCGGTTGCCTGTATTCTGGCCGAGATGCGTCTCGACCATGAGACACTGATGGCCGCGTTGTTGCATGATGTTATTGAAGACACACCCGCCACCTTTCAGGATATCGCACAACCTTTTGGCCCTGTGGTCGCTGGGTTAGTTGAGGGGGTGTCCAAGCTTGATAAGCTGAATTTCCGCGATAAAAAAGAGGCACAAGCAGAAAACTTCCGCAAAATGATCATGGCGATGGTGCAAGATATCCGCGTCATTTTGATCAAACTAGCAGACCGTACCCATAATATGCGTACTCTCGGGGCGTTACGTCCAGATAAACGCCGTCGTATCGCCCGAGAAACGTTAGAGATCTACAGCCCCTTAGCCCACCGTCTGGGGATTCATCATCTGAAAACGGAGTTAGAAGAATTAGGGTTTGAGGCCCTTCACCCTAACCGCTACCGGGTTATCAAAGAGGTGGTAAAAGCAGCCCGGGGTAACCGTAAGGAGATGATCCAGAAAATTCTGTCTGAAATTGCAGGCCGGCTGGCCGAAGCCAGTATTGAGTGCAAAGTCAGTGGCAGGGAAAAACATCTCTATTCTATCTACCGGAAAATGCACCTCAAAGAGCAACGTTTCCATTCTATTATGGATATCTATGCATTTCGGGTCATCGTTAATAATGTTGATATCTGCTATCGGGTTTTGGGGCAGATGCACAGCCTGTATAAGCCCCGCCCGGGCAGAGTAAAAGATTACATTGCCATCCCCAAGGCCAACGGTTATCAATCTTTGCACACATCCCTGATTGGCCCGCACGGCGTGCCCGTTGAAGTCCAGATCCGCACCGAAGATATGGATCAAATGGCTGAAATGGGGGTTGCCGCACACTGGGCTTACAAAGAAAAAGAACAGGGGGAATCCGGCACAGCCGCGCAAGTTCGTGCTCACCGCTGGATGCAAAGCCTGCTGGAACTACAGCAAAGTGCCGGCAGCTCTTTTGAATTTATCGAAAGCGTTAAATCTGATCTGTTTCCTGATGAGATTTACGTTTTTACCCCGAAAGGGCGCATTGTGGAATTACCCGCCGGCGCCACCCCAGTTGATTTTGCCTACGCCGTACACACCGATATTGGTCACGCCTGCGTGGGTTCACGAGTGGATCGCCAACCATACCCCTTGTCCCAATCGCTGACCAGCGGCCAAACCGTGGAAATTATCACCGCACCGGGTGCTCGTCCAAATGCTGCCTGGCTGAATTTTGTCGTCAGTTCAAAAGCCCGTGCAAAAATTCGTCAGTTGTTGAAAAACCTTAAGCGGGAAGACTCCATTGGGCTAGGCCGCCGTTTGTTAAATCACGCGTTAGGTAATGGGAAAAAGCTGGTTGATATTCCACAGGAAAATATCAATAAAGAGTTGACGAGAATGAAACTCTCAACAATCGATGATCTGCTGGCTGAAATCGGGCTTGGCAATACCATGAGTATCGTCGTCGCCCGCAATCTGTCAGGCGCACAGGAAAATACCGCAAGCACCCGTAGTCATAACAGCGGAGCGCGTAAATTGCCCATCAAAGGCGCTGACGGTGTGCTGATTACGTTTGCCAAATGCTGCCGCCCCATCCCCGGAGACCCCATTATCGCTCATATCAGCCCCGGCAAAGGGTTGGTTATCCACCATGAATCCTGCCGTAATATTCGAGGCTATCAGAAAGAACCCGAAAAATTTATGGCCGTTGAATGGGATAAAGAGATCAATAACGATTTCACCGCCGAAATAAAAGTGGATATGTTTAACCACCAAGGGGCGTTGGCAAATCTGACTGCCGCCATTAACGCAGCCAATTCCAGTATTCAAGGTATGAATACAGAAGAGAAAGATGGTCGTGTTTACTGCGCTTTTATCCGGCTGACCACCAAAGACCGTATTCAGTTAGCGAATATTATGCGCAAAATCCGAATTATGCCGGATGTGATGCGAGTCAGCCGTAACAGAAACTAAACCGGATAGCCCATGCAAATCAGCAGGTGAACAGCCAAATCGCTATCCACCGCCGACCCACAAGACTCAACCGGCAATGACGGCACCAGCGGCACGTCATCCCGGTTATCAAAGAACAGACCAATCAATGCTGAATCAACCTCATCCAGTATGCGGTCTAACCAACCCCCGCCACCCACACCAAACATCAATACCAACCCGATAGCGATAAACAACAGTGGCAAGATCCATGTCCGGCACCAATACGCTAACAGCATACGGGGATACAGCGAGCAACGAATTTTGTTGCCCAATAAAAATCCACAAACAACCAGCAATACAATACCGATAATCAGTACTACCCGGCTTATCAGCATCCCATAAGGCATCACATACAGAATCGATAAAAACTCATCTTCCATCATGACCCACCAAACAGCCACATGTGTGATACGACTCAGGAGATAAACGGAACACAAGCCCGCTGCAAAAACCAAATGCGCATGCGATTAATTTGTGATGATGTCCGGGAGCGCGTCGACTTCACCGTTTTCGTTACCTGACCCTTCTGGGGCATAGGTTCAACGACTGCCGTAACAATCAGCATCAGCCGGCGATATCTCCGCTTCTCACGAAAGAAGATTTTTTCACAGGCAATCACATCACGTCGCTCATTGTAGATATAATTCATCACATCTGTTGCCCGGCGTTCTGTCACTCGGAACACCTGGCTGATTTCACTTTTGGTAAACCCGCGTCCCTTCAATAATCCCCAATACGCGACCGCCATGTACAACGGTGTATCATTCAAATGAGACAAGCAGGCAGGCAGACGAAAATCCCCATGATTACTTTGTTTACCCGTAATAGTCTGACTTCCAAGCAAATCGGTCTGACTGCCGCTTATTTGAAGCAGCATTGAATCATTAACATTGATTGTCATTTTACTCTCCCCCGGTGACTAACTGGTCTACCCGTTATCACATGAGAAATGAAATACTGTGATTTATCTGAAATGAAATACCTATAGGCTAATCCGCCCACCATATTTAATGATTTGTGTAAAAATAACGCTCACCGCAGGCGCTATGGCCTTACCAACGTCATGTCAAAATTCGTCTGGAAATAACCATAATCCGAAGGCTTCAATCCCCGGAGTTGCCAGAGGCTTCCAGTGAAATTGAGGTTAAACCGCGTAATTTCTCGTTTAGGTGGTTTAGGTGGTGTAAGTGAAAAAGAAGGGTTCTCCACTTGAAGGCACACAAAACCCCCCGTGTCTACATCGGTACTACCATTGCCAAATGTGATTTGCTTATCCATTGTCTGAGTTGTATTACCTTTACCCACAACAATATTTCCCATACAACTAAATTTAGGGTCAAGATCAGCACTGAAACTAACCGGATTACTCTCAAGAGGTCTTTCGACGCCCACGCTAGATAGATTAAGCTTTACCCCCAACGCTTCATTATCAATCTCTTTACTCTCTGGTGTATTATGCATCACCCGCAACATTTGATTCTGAGTACCTGGCATTATATAGTGGGAAGATGCCACCACAATTACAGTGCCACCTGTATTTTCTCCTTCGTTGACAAGGCAGAAAACTGGTATAGTAAAGTCTATGTCCTTGAGTTTGCGCTGACCGCCTGGGTATCCGTTTATTTGCAAAACCTCACCAAAGTGAAGTCGCCTGTCATAAGCTACCGGAAAATAACAATTTGGTGGCTGCAATATTACTGTAGGGTCTTTGATCTCAGGGAGACTACCTAGTGGTCGTTGCCAAACCACAAAATCGTTCTCACTCGAGGTCTTAACCTGAAATCCTATAAGATCACCATTAGGACTCGTGTCGAATTTGATCTTCTGATCGGGATGTCGCTGCCATGAAAAATTGTCCCCACTACAAGAAACATCGAATTTGAAATCTTGCAGTGCCGCATTTTTTACATCTTCATCAACCTTAGTATCGCCATTGTTTACCTCAAGAGATGCGTATTCAGTTTGATTCAGACCCGCATTATTCATCATATCCAGCAAAAAGCGCTTTTCCGCTGTTCCTGGACGATTATCCTTAAAGCTGGCTTTAATTTTACAGTTGTATGTACCCGAGCTAATTTGCAAATCGTCAAAGATTTTCCCCTTAGATACGAGCCGAAACTTAGCGTTCTCCATCGTCATTTTGGGGTCTCCCTGCCACAACATTGATGATACATTGGGAAACACAATATTTGCGCCCAAGTTTGCTTTCCCCGATGCTGGATAGGTGATGACAGAGCGATTCCACGGCACTGCTTGCCGAGGCCCAAGCGCATCACTGACTGCCGCTGCGTTCCAGTATTCTACTTGTGTAGCAAGTACCGAGGAGGAAGAAAAGATACCCACAGATAGGCATATCACGCCTGCCCATGTCGGCCACTGGCAACAATAAGCTACCATCCGACCAACCGCCTGCACTATCCTGTTAATAAACATTTCATTCATATTCATGCGATACCCAACCAAGGATTACTCCCCAATTGTCCTGTTAAAACTTCTCATTCGTTGCCATCATCCCGTCTCAGCCGGAATACATCCACCTTTCCGGGATCCCTCTTCTTTTGGTTATTGTGTTCTGCACTGGATTGCTCGTGCAGATTGTCACCATACAGCATCCCTTTTTAACGACAGGTTTCGTTCAGTTGCCTCATTGGACTCCAACTCTTATCGCCTTTCTTCTTCACCGGAGGTGCTCCCAGGTTAAATGTCACCTCACACTGGCTATCCGGTGCATTACTCCACTTCACTTTCAGTACCCCCTTAGACGGCATACCACTCAGGTACACTTGCCCACCATCTCCCACTATCGCCGCCAGATTTGTATCTGCCTCCCCTTTCAGCCCCGCCATTGCTCCAAACGGTACAGGTTTACCGTGATAGGTTAGATTCATCAGCAATTGCTGCCCAATACGTACGGGGTAATCCACGACCACAACAGCCCCCTTAGTCGGGAATACGTTCTTGCTGCCTTGCTCCATATTCGCCCCTTCAGGCAGCGATGACGGGTCTAAGCTGATACTGTTACGGCTGTACGTCCTGGCATATGGCATAACCGCATACCCCCAGCGATTAGTCGTAGCTAAGTTGGAGTTCATCACACGCACACCTCCAACCCCCGCTGTTCGCACTAACACAGCAGCATCGCCAATACGCGATGCCAAGGTGACACCATACTGATGAGCAATCAGTCCTCCGCTAAACCCATAGTTCACACTACGTCCCCCTTGTGAATCGTAGTTGTATCCCAAGCTCGCTTGCCCGAAAGAGCCATTGTATCCCATCGACACGGATCCACTGTTTCCTTGTCCTTGATTAGCCTGGCTTTGTGATACGCCCCAGGACAGACTATTGTCATCCAGTACTGAGCCACCCAACCCTAGCTGGCTATTACTGCGCCCGGAACTATCACGGAAGAAATTATAATTAGCATACGCATTATTCAGGGCCGCATAGGAACCAAACAAGCTCAGAGGAACATTCACGTTCAACGAAATTTGACGGTTCTCAGGCCAATCACCATTACCTCTCATGCGATCAATGCTGTAATTAAGCCCCCAACCCACACGGTAGAAAGAACCATTCAATCCCATCGACAGCGTGGTATTGGTTTTAGAGCTGCCCCAGTAGTTATCCCGCCGACCACTGAGCCACAGGGAATAATTACCGGGCAATGACTGGCTGAGTCTCGTTTGCCAACTGCTACGCCGCCGTTCAGACATCCAAGAGGGGACTTCTCCCCAAACACTGTAGCCTTGGGTATTCGCATCCGAAAAACTTAGATAATTACGGGTGGAATAGCGGTACGCGGTTAAATCCACTGTCGTGCCAGTGGTCAGCATACTTTTCGAATATTTAGCACGGTAAGACTCCCCGCGCAGGAAGTTAGTCGCATTTTGCAACCGGGTTCGAGCCGTCGTGACATCCGCAGATAACGCCCCCATCATACCAAGGGAAAGCCCAGCTCCCAGCGCCGCAGACTGGTACGATTGCGCCACCAAACCACCACCGTATAGTGTGACGTTGCCAGGCAGACCGTAAATCATCGAAGCCATGCCAAACACCGGCTTACGATTGTTGTATCCCCCCGAATGATAGCGCCCGGCTGCCACTTCGTACTTAAATTGCCCCTGTCGCAACATCATAGGCAAACTAGAATAGGCTTGACTGAACCCATGATGAGTACCATCTGCCTCGGTTATCGTGACCTGTAAGTCACCGCCGGTACTGCTCCCCACCAGATCGGTGATACGAAATGGGCCTGGCGCGACGTTGGTTTGGTAAATCACGCTGCCATTTTGTGTCACCGTAATCTGTGCATTGGATTTAGCTATCCCGCTAATAATCGGTGCAAAACCACTCTGACTACCGGGTGTCATGGAATCACTGGTGGCAAGTCCAATACCTCGATAAGGAAAACCATCAAATACCTGACCCGCCACGTAGCCAGTCGAGGTATCCCCTATCGTCAGATCACTGCGTAACGCGACTACATCACGCTGCAAATAGGTTTGTAAGAAGTTCCACCTTTGCTGGGATTGTGTCGTTTTCTTCGCTGCATCATTAAATGAGTCATACCAATTATAAGTCTGAGAACTATAAGAATAGGTGGCAGTATTACGAAGACGCCAAGCCCCCAAATTCAACCCGGAATTAAAGCTACCGAACAGACTCTGACTCGTCTGTTTATTACCAAATTGTGAGCGTCGGTTCTGATTGCCATTAATATTGTAATTCAATAAAAAAGCCGGGATCCCCTCTTGCCATAACTTTGGATCAACCAGACCATTCTCCAAAGGTTTCATCGCTATCTGAGGAACACTCAAGCTCAACTTCATCTGAGAGAAATCCAGATGAGCCGTGGCCTGAGGAATGAATTTGCTTAATGGACTCCCCATTGGCTTATCCGCCGGCAATGCTTTTAATGCCGGAATACTATTCACATTGACACCCGCCGCCTCCAATAAATTCGGGGTAAGTACGGGAACCAGCACGTTACTACCAGTACCATTATGCTGGAACGTA
Organism: Photorhabdus tasmaniensis; assembly: GCF_011189505.1. Taxonomy (GTDB): domain Bacteria; phylum Pseudomonadota; class Gammaproteobacteria; order Enterobacterales; family Enterobacteriaceae; genus Photorhabdus; species Photorhabdus tasmaniensis. The sequence continues at coordinate 12,175 of NZ_PUJU01000019.1, forward strand.
ACATCGCGTGAATCAAAGAAAGTACCATTAATATAGATGTCAACTCGGTAAGTTCCCGGTGCCTGACCACCCGCAGTTTCAAACTGTGATAAATCCACCGTTTGTCCTGAACTTTGACCAAACTCCAATAAAGCAGGATCAAAATAGTCACGCGCTGTTACCTGAGTATGCCAACCCGCCAGTAATACCAGCATCATCCGGTAAAAAACCGGAGAAAGGCACAATCCTATTCCACATTTTGACAAGGCCATCGCGGTGGAAATACCTGGATTTATACGACAAATAGACCGACGTTCTGAACGACGGCTTATTGCCGGAATTATTACTTTCATTCTTAATTGCCATCTCTATTATTTAATAATAGGTCCGTTGCTCACCTATCTTCTGCTGATATCTGCAACGCCACTCACTATTGGCTAATTGCTGCCAGAGACAACAACGGACCTGCTCTCTTCACCGGTATTTAAACCAAATTCATCGATAGCTCGCCACAATACGGTGACATGACTGCCCGGTAGTGTTTGACCCGATGGCAGTGACCAGCTCTGCTGACTCAATGGCGGCACCATACTGAACAAACTCCCAACAGGCACAGCAAACGAATTCACCTTTAAAGTCTGCAACGTTATCCAGAATGGAGACGGATTCGTTAGAGTCACAGTATTTCCCTTGACCGATACCTGTAACTGCTTCACTGCTCCAGTAACCCCCTCTTTTGGTAATCCTTTCGGGCGATAGAACAACTTCACCGCCAAAACCATGACCATTTTCATCTGGATAAGGTTATTTGGCGTAAAATGTTCCTTCTCGGCAGGCAACAGACGCACATTCAGAAAGAACACCGACTCCCGATCTTTTGGAAAATCCCCACCAGTGCGAAGGATTTTCAGTACTTGGCTACTGTGCGCATTCACCTTGCCCAGAGGAGGAATAACGATAAACGGTGCATTAACCGCTGTCGGTAAACCGCTCTTTGGATCCATTTCCCGTACCATTGACTGAATAAGGTAGTTATCGTCACTGTTATTACTGAAAGTCGACATGGCACCGTTGCTGGATGACTCAAGGTAGATCACACGCGGCTCATCTATAAACATCCCCTGTAGCTCTGCCTTCAGTCGCGATACAGGCAAGATCATTAACAAAGTACACAACACAGCTGTATATATCTGTTTCATTGAGGCATCCCATTCATGCCATGTAGTGTTTCTTCATCCCAAAAATATGACTCAGTCCAAAACATGACTTAGTGGCTCTGCAATACACCGTTCTGCGGCTGACTTTCTCCCCCGAAATCGGTCATCATCGCCCACGTCACCTTATCAGCCGCTTTACCTGCCTTCCCTGCCAAGCCTGACAGGGAATAAGTCACCTGACCAAAAGGCGCTAACATGGATGGCGCTTTATTCAGGTTTATGCTTTCACCCGCCAGGTTCAGCCAGGAAAACGTTTGGTAATACGGCGTCGGATTAACCACCACGACGGTATTGCTGGTTCGCGTAAATGTCAGCCGGGAATACGCCTGTCTCGGTGTCATCGGTAGATTATCTGGCCGGTAAATAAATTTAATGTTCATACCTAGCGAGATAGACAAAGATGCATCAACCTTATCCTGTTGCCCATCAGACTCACGGGGAGCTACCCCCGCAGGAATCGCATTGATGCGAAGACGAAACAGTGACTCACGATCAGCCGGGAAATCACCACCGGTACGGATAACGCGCATCACATTCGCGCTGTTACCCTCTAGACGAAATAAGGGGGGCAGCACAGTAAACGCCGATGACCGAGTCTTGGTATCATCCCATGAGGTCACTGCCGCTTGTATCAGATACGCTCCATCACCCGAATTCTGCAACGAGATACTTTGTACTTTGTCACTTTGATGATAAACCAGCCGCGTCTGTCCTAGCATCAGACCCGCATGAGCCGGTAACGCCATCATTGCCCATAGCCCCAATAATCCCATTATCCACGCTTTTATATTCATACCTTCCACTTCACTTCTGGCAACAGTTATCAGGCATACCTGAATTTAATTATCACGAATACTCAAACTCAAAATGTATCTTAATATCTAGGTATCCTCCGACCGCTCGATGTCCTTTATCACCGGCCAGAACCACGGAAAATGTCATGGTTTGACCATCGTTCTTATCACGGTTCGGTTCAAAGTCGAAGCGTACCGGGTCCAACAGAGACTGCGCCTTGACTAATCCCGAGTTAGCCCCCCCCTCTTTGCTCAGCCGAACTCCTATCCACTTAGAGTCAGTAGCACCCCACGCCCAGAAAAGGTAAGAATCGTTACTATCAGGGTCCCTATCACCCCATACGAGCAGAGTCGGTTGCTTTCTAATTTGAGAACCGTCCCCTTTGAGAGGTGCCTGATTACAACCCGACAGAGTGAATGTTAACGTTCTTCTCGTTTCTTCCAGAGATGCACCATCCTTGAACTGACTGGCCCTGTAAGGTTTTTCGTAGTTTATAGGATAGTTACCATCGGACACGCCATTCACTGACAGCACACAAGTCGGAGGCAACAGAAAACCGTTCAATGTGTAATGAGCTGTTTTGTCTTGCGGGTCACGCGGGTCAATGGCAGCTTGCACCGGCAGAACCAGATTGACACTCAACCCGACCATCATCATGACGAGCAACAAATACTTCGTCCGATTGCGATACCCTATGAAACAACTGCTCATAAATTTTTTATTATTCATTTTCATCCAACGCCCCTTATCTCTCATTTCCCACTTGGTATCCTCCGTGATAAATCACCCTCACCGATAGAGAAATGTAAAAGTGACACTCGCATGTAATTGACCAGGTCGAATAACATCACCCTGCCGCTCCCTGGCAATCGCTACCACTAGAGGAACTTCCGCCTGCTGGTCATCAATTTCAATACCAAGATCGTCTAGCGATGTAGGAATTACAGCGGGTATTAAGTTATCCCAATTAATCTCGTCCCCCCCATCATCCGACATGGCTGAATACATGAGAACAAATCCAAACCCCTCAGAACTATCAGGGCCATCAGAATCACGGAACATGTTTAGTGTGTTGTTGATGGTAGTACCTTCCACAAATATCTCGGGAATACTGAAAGTATTGGCATTCGGATAGCCACAATTAGTCAACTTCAATTGAAGCTTATGAGGGCTTAATATATCCCCTGGCTTTGCAAAGCTCGCTGCCGACAACGAACCAAAATCCAAGGTACCTCCGCCACTTATCTCTATATCACAAGGATCTGGAATAATCGAAGCAGTAAGCTCCACATCCACTCCACTCGTGTTTGTGGGAGAATACACCTTAGCCGCCGCCCCATTGCTCACCAGAAACAATAGAACCAAGATAGAACAGCAGAAGCAGCGCATTACCGCATATCTGCCCTTGATCAGACAGACTAACGGGTTATTTAGCCTATTTTTTTCTTGTCCTGTCCCAAACATCGTACTTGCCTCAAATTAATTCTATGATTCTTTCTGTTAACAGATATCGCACTGCAATGCCGATAACATCAGCGATAATCAAACGTGAATGTCATCGTTGCGCTAATTTTGCCTGTCTTTTTGCAGTCAGCTGCCTGTTTACCGGCGACTTGAGCACACATCAGTGAAAACTTGACTGGCACAGAAACAGAAGGAGCGCGGTCATTTACGATTGTGCCTTTGTTAGCCAAGTGAAACGGGACTCCGTTCTTCAAATCCGAGGACCACTCCCCGCCATTGAGTGTCTTCAATTGCACAGTAACGCCCATTGCCGGGCTTTGTTTATCACGATTACGAAACAGCGTTTCATCCGTATCAACGTGATCGCCGGTAACGGTGATCGTGGGAGTAATACTGTCTTTATTGACCACAGCAGTGCAATTTTTCAGCGTCAGATAGGCTTCCTTGTTGATTTTGCCTGATTCTACGTCTTTAAATTGCACAGTACCGAGTTCGATATTGCTGTCGCTCGCAGAGACATCACACGTCCCTTGGGTGATTGTGGCCTTAAACTTGGCATTGGCAGAATTCTTCGCCCACAAAGGAGTAGCAAAAAGCCACAAAACCCCCGCCATACCGATGTAACTCAGGTACCTGCGTACATACAGAATCATTGAGATACCGATTTTATTGGATTGTGCCATTGAAATTATCTCCTCCACCGAGATCGTTAATCACCGCCCATTCCACTTTCTTTTTGTTCTGATTATTTTGAGCGGGGTAAACATGGGTACTAAAAGGTGCCAGCATTTGCGGATGACTATCAGAAAACTTCACAGGTACACCAGCAACTTTGATCTGCGTAAAGCTGATGTGATAAGGAAAATTATTACTGACTTGAACGCCACCAGGAGCATGAGTGAAGCGCAGTGCTTTGTATGCCTGCTCTGGCGTTCCCACTAATCCCGTTGGCCGATAAAATAGTTTGATGGTATTGCCGATGGCATAGGCCAGCCTACCGTTAACCTGAGCGCTTTCAAAGCGCCGGCCCGGAGCATTACTACCGGGAATGGCAGTAGCATTAAAATAAAAGACACTCTCCCGGTCGGTCGGTAACTGGCTGGTATCACCCAAGATGCGCAACGTATTGGTCCCTTGAGGGTCCAAACGGAACAAAGGTGGTGAGACATAAAATGGTGTTTTACCCTTGCCATCAACGGTGGTGCTGACTTTAGCCGTCACCAAGTAAGGGATATTAGTTGTCGTATTACGCACCGAGACTGTTGCTTCAGCTTTATCCTGTAAAAAAATAATGCGTGTCGCGTTGATGCCAAATCCGCCTTCAGCCCAGCTCTGTGACGCAAACAAAAATATGCCCAGGACAAGGCTTTTTACTACGATGTTAGGAAGCCGGAGTTTATTGATCATTACTTTTTTCTCATGCCTGAACTCAACCAGTCGTTGCCTATAAAAGACACCATTCAACTAACTGTGATTTTTCATTAAAGGAAGCCCAAGGAGGTGCTCCTCAGGCCAAGACTACAAACAACTAGTTATATGCATAGGAGAAGGTAATGGGCACGTCAATCGTCTGACTTGCTGTAGGTTCGGCCTTTGCTACCATATACGCAGTGAAATCCACTGCACTATCATTGACCTTGAGTTTATCAGTCGGTTTTGCCACAGCAGCAACGTGCACAGGGATTGTACTTTCGGCTTTAACAGTCTTTACGGCCCCACCCTCTTTATAAGTTAGTGCTATACCTGCCTCTTTATCTTTCTCAGCATTAAAGATATAACCACCCGAATTACTAAGCGTATTGCCTGTCACGTACAACTTAACCTTATCTGCCTCCTTGTTTTCCTCATCACAATTAGCAAGAGCAATAGAAAAATGTCTTTCACTCTCAGGTACATAAACCCCAATACCTGCTTCTGGAAAATGATCTTTCGAAGGTTTAAATGCTGTTTTCTGATAGTTCCCTGTATCCACCCTACCGCCTGAACCAGGGGTAGTGACATCACACGTCGCAGCCAAAACCATGCCAGAAATTGTTACCACAGCATTCTTCGCCGCATTAGCAGTCGAAACTGCACCCAAAACCAACGCCGCCACGACGCTTATCTTTAATATCTTTTTCATTTCATTAATCTCTCTTAACTATAGATTAAAAATCAGACTTAACTTTACATACCATTTGCTGATAAACAGCAACACTTAGCTGTACATAAATTTGTCACTTAGGACCATTTTGACAATTGAGATAAACTTTGGTATTTTAGTATGAAAATACAGCATTACCGAAACAACTTAACGGTAATCATCAAAATTTAAGGATATTTTGTTGTTGTCTCCGAAAAATAAGAGCAACAATTTCAAGCAAGGAGCCTAAGAGATTGGGATTTGCATGTGTTAAAAGCAGACGAATTGAGTTATTTTTGTTCGGTCAGGGTAGATACATAATGCTTTACAAAGATATACAATTCTGTATCTTTTTTTATTAGAAAATTTTCAGTATAGTTTCATGACAAGTCTATCTGGATTGTCAAAATGGTCCTAAATGTAACGATCAACGCTTACCTTTCACACCCCAAACTCCTTGAAAACGTTCAACATTACTCGCTGTATAACGTACAGTGTGACGAATGTTTTTATGTCCAAGGTAATCTTGTATCAGCCGGGTATCCACTCCCCGGTCCGCAAGGGCAAAACCACAGGCATGGCGCAACATATGCGGATGCGAAACGACGGCAATATTCGCCAATTGCCCTAATCGACTAATAATCTGGTAAATCCGCTGGCGCGTAAGCGGCTTCCCAGAACGTGACAAGAACAACCAATCACTATCTGCCCCCAAGAAAGTTTTGCGCACTTTGAGCCACGCCTTAATCGCCCGGACCTCACGGAGCAACAGAGGATGGTTAGTACAAAATCCGCCTTTTAGCCGCCGGATATACAGGCATCGTTCTTTCAACTCCATATCAGATAACCGTAAATGTCTGGCTTCGCTGACGCGAAAGCCGTGGATAAAACTCATATACACCAAACAGTAGTTCCGCTCTGGATTAGCGCCGACTTTCGCCATTTCCAACAGGCTTTCCACTTCTGACTGAGTCAGATATTTTCTTTGGCCCATGATTATTTCTCCCAAATATTGATAGCACAACCCAGCTATATATCCCCTGACAAACCCGCCCTCAATTCCGAGACATAAACCAAGAACAGACAAAACCCGGGGATAAAATGCACGCCATTAATTTGCCCAAATGGCATGTTGTTCACTGGGGCTACAGAGGGTTATACAGATGAGAGGTAGAATTTAAACACCTTTTTTTGATTATTTTTTTATCACTATGAGATCACGCTGTTGAATTTAATTGATATACAAGAATATATGACCTTGACTGTTACAGGAGCTTACCACGGCATATCAGTATGATTTTTACCCCGTTATTGGGGGGAATATTCCGTTGATTACGTTAAACCCGTCTGTATTATTATGGATAATGAACCGGGCCCAATCGTGCCCGGTAAAACAGGATGGACTGCCACACAATCAATGGAGAAAAAAATCGTATGAAAGGCCAACTGCTTGATGCTATCCCTTTAACATCCCTGCATGGCGTCGGGGCAAGTCAGGCAGCTAAACTGGCAAAAATGGGACTGATTAATTTGCAGGATCTACTGCTGCACTTCCCGCTTCGTTATGAAGACCAAACACGCCTTTATACGATTAATGATCTTTTACCGGGTATCCATGCCACAGTCACAGGTGAAATCCTCCATACCAATGTTGTTTTTGGCCGCCGCCGAATGATGACTTGCCAAATCAGTGATGGTACCGGTGTGCTTACACTGCGTTTTTTTAACTTCACCGCAGCAATAAAAAACAATCTGGCAAAAGGGAAACAGGTTGTTGCCTACGGTGAAATCAAAAAAGGTATTCATGGCGCGGAAATTATCCATCCTGAGTATAAAATCCAAAATCATGCTGGAAACGTACAGCTTCAGGAAACATTAACGCCTATTTATCCCACAACGGAAGGTGTTCGTCAGGCAGCTCTTCGCAAGCTGATTGATCAGGCTCTGAAATTGCTTGATACCTGTGCGATCAACGAACTCCTGCCGAGAGCGTTAAGCCGTTCCATGATCAGCCTGTCACAAGCATTGCATACTCTGCACCGCCCACCACCAGATATTGCGCTGGCGGAGCTGGAAACAGGCAAACACCCGGCTCATCACCGCCTCATTCTGGAAGAACTTCTCGCTCATCATCTGAGTATGTTGGCAGTCAGAGCTGGCGCACAACGCCATCACGCTCAATCGCTACCGGCTGAAAACGAGTTAAAACAGCAATTCCTCAACCGTCTGCCATTTACGCCAACTCACGCGCAACAACGGGTTGTAGCAGAAATTGAGCAAGATCTGGCAAAAGATGTTCCGATGATGCGATTGATTCAGGGAGATGTTGGTTCAGGAAAAACGCTGGTTGCCGCGTTGGCTGCGTTGCGGGCCATTGCACATGGCAAACAAGTTGCCCTGATGGCACCGACTGAATTGCTGGCAGAACAGCATACAAATACATTCCGGCAATGGCTGGAACCTTTGGGGATTCAGATCGGCTGGCTGGCGGGTAAACAAAAAGGGAAAGCACGTCAGAAACAACAAGAAGCCATTGCCAATGGGCAGGTCGCTATGATTGTTGGCACACATGCCATGTTTCAGGAACAGGTTAAATTTTCCGGTCTGGCGCTGGTGATTATTGATGAGCAACATCGGTTTGGTGTTCATCAACGTCTGGCTTTGTGGGAAAAAGGGCGTGAGCAAGGCTTTCATCCCCACCAACTGATTATGACGGCAACCCCGATTCCCCGTACTCTGGCAATGACCGCTTACGCGGATCTTGATACTTCTGTTATTGATGAACTGCCACCGGGGAGAACGCCGGTCACAACGGTTGCAATCCCGGATACACGTCGTGAAGAGGTGATCAAACGGATCAAAAACGCCTGTCTTGATGAAAATAGACAAGTCTATTGGGTCTGTACGCTGATTGAAGATTCTGAGGTGCTGGAAGCTCAAGCGGCACAAGCCACCAGTGAAGAGCTCACTCTTGCTTTACCGGCACTGAAAGTCGGATTGGTACATGGCCGAATGAAGGCCGCAGAAAAGCAGGAAATAATGGAAGCTTTCAAACATGGAGAACTACAGCTTCTGGTCGCAACAACGGTTATTGAAGTGGGTGTGGATGTGCCGAATGCCAGTTTGATGATTATTGATAACCCGGAACGGCTTGGACTGGCGCAATTGCATCAATTACGCGGACGAGTTGGCCGTGGGGCTATCGCTTCTCATTGTGTTTTACTTTACAAAACTCCCTTAAGCAGTACCGCAAGAATACGCCTGCAAGTGCTTAGAGACAGTAATGATGGTTTTGTTATCGCACAAAAAGATCTGGAAATTCGTGGTCCCGGTGAATTATTGGGAACACGTCAGACAGGGAATGCCGAATTTAAGGTTGCTGATTTACTAAGAGATCAGAGTATGTTGCCGGAAGTACAGCGTATTGCCCGACATATTCACCAGCATTACCCGGAACATGCCATCGCCCTAATTGAACGCTGGTTACCGGAACGCACACATTATGGTAATGCGTGATTGAGAATATATCAGAGCGGGTTTTTCGTTTCTCAACACCGCCAAAAATAGGGATATCTGGTTTTATCCAATTATTAAGATGCTCTGCTACAGAGCTTTCTTTGAATTATTCCGTTTAATTGATAATGTATTATTTATTGAGGAATGAAAAGCCGAATTATAAGAATAAATAAAATCAGGTGAATCTACCAGATTTAAGCAGAAGAATTTAGCAAAATCCGCCGTAAACCCTCATCCAGTGCGGGCGGGGATATAAGGTGGATTTTGCTAAAATTCAGTTAGTGGTGTGTGCGGTATTAGCGCAACGTTATGCTAGAAGGTTAAAACGGGAATAGATATAAATCTATAATGGGGTAGATCAGATGAGCTCGGTTTTTTAATGTCAGTAGCATTCAAGGATAATGTCACATGGTTGTATTCAATTAGATCAGATGGCTACATAATTATTTATAATGACAAGATTGAGAATAATGGCGAACAGATAAATTATTTATATTCGGCACAATCTGTCTAAAAAATTTTTATTATTTCACTGGTTTTATTAATTTAATTTCCGTTATTATACCATTGAATTAAATACAAATATTCGTTATTGATATAGTGGAGGATTTATGATTTATGTTAAAAATCTCTCAAGTGAACCAATTAAAGTTTCGGTTAGTAAATATGGGGAAGAGGGTAAAGAAGAATATTTAGATATTGATTGTGAAGATGTAAAGGTGTGGGATCTATCCGATACGCATGGTTTTATATTGTCAGTAATACAGCGAGATACTGAAAAATCATATTCTGCTTCTCATAACAGTTTTATTATTGTTTTTAATGATCATGTACAAGATAGCGGCACTAATATATCTCATCAAGATAAATAAATGAGAGCTGGACCCAATTAAATCGCCATAATCAGGAATGGAGATTCCATTCCTGAGCTATTTACTTTCGCCCCTAATACTTGTTTTTCTGCTTGACTGATAAAGATATTTCCAGACTAGGTGTTTAGTCCCAACATTTGGTTAATAATATAATAGAAAAATTTTATTGGCTGATAACTATAGGTTAATGCTAAATTGATTTTTCGGCAGTTATTCTCAGATTATTTCTATCGATAAAGAGTAAAAATTAAAATTATGAGACTTGAGCGACAGAATTTAGCGGGGATATATATCTTTATGGCTAATTTTATTAATACGTAAACATGTAACTTAAATATATAACATGATTTTGTAATGATTGGCTGTAAAGCAAAGAATAAAAATTACCATGAGGGCGTAATATCTTTTCTGTTTATAAAAAAGTGAGTTGTTTTGGTTTTTTTAGGATTTACATTGCAAATTATTTCATGAAGTTATTGTCTTTTAATTTTTATTTGAAAAGTAATTTTGGTAATAACAAGACGGGAGAGCTAATATTCCAAATAGAATGAGGTGGTAGATGAAGCCCGTGATTTAGGGATCAACTTATCAGCAACACTAGATAAAATGTTGTCCGATGTTGTTCGTGAGAAAAGAAGACAGCAATGGAAAGCTGAAAACAAAGCCGGTATCGACGCTTTCAATGAATTTGAGCGTAGTGCAGGGCTATTTACCGATGATGATGAATACGGGGTTATTTGATAGCTCAGTACGCCGTTTACCGCAATAAATCCCTAAATCGAGGGCGCAATACCCTTTCATTATCGACATTCAGAGTGACCTATTAGACGATTATGATTCACGGGTAATAATGCCGATTGCTCTGCTGTCAGATAAAAATTCACGCGTCAAAACGTTAACGCCAGTGATTAAGATTAAAGGTGATCAATAGTTTCAGGGATTTAATTGGTTGATTTAAACTTTAGATCAATTTCCGACCCGGCATGATGAATAATCGCGCCCAATATCGGCAACAACCAGACATCAACATTTTTGGCTACCTTGAGAAAGGAGATTGAAGGCAAAAACCGTCTCGCCAGGCTGCGCCGGATAACCCGAAATTCGAATCGGCCACGCCGACAGGTGAAATCCAGCACCTCATCGTGGTTGTTTTTGCGGCGGATATCCCTGAGTTTTTTGCCTGCCAGTGTCGGTAATTGGAATATCATCACGCTAGGATGCTCTGCATTGTCAGACCGAAGCCCTCAATCTTATCACCCAGCATCGGGACAATTTCATTGTGGTATATTTATTATACAATTCGTTTACACGCTATCTCATAAGTTTTCGCATCTTCCCGTTTACCAACAGCAATCACCCATATTACGATCTCTTCTTCTATCACTTGGTAAACTAGACGAAAGCCTGAAGAACGGAGCTTAATTTTAAAGCAGCCAGCCAGATCACCGTGTAATCTAGCTGACTCAATATAGGGATTGTTCTGTAACTTCCGTAGCTTCTTTTTAAACTGGTCGCGTATGCTTTGATCCAGTTTGTACCACTCTTTCAGGGCTCGTTCGTCGAAGTCGATATTAAATATCATCAAGGTTTACCCTGATACGTCTAGCGGGATTTTTAAGACGGTCACGCACCACTGCTAAGATGTCTGCATCTTCATCATGATCTGCCACCATAACGGAAACTTCAGCGAACGGCAGCTTTTCATGCTCTACAACATAGCGCAGAAAGAGACGCAGCGCATCGGATGGCGATAAGTTCAGTTTCTCAAATGTCTGATACGCACTTTTTTTAAGTTCTTCATCAACTCTGATCTGAATAGTACTCATAACGTTATCTCCTGTAATGACATTTGTATTGCATTCTATTGCATGACATTTGTAATGCAATAAAAATTTTTTGCTATAAGTGGAGTATAGAATCGCTGGTAAATGAATTACACTTGACATCCTCCCCTTGGGGAAAGAACATGGATTGAACGCTAGTTACCGAAGTACACATTATGGTAATACATGATTGAAAACATATCGGGACGAATCCCAAACAGGCCAGGCGCAGTGATCGCTAATTTCGTGTATTCACCGCACGAATTTGCTCTGCTTCCGGGTGACAATCCACAAGGAACGCCATCATCTCAGAAGCATCTTTGCTCAAGTAGAAGCGCACCATCTTTTCGTTGAACTCATGTAGTTTTGCCGCAGGTACACTGATTGCATCGATGCCATTTGACATCAAAATACCGTTCATCATGAAACGGGAAGTACGTTTATTACCGTCAAAGAAGAATTGCTGTAGCGCACCGAAAAGGAAGAATGCAGCCCCTTTTTCAAAAGGCTGACACTCATCCAATGCAGCCATACCGGCTTGAAAAATGCGGTTCAATTCTGGCGCGCCGGGTACAGTAGGTAACGGAGTATGCCGACCATACTCACCCAAACTGACATCTGGAGTGTAATTCTCCTCTTGCCCTTCTCCACGGAACCGTCCCCATTCCAAGGCTTCGTTGCGGGCAACTATGCGGTGAAGTTCAGTAAATGTAGCTTTGGTCAACTCAAATTGACCTTTTTTCACCATAAATAACAGTCGCCTGGAACTTTCTGCGAGATTCAGTACTTGTTCCTGATCAGAAACTTTCCTGCCACCGACGGTTACACCGTCCAATAATGTCTTCACTTCTGGGAAAGTAAAAGGATTGCCTTCAAGCACGCTGGCATCCCAAACGAATTCTGGCAACATCCGGTGAAAACGGAAACATACCCGTTCAATAGAATGAATCGGAACAATAAGAGGAACAGCAGACCGATCCCAGTGAAATCCCAAAGCGTTGAAAAGCTTCATCGTTGTCTACCTTATTTTACGATTTTGAATACACGGAATGATAAAACAGAAACCATACGAAAAAATATACCCTCTAGAGAGAATAAGAGCAGGCTAAAAATTTTAGCGGGACGAGGGAAATTCAAAAAAATCCCTCGATTTTCATCGGGGGATTTGTGTAGGAAAAACAGAGGATCTCGGGGATTATCTTGTTAAAGCTGACAAACAAGAGCAGTATCAAGGCAATTTCGTTGATAATCATCCCAAAAACCTAGGGGATAATCCTCAATATCGCTTTTTAACAGCATTGGTTTTTGCCAGCTAAATTGTTTGAACCCCGCCTTTTGGATCGCTGTTTGATATTGTTCACGACTCCAACGATACATAGTGAAAGGGCTGGGTGGTGTGGTAAGAAATTCTGCTCTCAGGAGAGTTGTGTCTTTCACGGGCTCTTCACTCAGAATTTTTATACAATAATTTTCATAATTCCCTTTCTCTAATCGATAATCAGGTTCAAAGGTATACGCAATTAGTTTGCCGGAAGGCTTGAGATGAGCGGCAATGACACGGAACATAGTTTCAAGGTCTTCAATAGATTCTGCATGGCAGAATAACCAGGCTGCATTCACTATGTCAAATTCGCCAAATGACTCCATCTTGCAGACATCTCTTACGTGAAATTCGATATCGTCACCGTATTGTTGTGATTTGCTTTTCGCAATTGCTATCATGTTATCTGATATATCGACTCCAATGACTTTTGACGCACCACGATTTTTGTATTCTCGACTAAAGAGACCATATCCACAGGCTAAATCTAACACTGATTTTCCGTGTATATCTCCTGCCAAATTGAAGATAGTTCTGATTTCTACTTGGATATGGTCAGCAGCATCTGAAAAGCTCTCGTAAAGATGTGCAATAGGGTTATATAAAGTGTCATCTTTCATTTTTTTATCCTTAGCTAAAGGCCAAAGTACTTTATTTATCGAAGAGATAGATTATTTAGTATAAATATAACCGTCATTCTGCACCTCATTCCTGATTTAAAAATAGTGTGATCTTTCGCATATTTTGTGGATTTATTGGGTTGATGAGATTGACGGCAGTCTCCAGTTTTAATCTGTTACTTTTATTTGCCGGAAAGTCAATATGTCCACGCCAGCGCCTGTCATTAAACGTCTTGATCATTTGGGTATTATCGCTGCTTTTTGTCATGAAGTTCGGTTGCCTCGCATCATTGATTCCATTATCCCAAAACACTCGGAGCATACCGTCTCTCATGGGGATGCCTTCCTCGCGATGATCCTCAACGGACTGGATAATGATGTGCAGTTTAATGGTTTTAACCTTCGAAGGAACTAACACCGGATGGTGACGGGAATGCAGCCATACCAGAATGCATTGTTGAAAATATTGGGTCAATTATATGAGTCTTTTTATTCCTGAATGGGGTGCGAAATGTCGGATTATTAGAGAAGTTCACTTCATCAGTGAACGACTCCAATATTAATACATATATGTATTAGGTAATAACCCCTGCATATATATGTCTAAATATTAGACATGAGACAAATGGGGTTTAAATAACGGAGTCAATTTAGAAATATCAACCGTCTTTTCTGCTTTATCAAGGCTATAAGATTCTTGCAATTTCAACCACAACCGTGGAGAACTACCAAGTACTTTAGATAACTTTACCGCCATTTCTGGCGTGACTGCCGCTTTACACGACACTAAACGTTGAGCCGTAGACGGAGCAACATTTAATGCCCGCGCAAGATCACGAATTCCCAAGCCTAGCTCTTCCAAAGAATCAGCAATAATTTCGCCTGGATGAGGGGGATTGAACATTTTCATTAGTGATAATCCTCATAGTTAACGATATACGCATCACCGTCGATAAATTCGAATGTAATACGCCAGTTTCCTGAAACAGTAATTGCCCACTGCCCTTTCCTATCTCCCGTCAAAGGATGTAAGTTGTATCCAGGAAAATTGATTTCCCCTACATCCTCTGCATCGTTAATAACAGCAAGTCGTTGGCGGAGTTTGTTTACATGCTGGGGGTTAATTCCAACAGAAACACCTTTTTCAAAAAACTGGCGCAGCCCCTTATGCCTGAAACTCTTTATCATTCCTTACCGCTCCTCGTTGCGCCACAAGGAACAATGTAACAAAGTGTTCGTTACGGAGCAACTCCATGTCAGAGTAAATCACTTCAGGTACATCGTAGATAAGGAACAGGAAAAGCTGAAACACAACAACAATACTGCACCAACTCAATAGCTGGCGCAGTATCTTTCTAACTTACCCCGCCACAGCCGGGAATACTGGCAACAAGAGATAGAGTTTAATCACAATCGCATTAACGATATCGATAAAGAACGCCCCTACCATTGGTACTACCAGAAACGCCACATGAGAGGGACCGAAACGGTCGGTAATCGCCTGCATATTTGCAATGGCAGTCGGTGTCGCCCCCAGGCCAAAACCACAATGACCCGCAGCCAGAACCGCTGCATCATAGTTTTTCCCCATCACACGATAGGTAACAAAAATTGCATACAACGCCATGACAACTGCCTGTATCGCAAGAATGGTTAACATTGGCAATGCCAGAGATGCCATCTGCCACAATTTCAGGCTCATCAACGCCATTGCCAGGAACAACGAAAGACTGACGTTACCCAACACAGAAACCGCCCGGTCAAATACCCGGTAAAAACCTAACGCTGACAAGCTGTTACTGAGGATAACCCCGATAAATAATACACAGACGAATGTCGGTAATTCAAACCATGTACCTTGCATAAGCTCAGACACAAAATTACCTGCCATCAGACAGATAGAGATCAATGCGATAGTTTCCAGCATAACCAGCGGTGTAATCATCCGGCCGGTATAAGGTTTTTCAAACGCCGTCGGCACTTCGGTATCATCTGCCTTCAATCCTGGGGTTTTTGTATTTCTCACCAGGAAACGCGCGACCGGGCCACCAATCAGACCACCCAGCACCAAACCAAACGTCGCACAGGCCATAGCCACTTCTGACGCATTTTCAAAACCATAACGCTCAACGAACAGTTTACCCCAAGCCACGCCAGTACCATGACCACCCGACAGCGTAATAGAACCCGCCAGCAAGCCCATTAATGGATCCAGCCCCAGCAGTCCAGCCAGCACAATACCCACGGTGTTTTGAACCAACAACAAGCCAACAACGATAAAGACAAAAGTGAAAAGTACCTTACCACCCGCTCGCAAGCTGGAAAGATTCGCATTCAGGCCAATAGTGGCAAAGAAAGTTAACATCAAAGGATCTTTAAGAGACAAATCAAAGCTGATTTCCCAACCGGTCGTTTGCTTAAGTATTAAAAGTAGAAGAGCAACTAACAGGCCACCCGCAACAGGTTCAGGAATGGTGTATTTTTCAAGGAATGGGACTGATTGTACAAGTTTACGCCCAAGTAATAGTACTAATGCGGACGCAACGAGCGTGCCATAAACATCAAGATGATACATCTATGTACCCCAGCTATATTGTTAAAGTTATGTAAGTTATTACGACGTTAAACTCATCCTTTAGAAAACGCCAAAAAGCAGGCAACGCTGGATTAGAAAAAAAATCGGCGACAAACACAAGTTAAAACATATAAAAATGTGACCAGGGTGAATCATGTAAGGTAACAGAATTTGTGAGCAAGCTCATCACGCACGTTTATTTCATCATCGTGCGTGATGATGATTTATATTCTAGCGGCTGGAAGGCCAAATAAAATCGTCACCGATCCAACCATCAAGATCGTATTCACTCATACACTGTTCAGCAAAACCCTTACATCTATCCGCCAAGCCAGAGGCTTGGGCAGCCAGTAACACATCTATTCTGACAGTTTCATGGTTGCCGGAATAATTGCGCTCGTATAATTCATGCCTGCCCGCGAATTCCGTCCCGATCGAGTCCCAAATCAGTTTCATGAGCTTGACTCGCTCAACAGCGCTGTAACCATTGGAGCCACGCACGTATTTATCCAGATAGGGAGACAGTTCCGGGTTGGAAAAATCGCTGGCATGAGAGTTAACATAAATCAAGGCACTCCCTAAATCCTGTTCGATAATTTCTTTTACCCGCGGGTAACCCAGCGTCATAAACCAACGATAAGCCATTCCATACTCGTATCGAGGTAATAGAGCATCCTTACCCCAAGGCTCTGGAGATTTAATCATCGCATCACTGAGAGCCCAAAACATATTACGCCATGCCAATACTTCACCAACCCGTGTCTGTACGCCCCGAAAATCCTTCGTACCCGTGACTTCAACACCCTTAATAATTAATCCACAAAGAAAATCAAGTTTAACCGCCAGACGAGTCACGCCATGCAGCATAGCCCGATGAAAATAACCCGATTCAGAAAAAAATAACGAGACTTTATTGACATCTCCATAGATAAATACGTTCTCCCAAGGAACCTTCACTTTATCCATAATAATAATCGTATCGTTCTCATCAAATCGGGAAGAGAGTGGATAATCAAAAGGACTGCCTATTTTATCAGCCGCCAGTGCGTAAGAGGGACGACAAATTAATTTCAGACCTGGCGCATTCATCGGTAAGGTACAAACCAACGCAAATTCCCGTTTCTTTATCGGTAAGCCGTAATGACCAATAAAGTTGTAGTGACTGATCGCCGACCCCGTAGCAACAACTTTCGCGCCGCTGACAATTAATCCATCATCACACTCTTTTTCAACATGAATACAAACATCACCAATTTCATCAGGGGGTAAATGACGATCTACCGGCGGGTTAATAATCGAATGATTCCAGTAAAACACGTTTTCCTGTGAGCGGGCATACCAGTTCTTTGCATTATCAGCAAACTCACCATAAAACTCCGGGTTTACGCCTAGTGAGGTAAGAAATGCGGCCTTATAGTCAGGGCTTCTACCCAACCAACCATAATTCATCCGAGCCCACGCGGCGATAGCATCACGATCAGCAATTAAATCCTGCTGTGAGCGCGGTATACGGAAAAAAGGATGGGTTACACCACAACTACCGGTATCTGTAGCCGTAGTCAGTACGTCACGATGAACGGGATCATGCAAAGCGTCGTAGAGTTTCGCAACAGCGCGGGCTGGATTTTGAAAGGCAGGATGGCGGGCGATATCGTGGATACGTTCACCATAAGCCCAGACTTCCCGGCCATCGTTTAGTCCATCCAGGAACTCCTTTCCAGTAAGTGGACTGGTCATACGGATACTGCTTTCATTCGACAATTTTTGTTTCATGCTTTCTGACATAATAGATTCCTTACGTTATTTATTTGCTGGAAGATGGGTGAAAGTGAACTATGAAGTCTTATTTCAAGAATCAGCCAAACGGAGAAAGGAATAGAGGGAATTACGAAAATATCATTATTCCACTTATAACCATCCATTAACACATTAATTCATCCAGATGTTATTAGCTATATTTCCACACAATAAAATAGAGATTTAATAATTATATTAATCACACAATATAACTATTAACAATTCATACAAGCCCAATAACACCTTAATAAAAAACAACTTAGCATGAGAGCCGAAAGATACAATTAAGTAAAAATTAATATCTGAAAATTATTAAAATTCACAACTAATATAGTTATTTATTGGTATTGTGGTTTTATCGTTCAATTATGCAAGTGTTACAAATAATAATTTCTCCTCGCTCATAATTTTTATTCACCATCTCTTGAGTGAACGCAAAAATTACGGCATAAAAGGAGGTAATAAGCTGATTAAACTGGAGTCTGATGATGAGATGGTTAGGGAAATTGCTGGTTACTCTGTCATTACTGCTAATACTGACAGGAGTCACTCTTTATGTCGTTATTCAGACAAGTTGGGGCGCTCGCGAATTGAGTCAATGGCTCAGTAATAACAGTGATTATCAAGTTCAGATTGGCAATATCGAACATCGCTGGTCACAACCCCGTACCCTGACATTCACCAATATCGCCCTTAGTCATAAACAACTCTCTTTTACCTTAGAAGCTCAGGTTGTGGCATTCGATTTCAGTTGGCAGCAACTCACTTCCCCGCGTCATTTCCACCGTCTGTTATTGCAACAGGGCCAATTAGCGATAAAAGGTCAGCAAAAATCTTTACCTTTTAGCGCCAATATCCTGCAACTCAATCAAATGTCTATTCAGTCAGAAAATGCAGACTGGCCGATCCAAGGGCAAAATATTACCGGCGGGATCACTCCCTGGAACCCTCAATCAGATGGATTGGCAGGGAGTGGGAAATTTCAGTTCAGTGCCGATAAGCTGAACTTAAATGATATTTCTCTTGAAAAGGTGATTATGCAAGGGAATAGCCAACAGAATACACTGATTATCAATTCATTTGGTGCAACATTGGCACACGGTTCGGTATCCGGGAATGGGCAACGTCTACCCGATGGGCGCTGGCAGTGGGATAACTTACTTATCAGTGATATTCGTTGGCAGACTTCAATGACACTTGAAGAATTATGGCTGAAAGCCAGTAAACTACCCGCAGTGAACATTAAAGATCTGAGCCTCACTAATGCCAAACTAGAAGGTAAAAGCTGGTCTGCTAACTATCTGGATGCCTCAGTAAAGAATGTCGGTTTGGTTAACGGGAACTGGCAAGAGAAAGAAGGAATTATTGATTTCAACGTCATGGATACGACGCTAAATGATCTTTATGTCACCGACGCTATTGGTCACCTTCTTCTTGCCGGAAATGAACTCAATATTTCCAATCTTACTGCCCGCTGGGAAAAGGGATTATTCCACATTAAAGCGCAATGGAACCACCAAACAAAACAGTTCAAAATCGCAAATGCAACGGTTGCTGGTTTAACTTATACCTTGCCGCAAAACTGGCATCAGTTACTGAAACAATCATTGCCTGAGTGGATATCCGGCTTTTCCATTAACGGGTTGACAATCAATAACAGCCTGTTGATTGATATCAATCCCGATTTTCCATTCCAGCTTACCGCTCTTAATGGTTATGTTCATAATGTGGAATTACTGAAAGATGGAAGATGGGGGATTTGGAGCGGTTCTTCAAATCTGAGTGCCACCAGCGCAACATTCAACAAAGTTGAATTAAACCGCCCTTACCTTAAATTACACACAGAGGGAAATAAACTCATCCTCGACCAATTAGATGCCTCTGTTGATGATGGGTTACTGAAAATTAAAGGCACAGTAGATCAACAGATACAGAAACCATTCTCTTTAAGTTTTCAGGGCATGGATGCGGATTTAGCTATTTTGCATCAATGGGGCTGGGTTCCGTTGAAATTACAGGGCAAAGGCAATTTCACTCTGCGGGTACAAGGAGATCTTTCTGCTGACGACGTGAGAAGTTCCATCAGTGGCACACTTGAAGCTACTGATAAACAATCAGGCAAAGAAATTCAAACTATCGATAAAGGGCAGATATCTACCATAAACTGTGAAACCTGCTCAATTACTAAGCTATAGCCGTGTAAACAACCAATCACACCAAATAGCCCAAAAATTGGGCTATTTGGGATGAGATCACAGTTTAAATAGTTTTGAGCATATTTTATTTAAAAATTTCATCCCAAAATTCATCTACAGTACCTACACTTGTACCACCACCACTTTCCAGCTCACGGATCGCCGCCTGCGTTGTGGCATTAGGAATGTGGCGTTCCTTTGTTACTCTGGTTAATACCAAGCGGACAAAACTAGACATATCCAAATTGTTATCCTGAACAGCTCTCGCTACCGCATTTAAGACCAAAACGAAAATATCCTGTTCCTGCAACGTGCTTCTTATCAAGCTATCGCCGTGTAAGCATTTGGCAGTACCATATAGGTGCCGGTAAACACGGCACCTAGCCCATGATCACCGCTAACAGTCACTTCCAACTTCACTCTCGCTTTACTGCCCTGAGCAAGGCGAGCCAAATCGCCGCTCATATTTTTAAGATCCGCAACAGATTTTGGCCTGCCAATAACAGGCTTTTTGTAACGGATATCAGCATCAGCCAGAATAATATCACCCCCCAATTGGCGTTCTTGTAACAACAACCAAATCAACCCCCAACCGGTCAGCGTTGCCAGTGAGAACAGGCTACCCGCAAAGAGAGTTTGGTGAGGATTTTGATTCCCTGCTTCCGGCATCGTGGTAATAAAACTCTGGCCGGTATATTGAGAGATCCGTACCCCCATTTTTTCACTGAGGGGAATATGTCTGTACCAGGCTTTTTGCAGTTCATTGCACCAATCCGGCCGGTGAAGAATATCATCAAGTGTCGCAACAGGTTTGATCATCAGAAAATGGCGAATCGGGGTTGTCTGCGGGCTAGTAATTGGCCCGCGATTTTCGAACCCCAGTTTACTGAAAAAATCTACCGCGTATTCACGGGCACTGCATACCACCCGTTTAACCCCTTCCTGACGAGCAACGGACTCCAGAGCCATTGCGATCAGTTTTCCTAGCCCTTTGCCTTGCACATGAGGATGTACTGCCAGAAAGCGGATGGCCCCTTCGCTATCTGCGTTGATATACAAACGCCCTACCGCCACCGGGTTACCTTTCTCATCCACCACCATCTGGTGGTGAGCCATGGTGTCATAACCATCTTTCTCAGAGCCTACAGGCTGATGCAGTGGCTTACGCAACATCTCCCAACGAAATCGATAATATGCTTCCAGTTCTTGTTCTGTTTCAGGTACTCGCAGATGATACATAGAAACTGCCCCTTTCTTTTGATAATGATGTGTAATCGGGGGTAATTGTGCTTTAACTGGCTGCTTTTCGTGGCTATACCTGCAACCAGAAAGTGACTGGCCCATCGTTTGTCAGACTGACTTTCATATCGGCAGCAAACCGCCCGATTTCTGTTTTTACACCACTTTGGCGACATCGTTCAACAAAATAGCGATATAACTCATCAGCCTTATCCGGACTTGCGCCACCAGAAAAACCAGGGCGCATTCCCTTTTGAGTATCAGCAGCCAACGTAAACTGGGAAACAACCAATAAACTGCCACCAACCTGTTGGACATTCAGATTCATTTTATCCTGCTCATCACTGAATATCCGATACCCTATCACTTTCTCACATAACCGTTTTGCCTTTTGTTGATCATCTTCTTTTTCAACGCCCAACAATACCAGCAGACCAAGACCAATTGCCCCGACCATTTCGTTCTCAACAACAACATTTGCCTGTGTTACCCGCTGGATTAACGCAATCATATTTTTCCTTACCGGAGATGAGCATCAACGCACTATCTCCGATTCTCCATTCAATGACTAATTCTATTCAGAAAAACCGATTGTTTTGAAATAATCCGGCACTGTCTGCCGGTCAATGACATGAATACTATTGATTCCTGATACACTGGCCGCCTCCACATTTTCCAGCACATCATCAAAAAATACCGCCTGATCCGGTGAGAAACCTTCTGCTTCAAGAACATATTTGAAAATATCAGGTTCAGGTTTACGCATTGCCAAATCTTGGGACAGGTAGAGGTAATCAGCCGATGCCGCAATTTCTGGGTAATGATGCGGCCAGTAATCCAGGTGCAGACGGTTTGTGTTGGATAGCACCACAACCCGATGCCCTGCTTCACGTAATTTATTCATTATCTGAATGATTTCAGGCCGAATATCAATAAAAATAGCGTGCCATCCGACAGTAAACTGCTCAAAACTGAGTGAAATATTCATTTCCTGGCATAACGTATCAGCGAATTCCAGATCAGTAATTTGACCACGCTCATGTTTTTCAAACGTTTCTCCCATTGAGAAACTTTTAGTCAATGTCGCAAGAGGTGTGCCGCTCAAATTACTCCAGACAGCTAAAACTCTTTTAAAATCAATATCAATAATCACATTACCCATATCGAAGATATATAGCATGACCACCTCCTGGTTAATTAATAACTTTTTACTTTAATCGTATTTTTAATTAGAAAACAGTACGAAAAAGTAAAAAGCGAATTACTTCACGGTATTTTTCTTATGAAACGATAAAGTAGCCTCCAGATCAAAAAAATAGAGTAAGGTGTTATTTTATGTTGTGGTTTCTCCTTTGTATTGGGCTTCTTCTGGCTGGATATTTCATATACGGCAAAATTGTCGAAAAGATATTCACCATTCGACCGGAAAGAAAAACCCCCGCGATTTCGATGGCAGATGGTGTTGACTATGTTGCGATGTCCACACCAAAAGTTTGGTTAATTCAGTTACTTAATATTGCCGGTGTTGGTCCTATTTTTGGCCCGATTCTTGGTGCTCTCTATGGTCCACTTGCTATGCTGTGGATTGTATTCGGCTGTATTTTTGCTGGCGCAGTACACGATTATTTCTCGGGTATGCTCAGTGTTCGTGCACGGGGAGCGTCAGTACCCGTCATCGTCGGTAATGAGCTGGGCAAGGCCATGAAACATTTCATGAATATCTTTGCTGTCATTCTGCTGATGCTGGTTGGTGTGGTATTTGTGCTGAGTCCGGCAGGCTTACTGAACAACTTACTAAAAGAGGCTATAGGCTGGGATAGCGTTGCCATCTGGGTTGGCGTTATCTTTGCTTACTATATTCTCGCGACACTGGTCCCGATTGATAAAATCATCGGTCGTCTCTATCCACTATTTGGTGCGTTGTTGCTGTTTATGTCTGTTGCGCTAATGGTTGGTTTGGCTATGAGCGATAAGCCTTTCTACTCACAAGGATTGGATTTCACCACTAATTTTCACCCGAAAGACCTGCCTGTTTGGCCGCTGTTGTTCGTCACGATTGCCTGTGGCGCGATTTCTGGTTTCCACGCGACTCAGTCCCCGCTGATGGCGCGTTGTATGCAGAATGAGAAAAATGGCCGCTTTGTGTTCTATGGTACAATGATTGGTGAAGGTATTATCGCGCTGATCTGGTGTACGCTGGGTCTGAGCTTCTATGAAGACACTAACGCACTACAGGCGGTGATTGATCAGGGTACTGTCTCTCTGGTGGTTCATGAAGTTTCCACTTCGCTGCTGGGCACGGTTGGCGGTATTCTGGCCATCCTGGGTGTAGTGATCCTGCCAATTACTTCCGGCGATACGGCATTCCGTTCTGCCCGCCTTATCATTGCTGAATTTCTGAATATTTCTCAGCAAGAAATGACCAAGCGTCTGTTATTAAGTGTGCCCATGTTTATTGTCGGTTATCTGATTACCAAAACCGATTTTAATATTATCTGGCGCTACTTCGGTTGGGCGAACCAAACCACAGCAATGGTTATGTTGTGGGCTGCATCAGCATGGCTGCTGCGCCGCGATAAATTCCACTGGATCACCACCCTGCCGGCCATGTTTATGACCGCAGTATGCTTCACCTATCTAGCATTCGCGCCAGAAGGTTTTGCCCTGGATTGGAATATCTCTGTCATTATCGGCCTGGCGGCAATGGTGATTGTAACGATTGTCTTCTTTGCGAAAGTCCGCTCTAAATCAGCTTCTGATAATACAGAAGCCGAAGCATTAAATGAGTAAAAACTAAAGAAAACATTAAATATCAATAACAGCCCCTCACGGTAAAACATCGAGGGGTTTTTATTCCCGTTATCAAGTATTCGCCACAAGGTATAAATGGCCCAAGTCGATTAAAAGCCAACCACCACTCGTATTTCAGCCTTCTCAAGAGAAAAATACTATCTATCAGCTACTCATAGCTCTCGAAGGGAATTGATGCTAAAGGAATTTTTTACCAAGAAGAATTTACCACCATTTTATGCAATATAGCATTGCTATATACATAAATCAGATTATAATTATTTTAATTCAATATGACTGAGGTAATAAAAATATGTACTCAAGTAAAGTTTTCATAAGCAACCGCACACAAAATGTCAGGATACCCGCTGATGTTAGATTCCCTGATAATGTTAAAAACGTTACGGTCAGAGCAATCGGTAAAGAAAGAATCATTTCCCCGATAGAAAATGTCTGGGATAGTTTCTTCATGAGTGATGAACGCCCAACCGATGATTTCCTACCTGAAAGGGCATCTCAACACCAGTCAGAACGTGAGGCGTTTTAATGTTTAAGTATATGTTAGACACTAATATCGCTATCTATGTCATTAAACGTCGCCCTGTTGAGGTATTAGAAAAATTTAATATCAATGCAGGACGTATGGTTGTGTCAAATATTACACTTGCCGAACTGATCCACGGAGCAGAAAAAAGCGTTTTTCCTGAAAAAAATTTAAAAACTGTTGAAGATTTTATATCCCGCCTCACAGTAGTCACTTACGATGAAAAGGCGGCTTATCACTACGGCGCTATTCGTGCAAGCCTTGAGAAGAAAGGCAATCCAATAGGTATTAATGACTTACATATTGCAAGCCACGCCAGAAGTTCAGGACTCATTGTAGTCACTAACAATGAAAAGGAATTCAACCGCGTAGATGGGTTAATTGTAGAAAATTGGATAAATTGAGCCGTTTAAATACAACACCATCAATAATGATAATAAATGGGAAAACCTTAAAGCAGGGATGCAATTCACCTCCCATAATCATTGCCTGCTTAACTATTAAATAAAAAACAGCTCATTAAAGCATAAACAGCCCCTTCAAATGGAATTACACTCATTATCCCAAGTGATGGCAAATACAATAAAAATTGACTACAATTATTATTTGCAGCACGGTACGAATAGACCAACAGATAGTTGACCTGATTAATGGCATCAAAGTGTTTCTTTATGGTCAACCGGTCTTTGGATGATTGATCGCTTATATCAAAGCAAGCAGTATCAAGCTTGGTATTATGAATTCCTCCCCTGAAGAAGACTATCTGCTCAGGTGAAGGGTTTGAATGTTTTTAACATTATAGGAGAGTGAACCATGTACATGTTTTTACCGTTTTTGATCGCATTATTTGCGGTCATAACCACCTTGGTTGGAAAGAATAAAACTAGCTATGCTCTATGGGGTCTTCTCTTGGTGACAACCATAGCCTGGTTTATTCATCATGCGACTGATTCGCTAAATCTATCTTTTTAACAGGAGACAATTTGATGAATCAGGTATTAGCAGCAAAACAGACGATCAACTACGGCATAATATTCAACATCATTGGGTTACTTGGTATCAGTGCCGCGCTTACCGTTGCCTTCTATTATCAACTGGTCCTTTCCGAACTCCCTTGCCCATTATGTTTGCTACAGCGAACAGGCATGATTATGATAGGATTTGGTTTCCTGTTTAATCTCCGTTTTGGTATAAAAAGCGCACACTATGGCATCGCGCTTATCGGCAGTATCGTGACCGGAATTATTGCAATCCGACAAGTGTTTTTACACATAACACCCGGCGATATTGGCTATGGTTCTGCCCTTTTTGGTCTGCATTTTTATACTTGGGCCCTCCTTTGCTCCATTATTGCCATTATTGCCATATCAGTCATGCTGATATTGAAAAGCCTGGAGAAAAAGACCGAAGAAAAGGAAAGCAAGTCTGTTTTCGGTCAGATTATTATTGGCATATTTGTCGTATTAATTACCGCAAATTTGATCTCTACCATTTTGGAGTGTGGCGGCGGGCAATGTGATGACAACCCAACGTATTATCAATTGCTGGGTAAATAATCTCAGATATATTTAACTGAATAAATAAATCCCAAAAAACTTAGGGCGCCATTGGCGCCCTAAGCATTTGCATGGCAGGAAAGATTACGCCTCTTTACTGCGATGCGCACGACGACGGTCGTTTTCTGTCAGATGGCGTTTACGCAGGCGAATCGACACAGGAGTCACTTCTACCAGCTCGTCATCATCAATAAACTCCAGAGCCTGTTCCAGGGTTTTCTTAATATGTGGAGACAAGGTTGTCGCTTCGTCAGTACCAGACGCACGGACGTTTGTCAGTTTCTTACCTGTCAGGCAGTTAACTGTCAAGTCATTGGAACGGGAGTGAATGCCGATTACCTGGCCTTCATACACTTCCGCACCATGACCGAGGAACAACTTACCACGATCCTGCAAGCTGTAAAGCGCATAAGCAACCGCTTTACCCTGACCATTGGAAATCATGACACCGTTCTGACGGCGACCGATTTCACCCACACGAATATCATCATAGTGGCTGAATGTTGCATACAACAGGCCAGTACCCGAGGTCATGGTCAGGAACTCAGTCCGAAAGCCAATCAAACCACGGCTTGGAATGATGTAATCAAGGCGCACACGGCCTTTACCGTCTGGCAACATATCACGCAGATCAGCTTTACGCTCACCCAGCGCCTGCATCACATTACCCTGATGCTGCTCTTCAATATCCAGAGTCACCTGCTCGAATGGCTCTTGTTTGCGGCCTTCGATCTCACGGAAGATAACTTTCGGACGGGATACCGCCAGTTCAAAACCTTCACGACGCATGTTCTCAATCAGCACAGATAAATGCAGTTCACCACGGCCAGAAACACAGAACGCATCTGGATCTTCGGTTTCGTCGACACGCAGTGCGACGTTGTGAACCAGCTCTTTCTTCAGGCGCTCAAGGATCTGACGTGAAGTGACATATTTACCTTCACGACCACAGAAAGGAGAGGTGTTAACACAGAAGAACATGCTTACCGTCGGCTCATCAACAGCCAGTGGCGGCAGTGCTTCAACTGCATTGATGTCACACAGGGTATCGGAGATATTCAGCTCGCCCAAACCGGTAATCGCAACGATGTCACCCGCTTCCGCTTGCTCACTCTCAATACGCTCCAGGCCCAAATGGCCCAGAACTTTACCAATTTTGCCGTTCCGGGTTTTACCTTCACTATCAATAATCGTGACGTTCTGGTTTGGTTTAACCGTACCACGCTTGATACGACCAATACCGATAACACCAACATAGTTGTTGTAATCCAGCTGAGAAATCTGCATCTGGAATGAACCATTAAGATCAACTTTCGGTGGCTCTACATGATCGACAATCGCCTGATATAACGGAGTCATATCTTCGGCCATATCAGTATGCTCAGTACCGGCAATGCCCATCAGTGCAGATGCATAGATAATTGGGAAGTCCAGTTGCTCGTCAGTCGCACCCAGGTTTACAAACAGGTCAAACACCTGATCGACAACCCAATCAGGACGTGCGCCAGGACGGTCAACTTTGTTGATAACGACAATAGGTTTTAAACCATGAGCAAACGCTTTCTGCGTTACAAAACGGGTCTGAGGCATAGGCCCATCCATGGCATCGACTAGCAACAGTACGCTGTCAACCATAGACATAACACGTTCTACTTCACCGCCGAAATCAGCATGTCCCGGAGTGTCTACGATATTAATACGGTAGTCATTCCATTTAATGGCGGTATTTTTTGCGAGGATAGTAATTCCACGCTCTTTCTCCAGATCATTGGAGTCCATCACACGTTCTGTTGCTGTCGCACGGTCACCGAAAGTACCGGATTGTTGCAGCAGCTTGTCAACCAAGGTAGTTTTACCATGGTCAACATGCGCGATAATGGCGATATTACGCAATTTTTCGATCACAAACTTTGCCTCAGGCATTTAGAAATAGCGCGCTATTGTACACACATTGGTCGAGGGACTAAACAGGATCACAAGAATCTGTTCTTAACAACTTGATACCAATGGAATTGTGATCCCTTTCACGCCTATAAAAGATGCACTATTGATAAAAATGCACCGACAGGGTGCAGGATAGTAACATAATCGCACCAATATAGTGCAATCTTCCTGAATATTAAGGCATCTCATCATAGGGATACCCATAACACAGTATATTGCAAGGTGTCAGAAAGTTGGCACGCTTTTCGCAATTGTTTTTCTCATCTAATAAGATTGTTTTTCACAACTATAAGTTTGCAAACGCGTAAATAGCCTTGTTAAGGTAAAACAATGTAATTGTGTTTTCTTTAAGTCTTAATCTAAAACCATTTTACCAAGACCGACACAAACCAGGAGAAACCGAGTATGTCCGCTGAACATGTTTTAACCATGATTGAAGAGCATCAGGTGAAGTTTATCGATTTGCGTTTCACTGATACCAAAGGCAAAGAACAACATATGACCATTCCGGCTCATCAGGTTAATGCGGACTTCTTTGAAGATGGCAAAATGTTCGATGGCTCTTCAATTCACGGTTGGAAAGGTATTAACGAATCCGACATGGTGCTGATGCCAGACTCAAGTACAGCGATGCTTGATCCGTTCTTTGATGATGCCACTCTGATCCTCCGTTGTGACATTCTGGAACCCGGCACCATGCAAGGCTATGAACGCGATCCACGCTCCATCTGCAAACGCGCTGAAGATTTTTTGCGCTCAAGCAGCATTGCAGATACCGTCCTGTGTGGGCCTGAACCTGAGTTTTTCCTGTTTGACGACATACGTTTCGGCAGTTCTATGTCCGGTTCCTACTACCATATTGATGATATTGAAGCAGCATGGAACTCTGGAACTCGATACGAAGGCGGTAACAAAGGCCACCGACCTGCGGTAAAAGGCGGTTACGCCCCGCTGCCTCCGGTTGATTCTTCTCAGGATTTACGTTCAGCCATGTGCCTGACGATGGAAGCAATGGGACTGGTTGTGGAAGCTCACCATCATGAAGTTGGCACTGCTGGTCAAAATGAAATTGCTACTCGCTTCAACACCATGACCAAAAAGGCTGACGAAACCCAGATTTACAAATACGTCGTACATAATGTGGCGCACAATTTTGGCAAAACCGCCACCTTCATGCCAAAACCACTGGTTGGTGATAACGGCTCCGGCATGCACTGTCATATGTCCCTGTCCAAAAACGGCACCAACCTGTTTGCCGGTGACAAATACGGTGGTCTGTCCGAACTGGCGTTGTTCTACATCGGCGGTATTATCAAACATGCCCGTGCATTGAACGCATTTACCAACCCGACAACCAACTCCTATAAACGTCTGGTTCCCGGCTATGAAGCACCGGTTATGCTGGCCTACTCTGCCCGTAACCGTTCTGCATCCATCCGTATTCCGGTTGTCGCCAGCACCAAAGCCCGCCGTATTGAAATACGTTTCCCTGACCCGGCAGCTAACCCTTATTTGGCCTTTGCCGCTCAGTTGATGGCTGGCCTTGACGGTATCATCAATAAAATCCATCCGGGTGATGCGATGGATAAAAACCTGTATGACCTGCCACCGGAAGAAGCCAAAGAGATCCCAACCGTCGCTTCTTCTCTGGATGAAGCACTGGCAGCATTGGATACCGACCGTGAGTTCCTGACCCGTGGTAGTGTCTTCACTGATGACGCCATTGATGCTTATATTGAATTGAAAAACAGTGAAATGGAACGTGTCCGCCTGACACCACATCCACTGGAGTTTGAACTGTATTACAGTGTGTAATTACCAGCGCCGTTCCTGCTGATCATTTTTTGTTGCCGTGAAACCTTTAGCCCATCTTCGGATGGGCCTTTTTCCTGCTCCCTGAGCTCAGACTTTGACTGGGTTTTACGTTCGAATATGATACAGTGCACCAAAAAGGTGCGGGGATGTGGCGGGAGTGTAAATGAAAACGGAAAATCTACCCGATACCGGGCAAATATTAAACTCACTGATTAACAGCGTACTGGTGCTGGATACCGATCTCGTGATCCGCTATGCCAACCATGCAGCGCTGCAACTATTAGCTCAGAGTGCCCGTAAACTATTAGGTACACCTCTTCCGGTGCTGTTCAGTTACTTTTCACTGGATACAGAACTAATGCGATCCAGTTTAGTCAGTGGTCAGAGTTTTACTGACAACGAAGTGACGTTAGTGGTTAATAACCGCTCTCATATTATGTCGCTCAGTGCCCAACCCATTTCCGGGCAGTTTATTTTGCTGGAACTGGCGCCTATGGATAGTCAACGCCGGTTAAGCCAAGAGCAGGTACAACAAGCCCAGCAGATAGCGGCACGGGAATTGGTTCGGGGGCTGGCACATGAAATCAAAAATCCCCTCGGCGGGCTGAGGGGAGCCGCACAATTACTTTCAAGAGCACTGCCTGATCCTGCTTTGCAGGAATACACCCAGGTGATTATTGAACAGGCGGACCGGTTACGTCATCTGGTAGACAGATTACTTGGCCCACAACATCCGGGCGAACAAATTAAACAAAGCATTCATTATGTTGCTGAACGAGTCTATCAATTAGTCTCGCTGGAGATGCCGGATAACGTCACACTGATAAAAGATTACGATCCGAGTCTGCCAGAACTGGCTCACTACCCGGATCAGATTGAGCAGGTGCTGCTGAACATCACCCGTAACGCCTTGCAAGCTCTGGGCACACAGGGTGGCACCATTACCCTGCGCACCCGGACTGCTTTCCAAATCACCCTGCATGGTAAGCGCTATCGTCTGGCTGCCAGAATAGATGTGGAAGACAACGGGCCAGGTATCCCGCCACAGATTCAGGACACACTGTTCTACCCGATGGTCAGTGCTCATGAAGGCGGAACCGGTCTTGGTCTATCCATTGCCCGCAATTTAATAGATCAGCACTCCGGTAAAATAGAATTTACCAGCTGGCCGGGGCACACAGAATTTTCTATCTACTTACCGATCAAGCAATAAAGGATAACTATGCAACGAGGAAAAATCTGGATCGTGGATGATGACAACTCAATCCGCTGGGTACTTGAACGGGCGCTAAGTAGCGCGGGGATGGAATGCATCAGTTTCGCAGACGCTGACAGTGTACTGACCGCGCTGGCCCAAAACACACCGGATGTCCTGATTTCTGACATCCGTATGCCGGGAATGAACGGCTTGCACCTGCTGAACAATATCAAGCAAAGTCACCCGTTGCTGCCGGTCATTATTATGACAGCCCATTCTGATCTGGATGCCGCAGTCAGTGCCTATCAACAAGGCGCTTTTGATTACTTACCAAAACCCTTTGATATTGATGAAGCCGTCGCACTGCTGGAACGGGCACTTAGCCACTCCCGCGAACAGAATCAACCCGCTAAAAATCCACAGGTCGTTACACCGGTTTCCGACATGATAGGTGAAGCGCCTGCTATGCAAGATGTTTACCGCATTATTGGCCGCCTTTCCCGTTCCTCGATCAGTGTGCTGATTAATGGCGAATCCGGTACAGGGAAAGAATTGGTAGCCCATGCCCTGCACCGCCACAGTCCAAGAGCAAATGAACCATTTATTGCACTTAATATGGCAGCGATTCCCAAAGATCTGATTGAATCAGAGCTGTTTGGTCATGAGAAAGGGGCTTTTACTGGCGCCAATCAAGTACGTCATGGCCGATTTGAACAGGCCAATCGCGGTTCGCTATTTCTTGATGAAATTGGCGATATGCCATTAGACATTCAGACCCGCCTGTTACGGGTATTGGCCGAAGGCCAGTTTTACCGGGTTGGTGGCTATGCCCCCGTGAAAGTGGATGTGCGGATTATTGCTGCAACCCACCAGGATATAGAACGCCTGGTAGAAAAAGGCCAATTCCGTGAAGATCTGTATCACCGCCTGAATGTTATTCGTATGCAATTACCCCCCCTGCGTGACAGAGTGGAGGATATCCCTCGTCTGACCCGTCATTTCCTGCAACAAACTGCCAAAGAGCTGGGGGTAGAAGCAAAAATTCTCCACCCTGACGCAGAAATTGCTTTAATGCGCTTACCCTGGCCGGGCAATGTTCGCCAGTTGGAAAACATCTGCCGCTGGCTAACTGTGATGGCGGCGAGTCAGGAAGTATTAGTACAAGATTTGCCGCCTGAATTATTTGAAACTCATCACCCTGAAACCAGCATGACAACATTGGCAACAACAATGCCGGAAAACTGGCCGCAGCTACTCGCTCACTGGGCAACAAATGCGTTGGAAAATGGTCAGCAGGATCTGCTATCTGAAGCCTTACCATTGCTGGAACGTACTTTACTTAACTGTGCACTTAAACATAGCCAAGGACATAAGCAGGATGCTGCACGGCTACTAGGTTGGGGGCGTAATACCATTACGCGGAAGTTAAAAGAGTTAGGGTTGGAATAAGGAAGAATATCTCCAACCTTCTCTGATTCCCAGAACTGGCAACCAGAAGTTCATCAGTAACCTGCTTCCTTCTGGCACCAAAAAACCAGCATATAAACAGAATCAGTACTTGCATCATATTGATTGCTTTTCCTCTGAAACCACGCCAGAGCTATGTTGACGTGCCCGTACTATATTAATGCTTATATACCCAGTAAAAAAAGGACAAATAAGAATAACAAAATCCTCAAACACACGATTTAACCGAATACGAACTGGGTTACTTTCAGTGTTATTATACAACACCAAGATACATTAAATACGCTCACTTAAACTTGCTTTACACTATTTTACCCTACCCAATAGCATTGCTTTTATACGGTTTTATTTAAATCACGCCTCTTTTTATACCTTTAATGTGATTTAACGCTAAAATCAACTCATATCGTTATTTTTACAAGCTATTTTCGCGATCTGTTAACGCTTAAATACCCGTTTAATCATTATAATTTTTATTGTTAAAAACAGCATACTGCTCTGGCGTTATTTTGAAGAATTTATCATTATTTAGGACAGCCCTTTTTTCTTTATTTATTTAAATTGATTACAAAATAATAGATTATCTACTGTTCAAAGAGGGTTAAACCCTCTTTTTTCATGTTGTTACCGGGTTAAAATAAGTTTTTCACCATCAAAACGATATTTTGGATTTAATAGTGTCTTGTTTTTATCAAAAAATTGTAGGAGATTTTGGTAAATGTGAAATTGTTTTTCCTTACGTGCGTCTCGTTGATAGCGAGAGGTGATACGGTTTATCTCTTTACGCAATGCATGGAATCTATTTATACCAAGAATAAAGGATGGAGGATGGAGGATGGAGGATCTATCTTTGCATCTTTTCCCTTGTGGATAATTAATGTACTAATACCTTCTAAACTTGCCATTATTTCGCAAATATATCGATATTCCCAAAGAAGGCCTAGGCCAAATCGAAAATCTTTAGCAAATCTATCAGATAACTGCTCCAGAAGATCAATAACATCTTCCGTAGTTATTAATGCGGTATTCTGGATAATTAGTTAACGGCATCTGTATATAGCTCAAAAGTGCATAGTAAAAATCTATACCCGTTATTATACATCCTTGCCACAGATTTGGTGAGATAACCCCAGACAAGCTTTGGCGGAAGATCACAGGAGTCGAACCTGCCAGAGACCACTGGCGGCCCCATCTGGATTTGAAGTCCAGCCGCCCCACCGGGGACGATGATCTTCCATATCAATACGAAAGAATTATGAAAACATGCCGATTATAGCGCGTGCTGTAAGGCTTC
Source organism: Photorhabdus tasmaniensis (assembly GCF_011189505.1). Taxonomy (GTDB): domain Bacteria; phylum Pseudomonadota; class Gammaproteobacteria; order Enterobacterales; family Enterobacteriaceae; genus Photorhabdus; species Photorhabdus tasmaniensis. The sequence continues at coordinate 46,318 of NZ_PUJU01000019.1, forward strand.
TGAACCGATCTGCGGAAACAATTCATCAATTTCCTAAAAAGCATTAAATTTTGTTGTTAAAAAACTTGATATTCGCGTTGAGTTTGCCGAATTTTACCTACATCTTATTAGCCGATACCCATTACGATACACTGCTCATTCAGCCATGTATCCCAAACACAAACAGGACCCTATATGACTAATCCGTTACTCGTTCCATCCGGTTTACCAAAATTTTCTTCTATTAAACCAGAACATGTTGTTCCTGCTGTAAAAGAAGTCATTGCAAATTACCGCCAAACTGTCGAAAAGATCCTAGCCGAGAATACCGTTTTTACCTGGGACAATCTGTGTCAGCCACTGGCTGAAGCAAATGATAAACAGTCACGTGCATGGTCACCAGTCAATCATCTGAATTCAGTTAAAAACAGTCCGGAGCTGCGTGCAGTCTACGAAGAAAGTTTACCATTGCTGTCTGAATTCAGTACCTGGTTAGGTCAACACAAGGGCCTGTATCAAGCATATAAGTCATTACGTGAGAGTGCTGAGTTTGAGAAACTCTCTCAACCTCAACGCCAAGCTGTCGAAAATTCATTGCGCGATTTTAAACTGTCAGGTATCGGTCTGCCTGAGGCGAAACAGAAACGTTATGGCGAGATCAGCGCACGTTTGTCAGATTTAAGTTCTCAATTCAGCAATAACGTGCTTGATGCCACTATGGGCTGGACCAAGTTAATTACTGATGTGGAAGATTTGTCTGGTCTGCCTGAAAGTGCGATTGCCGCAGCTAAAGCTCAGGCAGAAGCGAGAGGAAAAAAAGGCTGGCTGCTGACTTTGGAAGCGCCAAGTTATCAGCCGGTTATTACCTATGCAGAAGATCGTGAATTACGTCGGGAAATTTATCACGCTTATCAAACTCGTGCTTCTGATCAAGGCCCAAATGCCGGTAAATGGGATAACAGCGAAGTGATGGCTGAACTCCTTGCACTACGTCATGAGCAAGCCCAATTGCTTGGCTTCAAAAATTATGCTGAACAATCTCTTGCAACCAAAATGGCAAAAACGCCTAAGGAAGTTTTGGATTTTCTGAATGATTTGACAAAACGCGCTCATCCACAAGGTGAAGAAGAAGTAGATGAGTTAACATGTTTTGCGAAATGGCATCATTGCGCCCACGAGCTGGAAGCTTGGGATATGGCTTATTATGCCGAAAAACAAAAACAGCATAAGTTTTCTATTAATGACGAACAATTACGTCCTTATTTCCCTGAACAGCGAGCTGTTGAAGGACTATTTGAAGTTGTTCGCCGTATCTATGGCATTACTGCCAAAGAGCGCCATGATGTAGAAACCTGGCACCCAGATGTCCGTTTCTTCGATCTATATGATGACAAAAATGAGCTGCACGGCAGTTTCTATATGGATCTCTATGCGCGCGAACATAAACGGGGCGGTGCCTGGATGGATGAATGTATCAGCAAGATGCGCCATTCCAACGGCGAGCTGCAAAAACCAGTCGCTTATCTGAACTGCAACTTCAACAAACCTGTTGGTGGTAAACCAGCTCTGTTCACCCACAGTGAAGTAAACACGCTGTTCCACGAGTTCGGTCACTGTCTGCACCTGATGCTGACCCAGATTGAAACTGCTGCTGTTTCCGGTATTAATGGCGTGCCATGGGATGCGGTTGAGATGCCAAGCCAGTTCATGGAAAATTGGTGCTGGAAACCAGAAGCACTGGCATTTATTTCTGGTCACTATGAAACTAAAGAGCCCCTGCCACAATCTATGCTGGATAATCTTTTAGCAGCGAAAAACTATCAAGCTGCAATGGCTATGCTACGTCAGCTTGAGTTTGGTCAGTTCGATTTCCGTTTGCATGTTGAGTATGATCCAGCAAAAGGTGCTCAGATCATGCAAACCTTAAAGAAAGTGAAAAAATTGGTTTCCGTAGTGCCTTCACCTAAATGGGGCCGCTTCCCACACTCATTCAGTCATATCTTCTCCGGTGGTTATGCCGCAGGTTACTACAGCTATCTGTGGGCTGAAGTGCTGGCAGCTGATGCCTTTTCACGCTTCGAAGAAGAAGGGATTTTCAACCGTGAAACCGGGCAATCTTTCCTTGATAATCTTCTGTCCCGTGGTGGTTCTGAAGATCCAATGGAACTGTTCAAACGTTTCCGGGGCCGTGAACCCAAACTGGATGCAATGCTGCGTAGTTCTGGTATCAAGGGATAATCAGGGTGGGTATCTGTTTAATCTGTGAACAAGGCGCTGATAGCAGCGCCTTATCTCAACTGGCGAAACGCTGGCGGCTGGTGCATGACGAAAGTGCTGTCATGGCATTGGTTCTTACACCTCAACATCTCGAACTCCGCAAAAGGGATGAGCCCAAACTAGGCGGCATCTATGTGGATTTTATCTCAGGCACCATGGCACATCGCCGCCGCTTTGGTGGCGGACGAGGTGAAGCCGTTGCGAAAGCCGTAGGAATCAAAAAAGATTATCTGCCAACCGTCGTGGATGCTACCGCAGGTCTGGGACGTGACGCCTTTGTACTGGCATCACTGGGTTGTCATGTAAGAATGCTGGAACGCCATCCTGTGGTCGCAGCATTGCTGGATGATGGGCTTCAACGTGGTTATCAGGATGAAGAAATCGGCGGCTGGCTGAGAGAACGCATGACATTACTCCATGCCTCCAGCATCACAGCACTGACCGATATTACACCGCAGCCTGATGTGGTTTATCTTGATCCTATGTATCCACATAAACAGAAAAGTGCACTGGTGAAGAAAGAGATGCGGGTGTTTCAGTCTCTGGTTGGTGCCGATGAAGATGCTGATAATTTGCTATCCCCTGCACGAGCTCTGGCAAAACGCCGTGTCGTGGTAAAGCGACCTGATTATGCAGAACCTTTAGCTGGAATAGCTGCATCAGCGGCTATCACCACAAAAAACCACCGTTTTGATATCTATCCTTGTTAAAATATCAGCCGCATATTGCGGCTGATCACTTTAATTTACAAGATACCCTGAGAGAGCATAGCGTCAGCCACTTTTACAAATCCGGCAATATTCGCACCCTGAACATAATTGGTCTGTTTGCTCTCGCCACCATACTCAACACAGGCGTGATGAATATCCAGCATAATGTGATGCAAACGTGCATCCACTTTCTCAGCCTTCCAGCCTAAACGTGCTGCGTTTTGCGCCATTTCCAAACCCGATGTTGCCACGCCGCCCGCGTTGGCTGCTTTACCTGGTGCGAATAGCACGCCTGCTTCAATAAAGGCTTCAGTCGCTGAAATGGTTGCTGGCATATTCGCCCCTTCAGCTACGGCTTTAACGCCATTCTTGATAAGGACCTTAGCCGCATCCAAATCCAACTCGTTCTGAGTAGCGCATGGCAAAGCGATATCAACCGGCACAGACCAGGGTTGTAACCCTTTCAGGAACGTCAGCCCCCGCTCTTTGGCATACTCTTCCACTCGACCATAGTGCTGATTTTTAATCTCTTCAAGGTGAGCCAATTTCTCCAGCGTGAAACCTTCTTCATCAACCACTGTGCCACCGGAATCAGAAGCAGTGATCACTTTCGCCCCCAGCGCCATGCATTTCTCAATAGTATACTGTGCGACGTTACCTGCACCGGAAACCGACACCCGCATACCGTCAAAGCTCATACCATGACGTTTTAGCATGGCATTGGTGAAATAAACCAGACCATAACCGGTTGCTTCCGGACGAATCAAACTACCACCGAAAGAGAGACCTTTGCCAGTAAATACACAAGCGGTGTTATTAGAGAGCTTTTTCATCATACCTGACATAAAAGCCACTTCACGGCCACCTACACCAATATCCCCCGCAGGAACGTCGGTATCGGGCCCCAAATGGCGGTACAATTCTGTCATTAACGCCTGACAGAAACGCATCACTTCACCCTGACTTTTTCCTTTGGGATCAAAATCTGAACCCCCTTTACCACCACCCATCGGTAAAGTCGTCAGCGCATTTTTCAAGGTTTGTTCGAAGCCAAGGAATTTTAGAATAGAGAGATTCACCGATGGATGAAAACGCATACCACCTTTATACGGACCAATAGCTGAGTTGAACTGCACTCGCCATGCACGGTTCACTTGAACCTTACCTTGATCATCTACCCAGCAAACTCGAAACTGGATAACCCTTTCCGGTTCTATCATACGCTCCAGCAAACTTTGTTCACGATATTTCTGATTTTGTTCAAGGAACGGCCAAAGAGAGGTGAATACTTCCCGGACAGCCTGAAGATATTCTGGTTGATATTCATCCCTGCGTTGAATCGATCCAAGAAATGAAGACAAAGAGAGTAAACAGCTCATAGTTATTCCTTATTTCTACTTTGGTTGTAATGTCTCCTCAGCAATTCTCTAATAATTATTTTTGTCGAAAATGTGAGGTAAGTTGTGTTTGCCCTTTAAATATATCACTGTTTTATATTCATCTTTCAAGAAGTTTTTTTATAGAAAGGTAAAAAAAATTTCTTGATTGCATCGGGCATAAACCAAACAACACCCCATTTCATCAAAAAAAACGCCTGCATAAGCAGGCGATTTTATCGAATAAATTTTCAGTCTATGGCTATTCATCGTTACGTAAAGGAACGATCAGCATATCAACATGAACCGTGTTAATCAGCTGACGGGCAGAAGACATCAGTTTGCTCCAAAAATCCTGATGATGACCACAAACAACCAGATCTATGTCATATTTCTTAATCGCATCAACTAATACCTGAGCCAGATCACCGCTACCGCTCAGGGTTTCCTGAATGCCATAATCTGTCCCTGCGGAGAGATCTTTCAACGCATTGCGAGTCTCGTCAGTAATGCGTTGCTGCATATCACCGAGATTAACATCAATCAAACCGGTGTAGAGATCGGAATAGTTAACATCAACATGGATCAGGGAAACTTTGGCATTGTACGGTTTTGCCATGGAAATAGCTTTTTGTACCAATACCTGACTTTCCGGGGATAAATCAACCGCAACAAGAATATGTTCATAAGCCATAAGCGAGCTCCTTCCATAATGCCGATTAATGAGTTGGCAGGGCAAATTGCCACTATCTTATGCCTATTTAGAATGCCCTTAAGATGCGTTTCGATCACAACTTATCGCAAGCAAAGAACATTCACCAAACAAACAACATATACCACAATCGCTATTCCTTCCACTTGATAGAGAACAAAATCAAGCCTTGGGTTTATAGTCTTTCTTATCCAATCCATGTTCCAATCTATGTTTTTCCATGCTCAAATCGAGTTTTTTGCATGGGATCCTATTTTGCAAACCAGTAGGTCAGTGGCTTATCCATTGCAAAAAGCTATTGCCAAATCACCTAAAATGGCAACAGGTTAACAGCAATTGCACTCGATGATTTATGCTCTTGCATTGGTTCAGATATTGATGCAATATTACATCAATATCTGAACCAATGAGGTAATCAAATGCGAACTACTGTCACGATTGATGATGTACTGTATGCACAGGCGCTGGAAATGGCCGATCCTAGCATGGACAAAGCTGATATTTTCCGGGAAGCGGTGAAAACGTTTGTTCGGGTGCAGGCGGCAAAAAGGCTGGCTTCGCTCGGCGGTGCATCGCCTGAAATGCAGATGATTCCCCGCCGCGAGGAGCCATCCGCACAATGACTATTTTGGTTGATACGTCCGTCTGGGTTGACCATTTCAAAAACCGGAATGACGGGTTGATTCAGTTGCTGAGCTGGGATCTGGTTCTGATTCATCCAATGATATTGGCAGAGATAGCCTGTGGTACCCCTCCGGCTCCAAGACTGCGAACACTTGGTGATCTAGGTCTCTTACCTCCGAGCCATCAGGCCAGTATTGCCGAAGTGATGGCGTTTATTGAAAACGAAAAACTGTACGGGCTTGGATGTGGTTTGGTTGATATTACGTTGCTGGCATCGACCCTGATAACGCCAGGAGCAAGACTTTGGACATTGGATAAGCAACTTGAGAGATTGGCTAAACGTCTTAATGCGAGTTATCAGCCGATTCATTGACCGTAGCGCTGGCTGCGTCTCCAGAGCGCTTAGGAGAGCATAAAAATATGTGTATTTTTTACGCAGTCATTGCATTTGCTGTTTCTTTGCCATTCGCTTTGCTATCACCTCATTAACAGTTGATTCAACAAATACCGTTGATTTTGTGTTTTGGATAGGCGCGCAAAAAAATCTATAATGAGTAATGACAGCAATCTATTTTTAAAAAATTTGCCTTTAAAGAGAAATCTTAATTAATTTTTCTTTATTATCGATTATGTTAATAATCCTTTTTCAGGCGTATTTAATGTAATAATTATGCTTCTCCACTTCCACCCAAAAATGCTCATATACTACAATCACCACGACTTAACCGCCACGCTAAAGAAAGACAATAACTTTGCTCCAAAGAAGGGTTTTTTGTACTATCTGACTATCTTTCCTACAATAAATATAAGGCATCACCGCCTGCAATTTTGATTTTTTTCCTTTTGTGACAGCTTTGGCTAAACCATTCTAAGGAGGGGGATTATGTTCAGTTCAATTGTACTGTTTTGGGCGCTGTGTCTTGTCTGCATTATGAATATGATGCGCTACTTCTCTTCACTGCGGGCATTGTTGTCTATTCTTCGCCAGTCCGATCCCTTGCTTTATCAATCAGTAGACGGTAACGGTTTTTTTACTGCTCATGGACAGCTCAATAAGCAGATAAGGCTCGTGCACTATATCAATTCACAACGTTACCTGGATCATCATGATCCAGAAGTGGTGCTCCGCTGTGAACGGCTGAGAAGGCAATTTATTCTGACGAGCGCGCTGAGTGGATTAGTTGTTGTTTGTCTGATTTCTATGTTGATTTGGTACTAAAACAAGAAGGCGGTATAGTTAACCCATACCGCCTTCAAATTTTTCATCAAAACAATTAAATCAGTTTCAAAGCGTACCAGTAAAAAATACCAGATAACCCAATTGAAACCGGTAGCGTCAGTATCCAAGCCAACATGATGTTCTTGATTGTTTTACCCTGAACACCACCACCATCAACCAACATCGTCCCCGCTACCGCAGAGGAAAGAACCTGTGTAGTCGAAACCGGCATCCCGGTATAACTCGCAACACCAATTGAAACAGCCGCAGTCATCTGCGCTGAAACACCCTGTGCGTAGGTCATACCTTTCTTACCAATCTTCTCGCCGATAGTCACCGCAACGCGTTGCCAGCCAACCATAGTTCCCAAGGACAGTGCCAGTGCCACCGCAATGATGATCCAGACAGGTGCATACTCAACAGTATGCAATAAGTCTTTACGCAGTTTATTCAGAAAACGGGCATCTTCAGCACTGGTTTCCGGCAGTTTAGCCACAGATTCCGCAGTATCGGCAATACACATCAACATACGGCGCATATTGTTACGCTGTTCAGGATCCAGCCCACTATAGCTCTGAATGCCCTTCAATATGCTTTCTGTCTGATTAAGAACAACTACAGCGCGAGTACTGTCACAATGGAATCGCCCTTCCGGCTCATCTTCAACAACAGCAACCAATGGCGTCAGTTCAATGGCATGAGATAACGCGGTACCATGCTGCTGATAATATTGTTGCAGGTGAGTAACTGCATCGTAAGTACGGGCAATGTCATAGCCATTAGCATTCATGTTTACGACAAATCCCGCCGGAGCTACGCCGATCAGCACCAGCATAATTAAACCAATGCCTTTCTGACCATCATTCGCCCCATGAGAGAAACTTACTCCTACCGCAGACAAAATTAGCGCAGTACGCGTCCAGAAAGGTGGTTTACGTTTACCGTCTTTCTTCTCACGTTCAGCGGGTGTCAGATGAATACGTTTGCGTTTCTTGGTGCTACTCCAGTAACGGCGCAGCAGAAACACGATTGCCCCAGCAATGATCAATCCGATGAAAGGAGAGAGGATCAACGACAGGAAAATCTGTATCATCTTCGGCACATTCAGTGCATCAACCACAGAAGAGTTGGTCACGATGGCATTGGTCAAGCCGATACCAATAATGGAACCAATCAGGGTATGAGAACTGGATGCAGGTAAACCGAAATACCAGGTACCAAGATTCCAGACAATGGCAGCCAGCAGCATGGAAAACACCATGGCAAGACCATGAGCAGAACTGACATTGAGCAGAAGATCGGTAGGGAGTAAATGTACAATCGCGTAGGCGACACTTAATCCACCAAGAAGAACACCAAAAAAGTTAAATACCCCAGCCATGACAACTGCGAACTGTGCTCGCATAGCACGGGTATAAATAACTGTTGCTACCGCATTCGCGGTATCATGAAAGCCATTAATGGCTTCATAAAACAGCACAAACAGCAGTGCCAGTACTAACATTAGGCTGGTGTGAAAATCCAGGCCAGTAAAAAGATGTAGCATAAACGTTAAGCCAGTTAGTTGGACATGAACGCGGCGCATTATCAGTGACAAATGCTAGCGGGGAAAGTGAAATATGAACTTTTTTTGATTTCATGACAACCAGATAACAATAAGAAATGAGAATATTCCTTATATATCATAAAATTGCATATCTTTTAAAAAATTGACAATTTTAAGACAAAAAATAAGTTTATCTGACAAATTCAGGTCATACGGGAACTTTTTCCCGCAAAATTATCAAAAATGCAACACTTTAAGGGAAGTTCCCGCTAAATTATTCGGTTATAAAGAGAGAAATAGTGGAAAGATTTGATGTAGTTATTGTGGGTGCCGGTGCAGCCGGTCTGTTTTGCGCAGCTCAAGCCGGACAACGTGGTTTACGGGTGCTGGTTCTAGACAATGGCAAAAAAACCGGGCGTAAGATTTTGATGTCCGGCGGTGGGCGTTGTAACTTCACTAATATGTACACGGAGCCATCAGCTTATCTTTCCGCTAATCCCCATTTCTGCAAATCTGCCCTGGCCCGCTATACACAGTGGGATTTTATTGAGCTGGTCCAGAGCCATGGCATTGCTTACTACGAAAAAACCCTGGGACAGCTTTTTTGCGATGATTCAGCTCAACAGATAGTTGATATGTTGCTAAAAGAGTGTGAGGCTGGTCAGGTCACTGTTCGTCTGCGTAGCGAAGTTAACCACGTAGAAAAAAAAGAGCTGGGTTTCGTTATCACTGTTAATGGAAAAGAAGTAAGTACACGCTCACTAGTCATCGCTTCCGGTGGGTTATCTATGCCAGGCCTTGGCGCAACCCCTTTTGGTTATCGGGTTGCAGAACAGTTTGGCCTGAAAGTCTTGTCAACCCGCGCCGCTCTCGTGCCTTTTACTCTGCATAAACCATTACTGGAGCAACTTCATATGCTTTCCGGTGTGTCCGTTCCCGCCATTGCCACCGCTGAAAATGGTACGCTATTCAAAGAAAATATCCTGTTTACCCACCGAGGACTTTCCGGCCCGGCAATTTTACAAATTTCCAGTTATTGGCAGCCGGGAGAGTTTGTGAGTATTAACTTACTTCCAAATATTGATCTGGAAACGTTTCTGGAGAAAGAACGGAGTGCTCACCCAAACCAAAGCGTAAAGAATACCTTGGCAAAATTATTACCGAAGAGGCTGACAGAATGTCTGCAAACACTCGGTCAACTCCCAGATGTTTCTCTTAAGCAATTGAACTCAGTTCAGCAAAAACAATTGATGACAAATCTTCAATCATGGCAAGTACAACCCAATGGTACTGAAGGCTATCGTACTGCTGAAGTGACGATGGGCGGCGTGGACACTCATCAGCTTTCATCCAAAACAATGGAGGCTAATCAGGTAAAAGGACTCTATTTTATCGGTGAGGTGGTAGACGTCACTGGCTGGCTTGGTGGCTACAATTTCCAGTGGGCATGGAGTTCCGCCTGGGCGTGTGCGCAGGCGTTGTGACTTTTGTGCAGGAGTAGGATTATTCGTTAATAAAGTGTTAGTGGCTAACTGAGAAGAGAATTCTGGGCATGTCAATACATCTTCGCCTGCAAAATCGTTCTAACTGTACCGAAACTTTCTTACAGTCATGTGTAATTGTATACGCAGCTGTCTGGCATCAGATTTCAGTATGCTTTCATAACGAAAGATGCACTTAAGAATAATTGCTATTTCAGTTAAAGTTCTGTCTTATACACTCGTTATACATCTGGCAAAACATCCCGGTTTTAGATGGCTGCCAGATGAACTGGTGTTCAATAACGGAATCATCCTATATGAAAAGCAGATGGATCCAGTTCAAATTCTTTGTCAATTTCCAGCTTCTTCAATATCGCAGGAAGAACCTGGTGAATCATACGCATACCGACCAGAAGTTCGTTCATATAAATATCTGGATGAATACGTGAAGAATTGAACCCCAAACTTTCTGCTTCGGCTTCAAGACCGAGATTGTCACCAGAATTATAAACTAACGCGAGCAGTTCTGCCCTGAGAGGAACGCCAGCCCGAAACGCTTTATCCTTAACAATATTGAGCCATTCTTCGTAATCCTTAAGGGGTCTAAGGTGAGTAGACCTACCCGGTCACCCAAGTAGGTACAAGTTCAGCTAAAATCATAGCTGCATGTATTCCAATCATTTTCATCTAATTAGGCATTTTATTCTGTACTGTGCATTATGATAGAAGTGTTAACCCCGTTTAATAAGTGCAAAATATACCGTCTAACTGTGCAGAATTGGTTACCGTGCTACAGATTCAAAGGAAAAATGGGTAAATTGCAGCCGTAATTTATGGCGCTAGTTGTGTGAAAATTTTTCAATAGATGAAATGCAATTGTCGCTTCATTTATCGAGCGGATAGGTGAAATTTATCGTGCGCGGCATCATCAAGTATGTGCCCTTAGCAAAAAAAGACAACTAATGGTTATATAAATTAAATAAAACATAACTTATTTATCTATTAAAAAATTAACGAATCCTTACGTTTATCCATTATTGGAGATTAATTATGGATTTAGAAAGTATAACTGCCATTCAGTCAGGTCAACCTATTACATGTAATGCATGGCTATTCTGGTTAAGGAAGTTCACCGGGAGCATACCTAACAACGTACTAGTAGTGATGGGCTCATTATTCATGAACATGGTATTCATGCCAACTGCTGATGCATCCAACACGCGGATTTTTTCGCTGCAAGAAGCAACCATCAAACAGATGCAGCAAGCGATGGAGGCTGGTGCGTTGTCGAGTGTCGAATTGACGACAATGTACCTGAACCGAGTATATGCCTATGATCTCAATGGTATAAAACTGAACTCCATTCCTGTCTTAAATCCAAGAGTGTTTGAGGAGGCTGCGGAGGCAGACCGTCTGCGGTCTGAAGGCATTATACTCGGGCCTCTTCACGGGATCCCTTACACTGTTAAGGATAGCTATATGGTTGCTGGTCTCACCGTAGCTGCGGGATCGCCTGCCTTCAAAAAGCTGATAGCAAAAGATGATGCCTTCACGATTAAAAAGATTCGGGAGTCTGGTGGGGTTCTCATCGGAAAAACAAACATGCCTCCGATGGCAGCCGGTGGCATGCAGCGAGGTGTTTATGGTCGTGCGGAAAGTCCCTACAACGCCGACTATCTTACGGCCGCATGGTCTTCCGGTTCATCGAACGGTTCAGCTACCGCAACGGCTGCAAATTTTGCGGCCTTCGGGATGGGAGAGGAAACCGTGTCGTCTGGTCGTTCACCTGCTTCTAACAATGCTCTGGTGGCCTATACTCCTTCACGTGGATTGATCTCAATCCGAGGCAATTGGCCTCTGTACCCTATACGTGATGTGGTTGTCCCGCATACACGTACTGTTGAGGATATGCTTCGAGTCTTGGATGTGGTAGTGGTTGATGATCCGATCACAGAGGGAGACCTCTGGCGTCATCAGAAGGTTGTCAAACTACCTGCTGTGACTTCAGCACGCCCTAAAACCTATCTTGAACTCAGGGACACAAATTCGTTGAAGGGACGAAGAGTTGGCGTTCCAAAGATGTACATTGGCAAAGATTTTGGTGGAAGTGCTCCCATTCGCATCAGGCCGTCTATCATTGAACTTTGGGATAAGGCTGCTGCAAACCTTCGTGCGCTTGGTGCTGACGTGATTGAAATCGATTTCCCACTCCAGAATAATTATGAGGGGGACCGTGTAGGTACTAGAACAATGGAAGAACGCGGACTTATTCCACTCGACTGGATGGAATTGGAGTTTAACTATATAAATTCCTATGTGGCCGAAGAGTTCCTCAAGAACGTAGGAGACCCGAATTTCCCTTCTTGGACTAATATCGACCCGGCAACAGTATTTCCGAACCCGCCAGGATCCGTCGATGCGTGTCGCGGATTTAATCGAAATTCAGATTATAAATTGCTCATCGACACAATCAAAGCTGGGGTCCAGCCCATCGAGAAATTACCGGGTTTTGCGACTATGCTCCGCGGCCTCGAAGAAACGCGAAAGATAGACCTTGAGGACTGGATGAAGGCGGAGAAGCTTGATCTCATTGTTTTTCCCGCAAACAGCAACATCGGTAAGGCCAACGCAGATGTCAATGATGTCTCGTACGAAGAAGCATTGCAGAACGGTAACTTTTACTCAAACACCAACTATGTTCTCCGTCACTTGGGCATCCCAAGTGTTTCAGTGAGCATGGGGACCATGAAGGACACTGGTATTCCTGTTAACTTAACATTCATTGGCCCAGCTTACAGCGACAACGATCTTCTTCGGTACGCATACGCTTATGAATTCGCCACCAATAACAGAACCATAGCAACCCGGGTTCCCCCATTGGCCGACGAAATACTGGACTACTCAGACGGAAAAACAGTTCCACCGGTGCAACGTACAGATAAACTGCCCCCGGTGTTAGTATTGAATGCATCTCTTGCTGGTACTACGCTTACAATTTCTGGTACGGCGAAGGACATAAGTAAAATTGCGACAACGCGTATTTATGTTAATGGGATAAAGACACCATTTGATGGCGATTTGGTTAACTGGCAGGCGAAAGTTGACACCAAAAAATACTACAACATCACAGCATTAGCTGCCGAAGCACTTTTCGTGGTTGTTATTTCTAAAGACGAATATGGTAATACGGCCGTGGCAACCAAAAGTATCAAATTGCCGGTAAGCAAGAGTAAAGCGGCAGTACAGATCGGCGACGGGACTACGCCATCATCTTTACATCCACCAGCAGACATACCTGCGTGTATACCTGGCGGTGCCCCACAACATATTGGTTAAACAGGCGGACACCTAGATAGTGTCGTCACGATATCTCTGATCGTGTTTGGCATTTACTTGAGCCTCACTTACCAGGACGTCAGGGCACCTAGGGACGTGTCGCTTATGATAATCGACTATTTATTAATGCGGTATTCTGGATTTTACGGACAGGAGCCCCCTGGCGAGATTTACCCCCCGATTATGGCGATTGGAAAAATATGCATCGCCGTTTTTGTCGGTGGCGTGACAAAGGCGTATGGGAAGGATTGCTTGAAGAACTCATCTCTGAACCGGATTTCGAATGGCTGATGATTGACGCCAGTCACATTAAGGTTCATCCCCATGCCGCAGGGGCGGAAGGTGGCAATCAGGATATGGGGCGTACAAAAGGGGGCTCAATAGCAAGATACACCTGGCCGTGGATGCGCATGGTATGCCGGTCAGAGTACTTATTACAAGCGGGTATCACGGCTATGATAGTTAGCCTAGTGGTGTTCTGGTCAGAACAACAAGTGTTACGATTGGCGAACAACTTGATTCTTTTATCGTCGGTTAATAGACAGCGGCCATTACAACTCTGTGAGTGAAGTCATGCGCTCTGCTCTGCGATTGCTAAAGCAACAGGAAACAAATAATGAAATTTTCGCTAGGAGGCTAGAAAGTGGTGAAAGCCCGTTATCGGCTTATTAGGAACCAAGCTATGATTTGACGACATTTGACTCTGCCCGTAACTGTTCGGCTTCGGTTACTGCATTTTGAGGTATACAAAATGATTTTTGGACACCACATATTTATCGGACATAGTTTTTGTACACTGTCCTACCATTGTCTATAATAAATTGACATATCAACAAATAAGATAAAAATTGTCAAATCGTAGCTTTGTTTCCACTAGGCCTTCTACAGTAGCCACGAAAAGCCGTTTTCGTATACGGTGGAAACTATTAAAGATCTTTGTGGTAGCAATGTTTCCAGCCTTGAAAACTTTCAAACAAAAACTCTCTTGTCAATCTGTCTGCTGCTACAATGGGAATGCTGAATTAATGACAATGATTTAGTGAATGTGAAAAAAAATGACTTTTAGCGCTCTGGCTGGATGTTATCAGTGCTAAATTGGAACTAACAGCTTGACTTGGAATTATAATAAAAAACTCATTAGAATAAAATTCGCTAATATTTAAACTCATCTTCTGTAAGGACAAGGTAAATGCTTTCTACATACAAGCTGTATGGTTTTTTTGTTGGTTTAACTGTGACTATAATGATCACCTGTGACACACTGGTATATAAAGTATATGACATTTATCAACTTAAAATTACAGCCAGTGGTATTATTTTTTCTTTATGCTTTCTCTTCTCTACATTATTAACAGAAGTATATGGCTATAAATTGGCAGTGAGATCGGTATGGATTATGGTTTTCTGTCAGACCATTTATGTACTACTGCTGAATATTACCTCAGTTATTCAAAGCGAAAATAATGTTATTGCAGAAAACTACTACGCTCTCTATCATGAATTCTGGCGGGTGATGATCGGTACGTGGTTTTCTGTCCCGATATCTTATTTTTTCAACGGCATAGTAATATCCAAACTAAAAATAGTTTTTTCCGGTCAATATTTTTTCATCCGATACTTGATAGCTTCAATGTCTACACAGGCTGCATTATTGCTGACTTCATACCCTATAAGTTTATCTGGTAAATATAACATAAATGAATTGATAAATATAATATCTACAACTTGGAGCTATAAAGTATTTATGTCAATTTGCTTGTTGCCGCTTGCTGTTTGTTTGGTTGACTTGGTTAAAAAAATAGAAAAGACGGATTATTTCGATTGGAATACATCGTATAATCCTCTCAATGTTTTTACTGAAAAAAATGAGAGAAAACCATAATGAGAATTCTTCAACTTACTGATATTCATATTTTTTCTAATTACTGTGACCTTAAAGAAAACAACGATAATCACTATATTGAAACTATTAAATTTATTCTTAAGCATAAGAGGATACTGAACATTGATGCGTTAGTGATCACTGGTGATATATCTCATGATGGCGGAGAGCAGTCATATAAGATTTTTTTTCAGGAACTAGCATGTCTGAATCTGCCCTATGCTATTCTGCCGGGTAATCATGATAATCCAGCGGTGCTGTTACATAACAGTATTGGTCAGAAAAATATTAAAAATATTGAAGACTTATCTAATGATGAATGGAGTTTTATCAGTCTGAACAGCGTGGTTGAAGGTAAAGATTACGGAAAGGTAGATGAAGATGAAATTGAAAAACTAGAAGAAAAAATGAGGCGTTCTGGTCATAGAAATATCGCTTTATTTTTGCATCATCATCTATTACCTGTCGGTACACCTTTGGTAGATATATGCAACTTACAGAACACAAAGGAATTACTTACATTGTGCCAAAAATACCCAGTAAAATTTGTTGGCTCAGGTCATGCACATACACTTTTTCAACGAAAAATAGGCGACCTTCTATTATCTGTTTCCCCGGCTGTATGTTATCAGTGGGAGAATGGAACGAATTATGTCAATACGGTAAATACGAGTGGTTTTAATATCATATCTTTCAATGAACCAGTATTTGTTGAAACTTACTTCATTTAACCAACTTCAAAGGCTGATTAAATTTGTGATCTGACGGTTTTTGTTGTGCCAACTTGTTTGATATTTCTCTGCCTTTTCTCAATCCCGTGTAGAAGGCGATCCTCGTGGCATCAACGCCTGCGGTATTATCGATCAATTCTCGGTCTTTCATAAACTCTTTTCCGGTGACAGTGATTTCATTGTTGCCGTTAGTTATTGTGTAAACACCGCATCTCGTTTCTTCACTGATGGATAATTTAGTATCTATCAGCTTTTTTCTTGCCTCTGTTTCGGCAATAAATGCAATATCTTTAGGATTTACTTCACGAAAAAAATCGCTATTCATAAGTTGTTCATAGGTTTTCTTTACATACGTTTGTGTACCAAACTCTTTGAAAAACCAATAATTTTCTGTCTTATAATCGATGCTTTTATCTATCGTATAAATATAATCTGGTGAAAATATTCTCTGAATTGCTTTAAATATGGAAATATTAATTTTCATCTATTTCAACCTTTTAATTGTTTTCAATAGAACCCCAAAAATAGTATAATCGGTATATTCTACGGGTGAACTATCAGATTCCAAGGAAATATTGGAAAACTGAAAACCATTCTCACCAACAAAAACTCTTCGCAAGCAAATAGGGTAACTTTTTGTTTTGACTAACACTATGTCTCCGTCACAGAAAAGCTCATTTTGCGAGATAATACAAAGTGTTCCCCGTTCTAATTCTGGTGACATGACATTGTTAGTAATTTCAATAGCACATAATGAATCATCATTAATATTGTCCACCTCAGTTGTATAACTACTTGTAAAATTGGTTTTTTTTGATAGATAGTTTTCTATATCATTATATCGGATCAAAGGAATCCTCTTAATATTACTTGGAGGCTCCCCCACTGAGGTAAAATCCACATCGGTAAGTGTACCAACCCTGATCTGAAAAAATTCCGCAATGGATGAAAGTGTCGCGATCGTTGGGTTCCCATTACCCCTTCTAAGATTGTTGATAGTGGCAATGCCGATCCCAGTTTCATCGCTCAACCGTTGTGCTTCAATACCGTGCTTACTCATCAGATAGCTAAGGTTTTCCCCGATCCTTTTCAAGGACATATCATTTTCGTTTGTTAATAAATTATCTTTTTGTTGCATTAAAATATCCTGTCGCGCTATTTTAAACGCTGGCGTGGTATAGCGACCCGTTATGCCAAAAATAGTGGCTCATTTCTTGCTGGCGTTCAGATCCGCTGTCTCGCTCTTTGGTTAAGCATTTTATGACGATACTATCTATACACAGTGACTATCATTGGTCATTTCAATGATGGCAGCCTGCGGCCCTTTTTTCCAACGTAGATCATCATAAAAATGTTTTAATTGGTCTGACATATTCTGAAATGTTCGCGCCAGGTAGTAACTATCAACATCATGCAGAGAGTTACCAAACCTCAGCCCCCTCATCCCACACTGCTGATGAAGTGGAACACTTTGATTTTCCATGACGGAGTGAAATGTCATTCCCATACCAGGTTTTAGTATGTATTGAAGCACTTCTATCACTGCCCCCATACTGTTCTTGCCTCGCAAATTAACCTTCAGAAAAACCAAGAATACTACAGCCTGAAGTAACGATTTTGAGAAAGGGATTATGTTCGATATATGCATTATTCTTAAACAAGAATGAAACGTTAATACATTGTTTATAAATTTTTTTTAAATACGTTCAAATTATTATGAATATCTATTCATTATGAGTGGTTAAGCATATCTAATGCTGCTTGAGAAATATAAAAATATCAATTTGAAGAAAGTATGAATATAGCACTTTGAATAACCAAACTGAGGAGAAAAGAAAGGAATGATTGTAAAAGACGACTGGCACCCAGCGGATATTATTGCGGAGCTTAAAAAACGGGGAACGTCATTATCTGCTGTTTCAAGAGAAGCGGGGCTTGCATCATCCACCTTAAGTAATGCGATGCACCGTCCTTGGCCTAAAGGTGAACGGCTCATTGCTACTGCTTTGGATTGCGAGCCTTGCGAAATATGGCCGAGCAGATATCTTAGTTTTCAAGATTAACATGAACTTCTCATATAAAAATCAATGAGAGGAAATGCATTACCCGAAACTTTTATTATGAAGCTTTAGGTATGATAATAGAATTAACGCAGGGCTATTAACGCCCTGCTTTGTTGTCGAGTGGTGTTAGCTGAACTAAACCAATGATTGCTTTTTCAAGATATTGACGAGGACAACCTAAGTTTATTCTGATAAACTCTTTCCCCTGATCGTCAAAACTCCATCCCATTGAAACGACTATTTTGGCTTTTTGTAGTTAAGGCTCGTTGCAAAGTGTCATCATCCAAACCTAAATCGCGACAATCCAGCCACCTTCTGATTTTGTCATTCGGGAATAAAAAGACTCATATAATTGACCCAATATTTTCAACAATGCATTCTAGTATGGCTGCATTCCCGTCACCATCCGGTGTTCTTGAAATTCAAAGGTGTTAATTCCTTCGAAGGTTAAAAACACCCAACGCGCTGAAGCCCCGCTCAACCTTTTGTTGGGCTTTGTAAGTGGAAAGTAATGCTGCCATATCAAGCACATCATTATCCATTTCGTTGATGGCCAGAATAAATACACAAAACATGCGAAAGATCACACTATTTTTAAATCAGGAATTAGGTGCGGAATGACGGCTACATTCAAAATGATATTCAATACACAGAGAAGGAAAGAAACGTCGGAGGACCTGAAGCTCACTGTATGGAGCTTCAGAAGTTGGCTTGAGAAATATATATAGACCTATATAACCTATAAATCCAAAACAACAATTTCGGTGCCAGAAATTCAAATCTTATCACCTGAACCGCTTTCCCACTTTTATTGAAAAAGCATTTATTATCGAGATAACGATCGCACATAAACTGGGTAGCAACTGCGCAATAAAACCAAGAATAGTTCCCTGGCTTACCGGGGAATAATGATGAGCCTCGCCACCCATAGCAATCTGCATGAAAGCAGAGTTTGTCAGGTAGGCATAAACCAGGCCGCAAATCCCCGTCACCAGCAGAAAACTTATCAGCATGGCGACCACCGCCCCTACCATCTGAGATAATCTTGTTCTGATTGAATTGATGGTGAGAGCGGTCAGGCAACCTGGAGCAAAACCCCAGCCCAATATATACCAAACAGCCATTAACCCTTTCAGCGCAGTGTTGTGCGCCATTTCCAGAATATCGGCACGCCACAATATAAAATTCAGACACGCAGCCAGCACAGCCAGAAATACGGAAATAGCAAAGCTGTTGGGCAAACTCGATTCTTTATTCACTAAAACACCTTTAGACAGTCAAGGAATCTTGCACCTTTTATCGAGTTAAGAAGAAAACTGCCCAAAATGCCAGCAATGAGTGCAGCAGTGTATCCCTTAATAAGGAATAACAACGGCATTTCTATTGAACCCCAATAGTTCAGCCCCACGTTGTGATCCAGCCCCCAGCAAAGTGTCTGGCAAACACTGAAAAACAGAGCGCTACTCACTGCGGTCATGATATAAGCTCCAGTGCTTCCAAGCATAAAACGGGCTGAGAGCAGATAGGTCAATCCCCCAACCGCGGCCCCCATGCCAATACCGCATAAACCAAGAGCCCATACCAGACGCCATACCAGCGGGCCATTGTCGGGAAATAAAATAAAACTCATTAAAAGAAATCCAGCCTCTGCGATAAAACCCAGAGAGATAAATAACTTAATCGTGCGTATAGCACGTTTTTCTCCTTCTGCCACCGCATATCGCGGATATTGTTCATTCACAGTTTGATTAGACATTTTTCATCTCCTTAATGTGCGTTAAGTATCACAAAATACTACGGAAAATAGTCTGATAGTGTTTTTTAAATCTGAATCCAAATTGTTTTTTTCCAAAACAGAGGAAATTGTATTTCCTTCATAAATTACCTCTAATTTGCTTCAATCATTAGTTTCGCTTAATTATATTAACTATTACTGAATAAAATCAGAATAATAGATCAAATGAATTATTTGAGAATACAAGAAAATCAACGAGTCAAAGAAAAAAAACCATATATGATGTAATTACTATGGTATGAGGATGAAAACCTGTCAATGTAAAAGAAGAAATTAAGAAAACAGTCCAATATATGGACTTAATATTTTGATATTTTCTCCAGCCAGCTTGACAGAGCCCTTGCATTATTATCATATTGATCTCCTGATATAAATAGTAGGAATAAACACTGAACTTGAGTTGGCAAACAATGCCACGCCTATTCTGTCTTGCCAACTTGACTGTCCCACTCAAAGAATTGGCTTTCAAATGATAAAAAAGGTGATGCTATTTATTGTTATAAGAAACAAAAGTTTTCATTTCTGAACTCTCAATTCCCGGATATACTTAGCATCATAATTATTTCATCCTGGTTAATAACTTGCGATTTGATTATTTATCGCTAAAATAGAATAAATAATTCAGAGCATTTAATTTTATAATAAAAATATTCAAGCATAGGCATAATTTCAACCTTATGGATTTGACAATAACCTGATACTTAGTTATGACTTTATTTAAGAAGCAACAAAATAATTATTCAATGAACTAATTACTATCAAGACAGAATAATGACAACCATGATAACCAATAAAGCTCAATATTGAGATTCTATTACCCCATATCTATAGGGAGATATATAACTGCCATGAATAAATCCGATCAAGAATTTAATGTTAACGAAAGTACTGTAAAGGTAGATGGAAAGGATGTCAGGTTCTTCACAGCTAAACCTCCAGGCCTAACTAAGGATAATGCCAAGAGTAATACTGTAGTGTTAGTGCATGGTACAAGCGGAAATACAACGCTGCATTTCAGTCATCTATTTCCACTACTTGCCACAAAACACTCTGTTATATCACTGGATTTTTCTCAACCTGTGAAAGCGGGCGAAATTCTGACTCCTGAACATCTTGGAAAACAGGTCGAAGCCGTTATTGAAACAGCTGCACCGGGGGAATCTGTCACACTGATAGGTTATTCTCTGGGCTCTGTCGTTGCTGCTTCTGTCGCCGCTAAACGTCCGGATCTGATTCGTAATTTGGTTCTGCTCGCAGGATGGATGAAAACAGATTTACAGATGGAAAGACTTGTTGCTGTCTGGCGTCATTTATATGAGACCAACTCACCGGTTATTACCGAATTTGTCATGTATTGTGCTGGTGGTGTCCCTGGTCATGTGGATATGTATCCAGACCCACCTCCAACTGGATTTGAAAATATCAATCCGGGGGAATTCGATATATTGCAACTAGACCTTGATGCCCGGGTTGATATCACTCAGATTGCTCCTACGATAAAAGCCACAACGCTGATTATTGGCTGTACACACGATAAAATAACCCCCACTTACCATAGCAAAGCACTTCTCGGCGCAATCCCGGACGCACGCTATATAGAGATAGAAGCCGGGCACGCTGTCATTTATGAACGCCCTGCCCAATTAATGTTGGTTATTGACCAGTTCTGCGCGGCACCTTCACTTTACCCTGCCGGGACCATTATTCCCGCTGACCAGATATAATCCCTTTTACGCTTTGGAGAGCTATTATGAATAAAAGTACACCAGACCATAATCCACAAGCAGATATATCGCAGGTCACAGATGCAGAGATTATTATCATCGGCGCAGGTTTTGCCGGCCTTGGTATGGGAGCCCAACTTAAGCGCCGTTCTCAGCACAATTTCCTCATTCTCGAACGTGCCGATGATGTAGGAGGTGCCTGGCGCGATAATACTTATCCCGGTGTAGCCTGTGACATCCCCTCACACCTTTATTCTTACTCATTTCGCCCCAATCCTGACTGGTCTCATGTTTTTTCACCAGGGAATGAAATATTCACTTATCTTCAGGATACAGCCAGGGATGAAGGGCTATTGCCTCATATCCGCTTTGGCACCAACGTTGAAAAATCCTATTGGGATAACCAAAAAGAACGCTGGATCATTATCACCACCGCAGGTGTTTTCAGTGGGCGGTTCTTGGTAACAGGCACTGGGCATTTAACAGATGCAAATCTTCCACAGATCGAAGGTTTGAGCAGCTTTACTGGGGAAGTTTTTCATTCAGCCTGCTGGAAACATGATATTTCTCTTCAAGGTAAGCGAGTAGGTATCATCGGATCAGGTGCTTCAGCAACGCAGATAGTGCCAGAAGTGGCGCAAAGTGTCTCTGAACTTGTTGTTTTCCAGCGAAGCGCATCCTACATCATTCCACGTCCTGACCGAAGTTATTCAGATAGTGAAAAACAGCGTTTCCGACGCGATCCAGAGTCTATTCCCGCTGTTCGTTCAGATATATTCTGGCACTTTGAATCTCTGTATCCAGCCCGTCGTTCTATTCCGCAATATCTTGCAGAATTCAAGCGCATAGCCTCAGATCATCTTAAACGGCAAATCCCCGATCCGGAATTACGTGCAAAACTCACCCCCAGCTATGAAGCGGGTTGTAAAAGGCTTGTGATTGCAAGCAATTATTATCCTACGTTTCTACGAGATAACGTTAAACTCGAAACATCAGCTTTACAGCGTATAGACGGGCAAAATGCAGTTTCAGTGGCCGGCAACAGTTATCCACTTGATGTATTGATCTTCTGTACTGGTTTTCAAACCACCCAGCCACCTTATGCCCGCCTGGTTCATGGCCGTGATGGCCTCAGCCTTGCTGATCACTGGGCCCAAGGCATGGAAGCTTTCGCATCAACCACTGTTACAGGTTTTCCAAACCTATTTATTATCAACGGACCGAATGCGACACTTACTCATAACTCAATGATTTATATGATTGAGTCTCAAATAGAGTACATTCTCGGTGCTATTGAATACAGCAGGAAAAATAACAACTGCGTACTTGAGGTTTCTCCCAAAGCTCAACATCGTTATGTAACCGAATTACAAGAACAGGTTAATGGCACAGTATGGGTTGGAGATAATTGTACAAGCTGGTACCGTGATTCCCGAAATAAGCGTTTAACACTGATATGGCCTGATTTTGCTCACACCTTCAGACAGCACAATAGCAAATTTGATCCTGCTCCTTATCTGTCTCATACGACGACCGAAATCACTAATCCATAAGCTTTAAGCAGCAATTGGATATTCATTCTGTGAAACAGCAAGGGAGAGAGCTTATCTCCCTTGCCGATGCCAACAATCGCTTTAGAATGGTTTGGTCGGCAAATACTTCCCGTCGAGGGTAATCACGGCACGGGAACCACCATTAGGATCATCAACCTTCTTGATATCAAGCTTGAAGTCAATCGCGCTGATAATGCCATCACCAAACTGCTCATGGACCAGCGCCTTAAGCGTTGAGCCATAAACTTGCACCATTTCGTAGAATCGATAAATAGTCGGATCAGTCGGTACACCACCTGGGATGCTACCGCGCACAGGGATAGTTTGTAGCAGAAGGAAAGCATTCTCATCAAGTTCAAGCTGGTCAACTACCATCCTCGCAGCGTCGGCAGGCAATGGATGCTGGCCGAGCAGTGCAGCAGTGACGAATGCAAGACTCAGACCCGTTCCCTGTGCAATGTCCTCAAATGTCAAATTTTTGTGTGTTTTGGCGTCAATGATAGCATCGGTAAGGATCTGGCGGGGAGTTTGAGAGTATTGAGATTGTGTCATAATGATTCCTTTGGATTAATGAGCTAGTTAAATGCTGTGGTAAAACATGGATTGGGTTGCAAAAACCTGTGTATAGTCCGCAAGCGAAACAAGTTGGCCGAGCTGGCCGTTTGAAAAGCTCACAACGCTGCGGGAATATCTCGCGCTAGAATGGTAAAAAGCCTTCAATAATATCTTGCATGTCTTCACTCCATCGTGATCGATAAGAAAGCTGATGGATGAAGAATGAACGAATTTTTCTATAGCGTCAAAGATCGAATTACTATCATCTCTATAGTATTTTCCAATAGTTGAATTGCCATTCAACCTCCGTTGCCGCAGCGCAACGCCGTGCTGTTGTGGCGCTGCGGCGCATATCGAAGCGCTGCAAGTCAGGTGTTTGCCAATCTGATCACGCACCGTTTCGACATACGCCAGGAAAGTGATAATTCCTGATAAACAGAAAACACAGTGTGCTTGGTCGCTTCCGAGTTAAGACAGCCAGTCTATAAGTTTGTTTCTAATGTAATCAGATGAAAGACGCTCCTGCTCCAAACGTGAAGACTGAAACCGGTCAGAGATGAGGTAATTAAACAACTTTGCTTCATCTTCATTTAGCGATGAAGGATTGGATTCAACTGGATTTGGTTCAGGAACCATTCTATCTTCATGAACTTTAACGGTTTCAACATCCATCATCAGAGATTCAATATCCACAAACTTGTCTCTGGCGTCACTGAGAATAGACAAACCCCAGGTATCAATATCTCCCCAGTACCCTACACGCTTGCCTCTCAACCATGCCGCATCCATCCAGGCAACGTTTTTCCCTCCTCCGATCACCGCTACTGTGTCAGGCATGTCGGGTAACGCCAAACCAGACTGTAAGTTTTCGACGACTAATATATTCGATGCTGGAAGTTCGTGCTGTTTAAGTAATTCACCCGGTATTTGAAGTATCGGAATTCCACCAAGCGCAGCCGTCGCCGTATGGCAAAGCGGTCTGATGGTTAACCAGCCCTTGGGATTTGTTAAACAACCCAACCAAGCAGTAAGACCTCCAAATGCTGAAACGGCACCTTTGTGAATCACATCGATCAGCTCTTCAATCAGGATTTGGTGGTTCTCAAGAAACTTAGTATCAATACCAATGAGGGGTAATGCCCTTAAATATTGCCCTTCCCCCAAGCCTTGCTTTAATTGCGGGAGAAGCTTTGCCAATAATTCCGCATCCCTCAGAGAGAGTTTTTCCACAATATCTATACACTTAACCAATGCAGGATAGAGATCTTTATCAACCCGCAAGAATGGCTTCATATTTCTTTCCCACAACTTACTTCGGGAAAGGGCATTATTCCCTAAAAACTGAATCAAATGTTGCATCGATTCAATGACAACAAAAGTCGGAATTCGCTGCTCAGACAAATCCCGGAAATTTTTAGAAGACCACTCCACAACGTCTTGATAGGGAAATGATTTCCACTCTTCAACAAATCGCTGAAAATGAACCATATCTGATATGGCAGAACTGCCTCTGGGGGGTTTTAAACCAACGCGAACAGGGAATGCTTTGCTGCCCAGTAATCGAGCCTTTAGTGAGGAAAGATTATCCCACTCACGTTGCCTAATGAGGTTGTTAACCTGCGCCGGTAATAACCCCCAGCGCACCCCATTCTGCTCCCTTTTCATACCCGTTTCTCAAGTTCGATACCTAAACCAGCAGCCTCGGCAGCTAACTTTTTCTCCTTCTCTTCCCCCATTCTCCGGTCAATTTCTTCCCAGGTGACTTCACATAAATGGCTGTCGTGGTTTTCCTGGTCTCTTTCTGCAATGAGCAACGAGCGGGCCGATTCTCTCGCCAAATTCAGGTTTTTATAAGGTGTAATCAAATTAACGTGAATATGCAGCTCCCTAAACACCCTAAGCACACGCCGGCTTACCGTTTCGGCCGTATTCGAGAACGCTTCATCCAGAAAAACAGTACAGTAAACAGGCCGATCATAGCCAACCGGCGTCAAAACGTAGGCCAAACTTGCCGCGACAATAGTCGCCGCGAATGACTCTTTTTCTCCTCCAGACTTTCCACTGGATGACTCCAATACATCACGAATCTCACCCGTATTGATATCCAATTCTTCGGCATAAAATGACATCTGATAACGGGGATCAAGCAGCCTTAAACTTTCCAATGTATTTGAGGAGCCTGGCGCACTGGCTTTCCCAAGGATCTCAACGACTTTAGCCAACTGACGGAACCGTGCTTCATGGTCATCACTGGTTACCTGACTAAGCACCTTACGCAGATGCTGTTCAAACTCATTAACATGCGGGAATTTCTCCCTCTTTGAGCCCAGCTTTAAATGTGTACCTGATCGAAACTCTGTACGCTTGAGGACCCGGTTAATAATGTCAATCCGCTCAAGGATATCTTCCCGTTCAGATTCAAGCTTAGTTTTAATCCGCGCCAACGACTGCGTTGCATGCTTATTCAAACGTTCAATAAACTGCTCCACAAGGTTGGGAAGCCCTTCCTCTTCCAGTTGTCGTAAATGATTAAGATAATCAGGTAAGCTGCCAATATCACTTTGCCAGTCAACTGTGAAGACTTGCCATTTATCGTTAGACCTGAACGAAACCATAATGCTGATGACTGATCTTTCCGCTCTGTCTTTATTGTTCCGGCTAGAATCTAATAGACGATCCAAATCTTCTTCAACTTTCGACACCAATTCAGCCATCCGGCTTAAATCGTTTGTATTAAGCACGCCAACCCGAATCGCAAGTAACTGCCTGGCTGAATCAGGTAATCCCCTCTCCGCTTTTGCCTGCGCTTTGTTCCATTCTTCTTGTGCATTTCTCAGCGTATTTTTAACGCCACCAGAATCAGAGTTGAGTTGATTTAATGCCGATTGAATTTGAGCCAATTGCTCTTTAGCCGATTCCCAACGCTCTCTGGCCTTATCCAGATCACCGCCTGACTGTTCTAACACCTTAAGGTCAGCCTGCAAATCAGAAAGCTTTTCATGCCAATAAGGAGCATTAATATCATCCCAACGGTAACTTTTGAGCTTCTCCCAAAGTATTTTACGATCAGAAACAGCATTCAAATCCTGACGGGCCTGGCTCACCTTTTTTCCGGTTTCCTCCAGTTTCAAGCCTAAATCTTTTTTATCGTTATTAAGAATGGCTAAACGTGACTTGTTTGAAAAACCCAGACACCAGCGTCTTCTATCATCTATCCGGTGCTGATCTTTTTTCTCAAAGCGCCCCTTATCCATGTGCATTAATCCCTGCTGTGTCATCGAAAACGGGGTTTGATCCAATTCTTCCGTATTCGAAACACATTGCAGGTCAAATCTCTGCAAGTGATGCTTGAGCCACTCCCGATAAGGGTGAGTGCGCCATACTAATTTCCTTAGATAACCATCAGGCCTAAACTCCGCTGGTTTACCCCGGTGAGTCGCAGCATCATCCACAACTTGAACACGTACATGTAAACCCGTATGCCGGGCATTTAACCAGCGAGTCACCATCGAATAACAATCATATGGCACAGCCAGTGTTGTTCGTAACCCGCCTAACGCCCTCTCTATCGCGCCTTGCCATATCTTTTCATGATCTTCAACGTCGATAAGCTCACCGATAAATACACATTGGTCTTTACTTAATTCTAAGGAGTTAACCAGTTCATCCCGCAGTTGCTGATATTTCACATCAATATTAGAATCCGGCCTTGCCTCGATTTCCCGAATTTCCTGAGAGATATCATGGATATTTGCTTGCAACTCACTGAATTTGGCACTGATGGTGGCAAACCTATCCTGATACTCTTCTTCGTCACGCTGAATACTGGCAAGCCTGGCTGATGCTTCGGATTGATTTTTGAGAAATACAGCCTCCTCTAATACAACAGGGAGAGCCAGATCTTTGGCATGAGTTTGATATTGCGACGAAATTCGAACCACCCGATTTAATTGATCTTGGGTATGACCCATTTCTTTTCGAAGCGACTCTATTTTATCCCCGCCAAACTGAAGATATTCCTCATGTCTTCGTTCAACCCGCTTATCCGCATCGACTTTATGCCCTTCCGCTTGTTTAATTTCGAGGGATAGTGCTTCAAGTTCAGCCTCAATATCGGCAATTTTCTCACTCCACAATTGTGCGAAGATTTCCCCAAAGTAGACCGGAAGACTATTTCTTTCGACCGTCAGCTTCTCAAATTCTTTCGTTGTTTTTTCGATAATTGAGCTGAGTTCAGGTAATTTAGATAAATGCACCTGTTGGGCTCTTGCATCCACTAATTGACTATGAATTGCCACCAGATCAGCAAACTCTTCCACTACCTTTTTGGCATCATCTTTGACTGTACTCGGTTCAAGTACCAATTCACGAATCAACCCGGTTAAATCATCAATTTTTTTCAAGCCCAACGCCCGCGACAACAATGCAGGCGCATTCTTATTGTCCATATACAGAAGCTTTCGGTACAGCTCCTGATAATCGGAAAAATTATCATCACAGCATGTAATTGCCGGGTCATCACGGAGCCATTGCTTGAATGATCGGGCATTACCTTCCCCAAAGGCATTAAGCATTTCTTTAAGAGTCAGGTCTCTTTTGGCAACAATATAAACTCGCGTCACGTCCGCAAGCACATTCGTCGATTTAGTGATCCAGAAAAGTGCCGCAAGCGTGATTTTTGAGCCGTCATCCCCTTGATATAAAGCTCTAAGCCCAGTCACCACTCCAGATTCACGCTTACTTCTGACTCTCGTACCCGCTCCATCATGGGCAGATCCAAAACTTCCACGCATATAAGAAAGTAAAGTCCGGTCAGAACGATCACCCTGCGCCGCAGCCACATTAAAGGTTGCCTTGCCGGCAGGAAGGAGCAAAGCCATAAGGCCATCAATAAACGTCGATTTTCCCGCGCCGTTATCTCCAGTGACCAAAGTTCCCATAGGATCGATCAACGCGGTATGCAAGCCGTTAAATGACCCCCAGTTATAAACTGAAAGTTCGGCTAATCTGATTTGACCAACATGAAATAATGAATCAGCCGAAAGAGTTTGATCAGTCATTTTCATCTCCTGCTTCCTCCTCTTCGTCTTGATAATCAACAGCGTTGCTGCCATTTTTATTTAGCTCAATACCCTTCTCATCCGCCATTTTCAGGTATTCATTCAGCATACTTTCGAGAAATTCAGCACTGACTACGTAGCGGATCACCGGTGTAATCTCGAAGCGATCCTCACTTCCCCGCACCGAACTCAATATTTTTTTCGTCACCATTTTCTCAAGAGCCCCCTTGAGTTTTCGCCGATCAGATTTAGTACTGTTTGTCAGCGGTAAAAACGGTGTCAGATGGGATTCTATACGCTCGATATCAATGATAATCCTTTGCTCACCCGATGTTTCCCGATCCTGGTAGTGTTTGCGCAGCACTAACAGCAACAACGTATCGTATAAAGAGAGCGTCCTTCGGCTAATCAGAGATACAACCTCTTCATCATCTATACCCAATGATTCGGTATCTTCCTCATTTTGAAAACCGGCTATAAAGGCAACACCCGCTTTCTCATCTAAAACCAGCTTCAAATAGACTTCTGACAGATGTTTGCGTACAGCACATTGGTATCGACAAAGCGATTCAAACAACTTGGCTTTCTGCGAAGATAATATAACGCCCTGACGCAGCAAGCTAACCAGCACCCGGCGCGCATCAGGCGGCATACCACTATTTGAACGTTCAGAGTGATCACTGACTAACACATCATCAACTTCAACGGATGAACTTTTATTGGTAGCAACATCAGATTCAACGGCGGATGTGCCTGTAAGTGGGCTATACCCTGATTGAGTATGATGTTTTATCAACTGATCGAAGAACCCTGTTTGCTGTTCTTTCTGAGGATCTGAATCAGACTTCCCGAGGGTTGCAGGGGTACCATTATCTTTATTCAGCTTTTTGTCTTTATGCATTCCAACCCCCACACTATGAGATCTACAGCCACTTTCTATTCACCATTACGCTATTCACCATTACAGAACTAATTCATCCAAACTGTCTGGAAACAGGTCGACACTCAGAAGAAAAGTGGGGATAGACACCCGCAAGCTAACTCCCTGTTTGTCACTAATTTCAATTGACTCCTTCTCTTCCAATAATGCAGCTCCGACAGATTTCGCAACCCGCAAATAGGCAACTAGCTCTTCCAGCCCTGAATTAAGCGGGTGATAATGTGCAATAGATGCAACCGTCATTGGACCAAACTCTTTTAACGTTTCTAGCGCCCTCTCAGCGATCAATCGGATTTGAACAGCATCAAGGCAATCCAGCATCTGTATACTCGGTTCTCGAGAGTTAAGCTGCTCTTCAACACCTGAGGTATCCAGCTTTTCATCAGGTGATTTAAGGAGCATGCTTTCGGGAGAGCTAATACTTGCCGCCCCAACGGGCAATGAAAGAGCTGTTGTTGTTTGCAAGTCGCAATCAGCATTCTTCAATTCAACAGCAAGTCGTTCCAATTGACCAAGCAATCTATCAACAGCACGATTTTCTTGAGCAGTGCCACTCTCTATGTAAGCACGCAAGCTCTCTTCCGTTCTTCGTCTGATTTGAAAAACTCTGTCACTCTCGCGGCTCAATTCTCGCATGAGCTGACTTAAGAATTGCCGTTGCGGGGTACTTAAGTGTTCTGCGACCGGGCGATTTAAAATGCTTCGAAGCTGATCCCGCAGCTCCATAGTTCTATTTTGATCACATAACAAATCAAAAAAGCTTTCAAACGCACTACCGGCATCCGTTTTAGCCAGCAGCGCTTCTTTTTCTAAAACAGCAAGAAGAACATCTCCTCTGGTGGAGTCTCCCTCAATAATTTGAATACGAATTTCCTGATCCAACCGACGAATTTCATCTTCAACACGGCGGAAATCACCCGTTAAAACAGAAGCCAACTGGTAGATCTCACGAATTCTTTCCCGCTGCTCAACCTCGGTCAGTTCGGTTACAATGCCTGCCTTCAGGGCATCAAGCTCTCTTTGAATTTCGGATTTTCTATCTTCCAAAAGCGTGACACGATCATCGATATTTGGGCTAATCGCCACCGCAAAGTCCCTGACCGCTTCCTGAACAATTCGAAGATGAGACGCAGTAGTTCCTGAACTGCGCTCATCAAGTCCCTGGCTAAAACGGAGCGCAATTTCACTGGCATCCGTTTTAGTTAATGTGTCATCCATCTCACGCAACCAGCCTTCCCGAATCCATTTATTGAGATAAGTGCCAGCACCCGTTTCCGTTTCCCAAAGACCAAGTTCACGACAGCGTACCAGCTCTGCATCAAGTGACACGCGGGCACGACTAAAAGGGACTTCACTATCCTCCGAAAATAACTCCCCAAAAAATGCCAAAATTAAAGGGGAATTATCAGCTCTTAACAGTTTCCAGGCTGCACTTTCCTGAAATAGACGGCGGTACTTTGCCTGTAACCCTTGGAAGTTCAACTTGCCTCCCTCTGTGTGATTATGAGTAAAAAGCGATTAAATGAGTACTGGCCCGTCATCACCCTTTCCAAAAAGCCACCACTAAGAATTTTGTATGATTCACAATCAAATAAAAACCATATCATCATATTTTTTATTGTGTCAACGCCTATTATTGACTCTTAAAACGATTAAATGCGGTGATCAGCGAAAGAATTAAGCTTATAAAAGCCATCCATTTTGTGAAGAAAGCGGTAGGAGTACCCTTTCAAGCTAAAGATGGGCGGTCTGGACAAACCGCCCCGATGCAAACAGTAGAAAATTCCGCGTTACTTCCTACGGACAGGTAAACCAGTACCGCGAACGCCATCCTGTGG
The DNA here is from genome assembly GCF_011189505.1 of Photorhabdus tasmaniensis. GTDB lineage: Bacteria > Pseudomonadota > Gammaproteobacteria > Enterobacterales > Enterobacteriaceae > Photorhabdus > Photorhabdus tasmaniensis. The sequence goes on from NZ_PUJU01000019.1 coordinate 77,719, forward strand.
TAAAACCAGCACCGCTACCGACCACGCCGGCAACGTGACCACGCCATCTTCTGCTATTCTGATACCGGCCGCCAGCGAGGTGCTGCCCAGCTCGCTTTGAATATCGTTCAACTTTAATCCTCTGACCTTAAACTCTCTCACTGTAGCCGTATGTGGTGCTGCATTGATCATCACGACAAGGCCGTCGAACCGTAAATCGCGGTCACCACTGGTAACAGAACCGTCATCGATAGTCATCACGAACAGCCCAAGCTGCTGATGCGGCCCAGTGTTATGGAAATCAACACGTTGCTTAACCGATGCACCATCACCGAGCGTCATCAGTGGTGAAAATTGACGCAGGCGCAACAGTTCCTGGTAAAAAGCAGTCATCTGCAATAACTCAGTTTGGCCTGGTTTATCCACTACATTTTTTACTCGTTCAATCAATGCGTAATTTTCACCATCATCACGCAGGCCCGGCATACCAACATCATAGTTATTGTCTTGGTAAGCGTAGCTGACACGGTTAAACCAATCGCCGGCATTATAAGAATCACGGGTAAAAGACTTAGAACGTAATAGTTCCGATCCATGTTGAGCGAAGGCCAGCCCCTGCCCAAGGAATGTCGTAGAGAGGGATATTGCCTGCATACGAACTCTGGTTGCCAGATCCGCCTCATGTGCAGCTTTGTAGCTGATTATGTCCCATAACGTTTGGTTATCGTGTTTAGATACATAATTGATCACCTCAATTGGATCGGCAGCGTAACCGGCTATAGCCCCTTTGTAGTCAATTTCTCTGCCGGTTTTCACCGCCCCATCTTTATCGATCAACACGAAATCAGCCAGATTGCCCGCCATACCCAAACGTACCAGATCCGCCAGATGACGCACTTCGTTAGTATTTAACCAAGTCTGTTCGTTAGGTAACGTTCCGGCACCATTACCCACTCCCTGGTTTATACGAATGCTGTCGGCGGAATCGAACGGTCCACCACCCTGTACTGCATCACGCAGTCGATCAGAGAAAGTACCAATCCCAGTCCCCTTAAGATTAATCTGTGAAGCGATTTCGAAACGGTCGCCCTGCCCAGAATTCCAACCTTCACCAAAGAAGTAGACCGATGGGTTAATCGCACGCACTTTTGCCAGCGCCGATAACATCTGTACCTTGGGATGAAAGCCCATTAAGTCAAATCGGAACGCGTCGATCTTATAGTCCTTAACCCAGGTAACCAATGAGTCTTCGATTAGTTTAGCGAACATGCGGTGCTCTGGTGCCGTATCGTGGCAACAGGTGTTGGACTCAACATGACCACTGATTTCATTCAAGCGATGATAATACCAAGGGACTATCTTATCCAACACGGAAGATCTTTCTGTTGGACCAGCAGCATTAGTGTGATTGTACGCTACGTCCATGACCACATTCATTCCCAGTTGCTGCTTGATGGCCTGAATCATGGCGCGAAACTCTTTTATACGTACCGAACCTTCCGCATCTGTGGCATAAGAGCCTTCCGGTACTGAGTAATGGAACGGATCATAGCCCCAGTTGTAGGAGTCAGTTTCTGCAATCATCGCATTCAGCTCTTGTACCTGTGGATGACTGGCACTATCACCGCTCCGTAACTCCTGCAACACTTCACCCACGGTTTGTGAACTATTACAGTAATCAGCAAAGCGGCTGTTTCTCACCATTGTATTGACCCGGCACAAACGACTGAATGGATGATTAAGATCAGCCACTTGGTCGCTAAATTCATTAACGGAAGCCAAATCAAATACTGGCAACAGCTCCATATGAGTGACTCCGGCCTGACTCAGTGCCTTAAGATGCTTGAACATATCGCTGTTGTTAGCGGTCAGAGCTAGATATTTACCACGCCAGTCTTCTGGCACCGTGCTATCTGCAACGGAGAGATCACGGACATGAGCTTCATATATGGCCATGCGCGCAATGTCCGCCGGTGTACTTTGCGAACGTGGCATGATCAAGCTATCCCAGTTTTGTGGTTTCAGTGCCTCATCATTCAGGTTGATTACCTGACTGTATTCTGAATTAGTGGATAAACTGTGGGAATAGGGATCAGTGACCTCATAGTGTTCCACATTACGGGAACGTGGATGGAACACCGTCAGGGCATAACGGTAGTAAGCACCAACCAGCGCCTTATCTCCTTGCCATGACCAAGCGCCACTAGCAGGATCTCGGTTCATTGCGTAATTGTTGATTACCTGTTTATCTGCATTATAGATAACCAACCCGACATTCTGAGCAGTAGGTGCCCACAAACGGAAGGTCACACCTGCATCGTTGATCAACGCACCATATTCCAACGTATCAGCTGTGTCGGCAAAACGGTCATCCAGCACGCCGGCAGTTTGTACTTGAGTCGCCGATAATAACAAACCTTCTTTATTGGTCGCTAACGCGACCAGATCACCGGCGAGTAATGTCTCGATATCCGTCTCTTCTGGCAGACGGAACGCGGTTAATTTCTGCAAGTGCGGGAATCGTTCAGCCGTTTTCTGGCTCAAGGTGGTCGGTGTTAATGCCAAATAGCTATCGGTGAAGTTTCCTTGGTCATTGGCTACGACTTTGCTCCGGCTATGATATAAGCGGACATAAGGCTTATCTGCTCCACCTGACCACAACAGTGTTTGATTGTCGATCCAGTGTGCCGAGGCCTGGGAAACACCGAACACAGATTCAAAGGCTTCCGCCCGACTACTATAGATTTGATCACTGCCGGGTATCACAGAAATGGTACGGTTACTGAAATCGGAGAAGGAAATTCTCAGGTCACTGTCGATCAATTTAGTGTTGTTGCCATCACGCACAATAAAATTAATACAACCCTCGTTTTTGTTTAACGGCACAACCCAATAAGGGCCATAACTATCGCTGCCTGTAGGAATTGCACTGAAATCATTCCAACTCAATGAGGGAGAAGCCAGAGCATCACAGCTTTCGTCGTTCCATAGGTAGAGGGTATTGGTACTGTAATCACGGTTTGTTGTTGGATCGCGTTGACTTAATTTATCAATATCCACCAAGTGGATCACGGCCTGAAGATCGCTGGCACGGGCAGCTTCATCCGGTATCTTGATAGGGAGATGTGCTATCGGTTCTTTAGGGGGATTAGGTAAAGAACCATTGTTATCACAGCCTGCCAGCAAAACGAATGAACCACTTAATATGGCCGAGTAAGCCTTTTTCAAGAAGTGAGCTACCATAATCAGACCTTTTAATTGTAAGAAATTATCGACGATATTATTGCGAATGAATTAAATTGGAAATATTAAATAACGTCTCAGATAAAGCAACATCCTCCTAATTTTGATACTGATAGGGAGGAGGAGTTAGGAGGAGATGCTTTTTCGTGATATCGCGCACAATAATAATGTAATAATCTTTTATTACATAAGGATGATGTGAGTTTTATATGTATTACTCCATATATTTTCCATGCTGATAACATTATTTCGCCCAAATTTTATTTTGCTTTTACCTTCGCTACCAATGCTCACTTTTCCTTTAAAGAACTATTTCGCATCTGACATTTAGTAGAGAATGTCATAAAACATTCTCTACTAAATTATCCAAAATAAAGCCAAAACCTATTTTCTAACAATTAATTAAAACCTACTGTTGACGCAGTTTATTAAAAACGCCTATCATTACCAAATGCGAAGTTCGTTACCTAAAAAACTTCAACATCCCATGCTTAAATGTTTCAGCCTGGACAATTTCAATATTAAAACCAAAGTTATTTCTCATGTAAATAAGATTTCAAAAGAGTAGATCACTGGAGGGAACTCAGTCCGATGTCAATTTATGTGGCAATGGCTTCAACATGTAAAAATATTCATGGAACGCCGCATCATGACAACAGCAAAAATCGGGAAGGGTAAAAATGGGTGCATCACTATTATGAAAACCTATTTAACCTGTTATCGGAAATCGTTTTTTACTCGATGGATTTAATGGGTATAAAGTTTTAACCATTGTTTTTACCCTTTTAACACCTGTTTTTTATCAGGTTTAATCATCATCGGATTACGTTTAATGAACGTTAATCATATCCACTTTTTATCTTTATTGGCGCTGTTAAATAACCGGCGAGAAAATGCTTTAATACTCATTTATTCGGATAATATCCTTTTATGTACGGTTTTTTTTCAACTCGCTATTAACGGTTAATGATTTTCGATTAAATACTATTAATGGTTATTTTTTAAAATGGTATTTATTGCGTTAAATCCGTTTTTGATATAAAAGATTTAATACGGCGGCATTTGCGTTTTTAAATGATGATGACCGTTAACCTGCTATCGGAAGTTGTTTTTTTACTCGATGGATTTAATGAGTATAAAGTTTTAACCGTTGTTTTTATCCCTTTTAACACCTGCTTTTTGTTAAGTTTAATCATCATCGGATATCGTTTTTTATGTTTAATGAATGCGGATCATATTCATTTTTTATCTTTTCTGATGTTGTTAAATAACTACTGGGAAAGCGCTTTAATATCCGTTTATTCTGGTGATGTTATTTTTCGTGCGATTTCTTTTCAACTTTGGATTAATGGTTAATGATTTTCGATTAAATGCCATTAATGGTTATTTTTAAAAGTGGCATTTATTGTGTTAAATCCGCTTTTGATATAAAAGGTTTAATGCTTTGGTATTCGCGCTTTTAAATGATGATGACAGTTAACCTGTTATCGGAAGTCGTTTTTTCACTCTATGGATTTAATGAGTATAAAGTTTTAACCGTTGTTTTTATCCCTTTTAACACCCGCTCTTTGTTAAGTTTAATCATCATAGGATATCGTGTTTTATGTTTAGCGAACGCGGATTATATTCACTTTTTATCTTTTCTGATGCTGTTAAATAATTGGCGAGAAAGCGCTTTAATATCTGTTTATTCGGGTGATGTTATTTTACGTGCGATTTCTTTTCAACTTTGGATTAACGGTTAATGATTTTCGATTAAATGCCATTAATGGTTATTTTTAAAGGTTACATTTATTAAGTTAAATCCAATTTTGATATAAAAGCTTTAATTCTTTGGTATTCGCGTTTTTAAATGATGATGACAGTTAACCTGTTATCGGAAGTCGTTTTTTTACTCTATGGATTTAATGGGTATAAAGTTTTAATCGTTGTTTTCACCTCTTTTAACACCTGTTTTTGTTAAGTTTAATCATCATTGGATATCGTGTTTTATGTTTAATGAATGCGGATCATATTCACTTTTTATCTTTTCTGATGCAGTTAAATAACTTCTGGGAAAGCGCTTTAATATTCGTTTATTCGGGTAATGTTATTTTACGTACGATTTCTTTTCAACTTTGGATTAACGGTTAATGATTTTCGATTAAATGCCATTAATGATTATTTTTAAAGGTTACATTTATTAAGTTAAATCCGATTTTGATATAAAAGCTTTAATTCTTTGGTATTCGCGTTTTTAAATGATGATGACAGTTAACCTGTTATCGGAAGTCGTTTTTTTACTCTATGGATTTAATGGGTATAAAGTTTTAATCGTTGTTTTCACCTCTTTTAACTCTTGCTTCTTATTAAGTTTAATCATCATCGGATATCGTGTTTTATGTTTAACGAACACGGATTATATTCACTTTTTATCTTTTCTGATGTTGTTAAATAACTGGCGAGAAAGCGCTTTAATATCCGTTTATTCAGGTAATGTTATTTTACATGCGATTTCTTTTCAACTTTGGATTAATGGTTAATGATTTTCGATTAAATGCCATTAATGGTTATTTTTAAAAGGGGCATTTATTGCGTTAAATCCGCTTTTGATATAAAAGATTTAATACGGCGGCATTTGCGTTTTTAAATGATGATGACCGTTAACCTGTTATCGGAAGTTGTTTTTTTACTCGATGGATTTAATGGGTATAAAGTTTTAACCGTCGTTTTTACCCAGGGTGAGAGCGTGAGTGTTCATTGTTTAACCATCGAGCATAATCCTGCTATTAACACCTTGTCCATATAGGCACTATTCATACTGGTCATCTTCCGTTTGCGCCGAATACTGGCTTTTTCACTGG
>NZ_PUJU01000020.1 GCF_011189505.1 Photorhabdus tasmaniensis
GCCAGTTGTGATTGGGCTGCCTGAGTGGCGTTATTGAGTACGGCACCTTGAGTGGCAACGTTAAACTCTTGATAGGTGTTATGGGATATCCCGGCGTCATTCGGTGTGGCGATATTCACCACCGGGACATTACCCTGATTTTGTACCTGTGTTTGGCCGTTATCCGGCGTTATCCCAGCCGCAATAGCAGGATGAAGCGGATAGACCGCAGTCAGGTAAATTAAAAGATAACTCGTGGCCCTGACCATCGGGGTGTTGCGTTGATCCATCGTACTCTCTCTTTTTTTAGTGAATCTGGCTTTGGTGATAAAACGGTCATCTTTCCATAGAAAATAGTGATAACCTGATAGTGACATGAACAAACTATTCTAATGTGTAATTATTTATCTGTCTGAATGAATGGTATGAAATGTGATCAAAGTCGAGTTGTTTAATCCTGACAATGGGGAATGCGATGTATTAAATGCTGGAAAGTGGTGATAAGGCTGAAAATACTTTTTTTAAAATAATACCCGTTCTTTAAGTTTATTAATGATATTACGTCCCCAATCCGGCAGGGGTGTGACATTCTGCTTATGTATTTAGGAATATTTTTATAAACCAATCCCAAACACATAGTGAAGTTATATTCTATATTTCTACTTGATGACTTGCTGTTACAGATCCATATATCTAACATATTCAGCCAAGCCCATTGCATTGCATTTTTTACCGGCAGTTTTGTCTATATAACAATAACAGTTTGAATAAATTGATTATTACAATACTGCCAGTTGGTGTTTTTAGAAGGAATATTCCATGCGGATATTGATCGTTGAAGACAACATGCTGCTGCGTCATCATTTGACAGTACAGCTTCGTGACACAGGCCATCTGGTTGATGCTGCGGCAAATGCCAAAGAAGCCGATTACTATCTGGCAGAAAGCGAACCAGATATTGCTATTGTTGATCTTGGTTTGCCCGGCGAAGATGGTTTGAGTTTGATCCGTCGCTGGCGTCAGAAAGATGAAAAACTCCCCATTCTTGTTCTGACCGCCCGTGAAAGCTGGCAGGAAAAAGTCACCGTTCTTGATGCAGGGGCCGATGATTATGTCACCAAGCCATTTCATCTTGAGGAAATTATTGCCCGGATGCAGGCACTTCTGCGCCGTAATAATGGATTGGTTTCTCAGGTTATTGAATTTCCCCCCTTCAAAATTGATCTGTCACGCAAAGAATTAACGATTCATGGTGAAAATGTTAAACTAACCGCGTTTGAATACCGAATTATTGAAATACTGATGTGCAATAGCGACAAAGTGGTTACTAAAGATGCATTAATGCGCCAGTTATACCCCGATGCTGAACTACGCGAAGGCCATTCCATTGATGTCTTAATCGGTCGGTTAAGAAAGAAAATACTAGATATATGGCCTTATGAAGCTATCGTGACTGTCCGTGGTCAAGGCTATCGCTTTGATGTGTAAAACTTTGATGGGTAAAACAGTGCTAAAGCACAAAAAGAAGCCTTTCTCACTCCGTACCCGGTTTTTAATGGCGACTGCCGCCGTTATTCTGGCTCTGACAATGTCTTACGGTATTGTTGCCATTGTCGGCTATCTGGTCAGTTTTGATAAAACCGCTTATACACTGCTACGCAGTCAGAGTAACCTATTTTTCAGTCTTGCCCAGTGGAATAACAATAAACTGGATATTTCAGTCCCCCCCAATTTCACATTGAATAACCCATCACTGGTTCTGATTTATAACAACAAAGGGACTATCCTCTGGCGTCAACGTCATCTCCCGAAAGTAGAAAACTCGATTCCAAGTGAATGGTTAAAGGAAGATGGTTTATATGATTTGGATACCAACCTGAAAAATAGCCGAGACTTGTTAAAAGACTCGGCCACTATGCAAGGACAATTAAGTAAACTTAACGAGCTCGACGAAAATGAAGATAATGAGCTGACCCACTCCGTTTCTGTTAACCGATACAGTGCGACAGATCATCTGCCAGCGTTAACCATTGTCGTCATCGATACTATTCCCCAAGATTTACAAAAAACAGTTATGGTGTGGGAATGGTTCGGCTATGTATTGATTGCCAATCTGATTCTGGTTATCCCCTTAATCTGGTTGGCAGCACACTGGAGTTTGCGACCCATTAAGTCGCTGATTCATCAGGTCAGCTCGCTGGAGAAAGGTGAACGGGAAAAACTGGATGAAAATCCACCAACCGAGCTGCGAGGATTAGTGCGTAACCTTAATGTGTTGCTCAATAATGAACGCAACCGCTATACAAAATACCGGACAACACTGGCCGATCTGACACACAGCCTGAAAACTCCACTGGCTGTTTTGCAATCAACCCTCCGCTCTTTACGTAACAGTCAGCAAATGACGATTCAACAGGCCGAACCCATCATGCTTGAGCAAATCAGCCGTATTTCTCAGCAAATAGGCTATTACCTGCATCGGGCCAGTATGCGCAGCGAACACAGCACTATTATGCGGAAAGTTTCTTCTGTTCCAGCGTTATTGGATAGCCTGTGCAGCGCTTTAACAAAAGTCTATCAACGTAAAGGGGTCAGCCTGACGTTAGATGTATCGCCGGAGATCACCTGGCTTGGTGAAAAAAATGATTTTATGGAAGTCATGGGCAATGTGCTGGAAAATGCCTGTAAATATTGCCTTAAATTTGTCGAAATCTCAGTCACTGTTGATCATGACTCGGTGATGATTATTGTCGATGACGACGGCCCAGGCGTTCCAATTGATAAACGGGAAGTGATTTTCCAACGGGGCCAACGTGTCGATACCTTACGGCCTGGTCAGGGGCTTGGGCTGTCAATTGCTTCTGAAATTATTGAACAATATACCGGTGATATCAGTATCAGTGACAGCCCGCTTGGCGGTGCCAGAATTTGCGTCATATTCCGGTGTCAGCAAATTAATGATGACGATTAAGCGACTGCTCTCCACTCTTCTATCTCCGCCCGCATTGGACGAAGATTTACGGCTATTTTTGCTAAATATGCCTGTGCAGTCTGATACTCAATTCAACTCATTCGTTATAATATCCTGAAACTCACTTCACACTCAGGATGTCACTATGGACTATCAGTTGAATCTGGACTGGCAGGCGTTTTTGCAAAATCACTGGCAAAAACGCCCTTTACTGATTAAACAAGGCTTCCGTCAATTCATTGATCCACTTACTCCCGATGAGCTGGCAGGTCTGGCGATGGAAAATGAAGTTGACTGCCGTCTGGTCAGCCAGAAAAATGGCCGTTGGGATGTCTCTCATGGTCCATTCGAAAGTTACGATCATTTAGGTGAAAAGGATTGGTCACTGCTAGTACAAGCGGTTAATCACTGGCATCATCCTTCTGCCGCATTAATGCAACCCTTCCGCGTGTTATCTGACTGGCGGATGGACGATCTCATGGTTTCCTTTTCTGTTCCCGGTGGGGGCGTTGGCCCGCATCTCGACCAATATGATGTGTTTATCATTCAAGGGATAGGTCGCCGTCATTGGCGCATTGGGGAAAAGATCCCCATGCAGCAACGCTGCCCTCATCCCGATCTGTTACAGGTCGATCCCTTTAATGCCATTATTGATGAAGAGATGGAACCCGGCGATATTCTCTATATTCCACCCGGGTTTCCCCATGAAGGTTATGCGATTGAAGATTCACTGAATTATTCAGTTGGCTTCCGTGCGCCCAATTCCCGCGAGCTGTTCAGTAGTTTTGCCGATTATGTGCTGGCTAATGATTTAGGTAGTTATCGCTATAGCGATCCTGATCTGACCTTCCGCGAAAACCCGGCACGGGTCCAGCAACATGAACTATCTGCGCTGAACGCAATGATGAACGAATTATTGGCACAACCTGAAACTTTCCAACAATGGTTTGGCGAATTCATCTCTCAGTCTCGGCATGAATTTGATATTGCCCCGCCAGAACCGCCCTATGAAAGTGATGAAATTTATGAATTAATGAAACAAGGTGAAAATCTCCACCGCCTTAACGGATTACGCGTTATCAGAATTGGTGATCAGTGCTTTGTGAACGGTGAATTAATCGATACGCCTCATATTAAAGCCGCTGATGTTCTTTGCCACCATTATGTGATTAATGCAAAAATGCTGGGTGAAGCAATAGATGATGTGCGTTTTATCAGGCTGCTCACTGCATTGGTAAACAGTGGCTACTGGTACTTTAATGATTAATGTCTCATCACAAAAGGTGAACCTTTAAATAATTTTGTGTCACTTCTCACCCGGTTATTACTTCACTGCCTTTTAATCAGATCTTCCGATTAAGAGGCAGTTATCAAAAGTTGTATTAATCGTGTTTATCAGCCAAGTCACCTCCACGTAAATGCAAAAACTTGTGGCGCTAGGATTTGCCATTAATATCTGTTCAAATTATTCAATAGTGTAAAGCACCTGAATTTTTCTCAACTTTTTTAGACAACAGTGCAGTCAACTCAGCAATACGCATGACGACACTTACAGCCTGTTCCATTCCCTCCAATGAAACAAATTCATGCTTGCCATGATAATTATATCCTCCCATGAATATATTCGGGCATGGCAAACCACGGAATGACAATTGTGCCCCATCAGTACCACCACGAATAGGTTTAATAATGGGGTCGATGTCACAATCCAACATCGCCTGTTTGGCAATCTCAATAACATGTGGGTATTTGATAACTTCATCATGCATATTGTAATAATTGTCATCAATAGTCAGTTCAATATAACAATCAGGATGTAATCCCTCACCGGCTTTTTCCGCAATTTTGATCATCTTCTTCTTACGTTCTTCGAAATTATGCCGATCAAAATCACGAATAATATAGTGCATTTCGGCGCGCTCCACCGTACCTTTAATACGTTTCAGATGGTAGAAACCTTCATATCCGTCGGTATGTTCCGGTGTTTCTTGCGATGGCAATGCCTGATGAATACAAATTGCCAGCGATAAGGCATTGATCATGACATCTTTAGCATTACCAGGGTGAACATTATTGCCAACAATTTTGACTGTTACCACTGCCGCATTGAAGTTTTCAAATGCCAGTTCACCCACACCACCACCATCTACGGTATACGCCCATTCAGCATCAAATGAATTAATATCAAAATAGCGTGCTCCCTTCCCCGTCTGTTCATCAGGTGTAAACGCTATCCGAATATCACCATGTAAAATATTACTGTTTTTCAAGCGAACCATTGCGGTAATGATCTCTGCAATACCCGCTTTATCATCAGCACCAAGCAGCGTTTTGCCATCTGTGGTAATCAATGTTTTCCCCAACATGCTATGCAATACAGGAAACATGACTGGCGATAGCACGTCATCACCAGCCCCGAGGGCAATCTCACCCCCTCGGTAATCTTCCAGCATTTGTGGGCTGACATTTTTTCCAGGAAAATCTGGCGAAGTATCAAGATGAGCAATAAAACCGATAGCCGGTACAGGCCATGGTGTATTGGCAGGTAATGTTGCCATAACACAGCCATAATCATTCTGAATCACATTGGAGAAACCCAGCTCGGTCAGCTCTTGTTTCAGCGCGTTGGCCAGTTCAAGCTGACCATCACTGCTGGGAATGGTTTTCACTGACGGCTTTGACTGAGTATCAAAAGATATGTATTTAAAAAAACGCTCTAGTAGTCTGTCCATTATTCTCTCCCCCCGGGAACCTGACTGCCCATTATGAGGAAGAGAAACAGAATAATTATTGCGTCAAATCAGCTTTAAATTCTTTTATCTTATTAATTAACCTTCGGGCATATTCGTCCACTATCTTACTGGCTGGCCCATAATGCTTTTCATCAAACAAACTTTCTACCTGACTCGGCTCCAAATTCAGCTCTACTGTGTGTGCCCCTGCCAGTTTAGCTTCATGCACAAATCCAGCCGCAGGATAAACATGCCCGGAAGTGCCGATAGCGATGAAAATATCCGCCTGAGCCAATGCAGAGTAGATTTGTTCCATAGCAAAAGGCATTTCACCAAACCAAACAATATGCGGACGCAATGGTGATGGGAACTGACAACAATGGCAACGTTCATCTGTCGTCAGAGGACCTGCCCACTCGAACACTTGCCCAGACTGACAGCAACGGACTTTGAGTAACTCACCATGCATATGCACAATACGATAACTACCCGCCTTCTCATGAAGATTATCGATATTCTGGGTAATCAGCAGAAAATGATCGCCAAGCTCATTTTCCAGTGCCGCCAAAGCATAATGCGCCGCATTCGGATTGATTTCTGGCTGCTGAAGTTGATGACGCCGGGCGTTATAAAATGCCTGTACTAATGCGGGATCTTTTTGAAAACCTTCAGGTGTAGCAACATCTTCTACCCGGTGTTCTTCCCACAATCCATCAGCGGAACGGAACGTCCGAATACCCGATTCAGCCGAAATACCCGCGCCGGTCAATACCACTACATAGGGTTTTTTCATATTCAGTGCCAATCGATTATCCCTATAGAAAATTCGGCTACGAAACCGCTGATGCCGCAAACGCTTAACCTTACGAAACCGACCAGGCCGACGACGAACACGCATATGATTTCCTTTAAGATTTCTCAATACTGCTTAGGTCTCTATTTTTTATACCATAGCGCCTTTGTTTAGCTCATGCCAATAGCCGGCTTATTATTTCCCACTTAAAATTCGCGCCGGATCAAGTCGGCTTGCCCGTCTGGCCGGATACCAACTTGCCAGTAAACTCAGAATCAAGGCTGTCACCAAAACATACAGAACATCCATGCTATGTAGCTCAGATGGCAGGAAATCAATGAAATAAACATCACCAGAAAGAAATTGATGGCCGATCAGTTTTTCCAGGCCATAAATAAGGGCTGTCAGATTCAGTGATGCCAACACGCCAACTATCGCGCCGGCAATACTGCCTGCCATACCCGCCAGTAATCCATACCAGAGAAAAACTGCTCTGATTTGCCCATCTTTCGCGCCGAGGGTTCGCAGGATAGCAATATCACTGCCTTTATCTTTTACCGCCATGACCAGTGTAGAAACGATATTAAAACACGCCACGCCAATCACCAGAATCATTGCCAGATACATAATGCCGCGTACCATCTGAATATCCTGATACATATAACCGTAATTTCTTATCCAACTACTGATATAGACATATTCTTGTGATGCTTCACCGGCAGCCCTTACCCGTTGATCCGCGGCAAACACATCATCAACCTTGATCGCAATTCCGGTGATCCCCTGTCCATAATCCAAATATTGCTGTGCATCCGCCAAAGGAATCAACGCCAGGCTGTGATCAAGTAAGCCACTTAGCTGAAAAATCCCACTGACCTGTAAGCGGATCCGCTTTGGTTGCAATAGTTTCATTTCTGGATCATTGTTCGGGATCATAACAGTCAGCCAATCGCCCCGTTTAACCTTCAAAGCATTAGCAACCCCCTGGCCAAGAATGACCTGTTGATGACCTGCCTGAAAGTTTTGCCATGCATTATCTTGTACAAACTGTGGTAATGAACTGACCTGAGCCTCAGTGACTGCATCAACACCTCTCACCTGAACAGCATGTAAGCTGGCACCTTTTTCCATTAATCCGGTCAAAGTAATATAAGGTGAAGTAGCAACTACGCCGGTTGTGTTTTTTACCCGTTCCAATGCTGGCCGCCAATGCTCAAAAGGCTGATTGACCGCATAGATTTCACCATGAGGAACGACCGAAAGGATCCGGTTTCTCAATTCCCGCTCAAAACCATTCATGGCACTCAGACCAATAATCAGAACAGCAACACCAAGCATAATCCCCAGCGTGGAAATCACTGAAATCAGGGATACCATGCCACCACGACGACGCCCCCGGCTAAATCGCAGGGCAGTGACTAAAGAGAGAGGCAAATTCGCCATTACAATGCCCCCGTCAGGGTCAATTTATCCTGTAAATAACCATCCTGCATCTCCACCTGACGATTCAACCTGCCAGCCAGTGTCAAATCATGGGTGACAACCAGAAATGCCGTGCCTTGCTGTCGGTTAAGCTCGCCCAATAATTCAAAAACACTATCGGCATTACGTAAATCAAGGTTACCAGTAGGTTCATCAGCCAAAACTAAAGCCGGCTCATTAACCAGAGCTCTGGCAATCGCCACTCGCTGGCGTTCACCCCCTGATAATTCTGACGGGCGGTGATGAGCCCGTTTCTCCAGACCAACCGCTGCCAACATTTCCAATGCTTTCTTCTGTGCCTGGCTGCGGTTTTTTCCGCCAATCAGCAGTGGCATAGCCACATTCTCTATTGCGTTAAAATCAGGCAACAAATGGTGAAACTGATAAATAAAACCCAATTCATGGTTGCGCAGCGCTGCTCTGGCTTTAGAAGACATTTTATTCAAAGAGTGCCCTTTAAACAGGACTTCACCGGAGGTCGGTGTATCCAATCCACCCAGCAAATGCAGAAGTGTACTCTTACCTGAGCCAGAACTCCCGACAATCGCCATCATTTCACCCTGCTTAATAGCAAAAGTGACATTTTTCAGCACTTCGGTCAGTACTTGCCCTTCCTGATATTTTTTACACAAATTATGACACAGCAGTAATGGTTGATTATTCATAACGCAAAGCCTCAGCAGGTTGAATGGCAGCAGCACGCCAGGAAGGATATAACGTAGATAACAAGGCGATAACCATCGCTGAAATTGCAATTGTGGCTACCTGTAATGGCTCAATCGCAACAGGCAATTCAACCCCGGAGGTTAACAGGCCAACCAATGGCATTAAGTTATTAAGCTGGCTGGAAAGCAGCACACCGAGCCCAGTTCCCAGTAATGTACCGATGATCCCGGCACCGGCTCCTTGGATCATAAAAACGGTCATAATCTGACGGCGTACCAGTCCCTGTGTTTGCAAAATCGCCACTTCACCCTGCTTTTCCATCACCAGCAAGCCAAGCGAAGTAATGATATTAAATGCAGCTACAGCAATAATCAGACTTAACAGTAAGCCCATCATGTTTTTTTCCATCCTTACCGCCTGGAAAAATTCACCTTTACGTTCACGCCAATCTTTCCACAACAATCCTTCCGGCAGGGTTTGTAAGCTCAAACTATCTACAGCCAAGGGTTCTGTGAGATAGAGACGCCAACCGGTGATGTTACCCTGCGGATAACGCATCAGACGAGCCGCATCTTGCTGATTAACCAGAACCTGTGTGCCGTCTACTTCACTGTTAGAAGCAAAAGTTCCCACAATCGTAAACAGACGCTGGCTGGGAATCCGCCCCATCGGTGTCAATTGGCTTGCACCCGGCACCATAAAGCGGACCCGATCACCACGTTTTACCCCAAGCTCCTTGGCCAGTTTTTCGCCCAAAATCGTATTATAGCTGCCGGGTTCCAGTTGCTGACGATAAGTGCTGATCAGATATTCCGTCAGCGGTTCATATTCATCAGCAGTGATACCCAACATCACGCCCACACCAACATTGCGGGGGCTTTGTAATACGACATCTCCCACCACCAAGGGGGTAATCCTGCTAACTTGTTTCAAATCCGCAAGCTCGCTGGCGGGATGCTTTCCCGGATCCAGAGAACCTTTCACCGACGTCACAACAGCCTGCGGCATGAAACCAAGAATACTGGTTTCCAGTGAACGCTCAAAACCATTCATCACGGACAATACTGTAATTAATGCCGCAACACCGAGAGTAATACCAATTGCCGATAACCATGAAACAAACCGACCAAATTTGTCAGCCGCACGGCCACGCATATACCGCAAACCTATAAATAATGAGACAGATTGAAACATGAAATCTGTTACTCCCCTGTTGCCAAAGCAAAGTGTTCGGGGATAATAAAGGGTAGCTATACTTTATGGAACCACCAACGCCCGGATCTGTGGTTTTTTTTATTTTCTCTCAACCTGCCAGCGTGTTTACTTTAAGACCATTATGAGTCGAAAAATCTGTTGGGAATGGACTGAATCATAGAGAACACATTAACGCTTATGTCCTCAAAATACCGTTATGAACTTCCTGAACGCCGCGGTGATAGCCGCCAGTTAGGCCAACTTACTGGCGCAGCTTATGCTGTAGAGTGTGCTGAAATTGTCGAACGCCATCAAGGCCCTGTGGTACTGATAACCAAGGATATGCAAAACGCCTTACGTCTGCATGATGAAATCCATCAGTTTACCGACTGCCCTATTGATCTCCTTTCTGACTGGGAAACATTGCCGTATGACAGTTTTTCTCCTCATCAGGAAATTATTTCCAATCGCCTGTCCACACTCTATCGTCTGCCAACCATGACCAAAGGTGTTTTAATCCTGCCGATAAATACCTTAATGCAACGAGTTTGCCCTCATGAGTTTCTTCACGGGCACGCGCTGGTTATGTGCAAAGGTCAGAGGCTTTCGCGGGATAAACTGCGTACGGAATTGGAACAAGCGGGTTATCGCAGTGTTGAACAAGTTCTTGAACATGGCGAATTTGCTACCCGTGGCGCACTGCTTGATCTTTTTCCAATGGGGAGCGAGCACCCTTATCGTATTGATTTTTTCGATGATGAAATTGATAGCCTGCGAATTTTCGATGTTGACAGCCAACGCACGCTGACCGAGGTCAAGCAAATCAACTTACTGCCGGCTCATGAATTCCCTACGGATAAAGAGACGATTGAACTGTTTCGCAGCCAGTGGCGAGAACGTTTTGAAGTTCGTCGTGACGGTGAGCACATCTATCAGCAAGTCAGTAAAGGGACATTACCGGCTGGGATAGAATACTGGCAACCCCTGTTTTTCAACCAACCCTTGCCTTTGCTATTTGATTATCTGCCAGACAACACCTTGATTATCAATCAAGAGATAATTCCCGCTGCGGAACGTTTCTGGCAAGATGCTCAACAACGTTTTGAGAGTCGTAAAGTTGACCCCATGCGTCCTCTCCTACCACCAGAAGAACTTTGGCTTCCGGCTGATAAATTATTCTCAGAGCTGAAAAACTGGCCCCGCATTCAACTCAAAACGGCAGAGCTCAGTCAAAAAGCCAGCCACATCAATCTTGATTATCAGCGACTGCCGGATCTCGCCGTTGTTGCACAAAATAAGGCACCACTGGATAAGATTCGCCGTTTCCTTGAACAGTTCAGTGGCCGCGTTATTTTCTCCGTTGAGAGCGAAGGCCGAAAAGAAACATTGCAAGAATTGTTGTCACGAATAAAGATCAAGCCAATTAAAATCAGCAAATTACATGAAGCACAATCATCAGGCTACTTTTTGATGATTGGTGCGGCTGAACATGGTTTTATTGATGCAAAGAATGCGTTTGCGCTGATCTGTGAAAGTGACATGCTCGGTGAGCGTGTTGTACGCCGCCGTCAGGATACCCGCCGCACCATCAATACAGATACCCTGATCCGTAACCTTGCAGAATTACGCCCCAGTCAGCCAGTGGTCCATCTGGAACATGGCGTTGGCCGTTACCAAGGGTTAACCACTCTGGAAGCCGGAGGGATCAAGGCTGAATATCTGATCCTGAGCTATTCCGGTGAAGACAAACTCTATGTTCCGGTGTCTTCCCTGCACCTGATTAGCCGCTATGCCGGTGGCGCAGATGAAAATGCACCATTACATAAATTGGGCGGAGAGGCATGGAGCAAGGCCCGTCAGAAAGCGGCTGAAAAAGTACGCGACGTGGCTGCGGAGCTGCTTAATATTTATGCTCACCGCACCGTAAAACCAGGATTTGCTTTTAAACATGATTGGGAACAATATCAATTGTTCTGTCAGAGCTTTCCATTTGAAACTACACCAGATCAAGAGCAGGCGATTAACGCCGTCCTCAATGATATGTGTCAACCCGTAGCGATGGATCGCTTGGTTTGCGGCGATGTGGGATTTGGTAAAACCGAAGTTGCAATGCGCTCTGCATTTCTGGCAGTCCATAATGACAAACAAGTGGCGGTATTGGTTCCGACAACGCTTCTGGCTCAACAACATTTTGATAATTTCCGTGACCGCTTTGCGAATTGGCCGGTACGTATTGAAATGATATCCCGTTTCCGCAGCGCGAAAGAACAGCAACAAGTCGTTGAAATGGCAGCCGAAGGTAAAGTCGATATTATTATCGGTACTCATAAATTGCTGCAAAGTGGCCTGCACTGGAAAGATCTGGGTTTGTTAATTGTCGATGAGGAGCACCGGTTTGGTGTTCGCCATAAAGAGCAGATTAAAGCGATGCGCGCCGATGTGGATATTTTGACACTTACCGCAACCCCTATTCCACGAACGCTCAATATGGCCATGAGTAGTATGCGAGATCTCTCGATCATTTCGACACCGCCCGCCCGTCGCCTGGCGGTCAAAACGTTCGTGCGCGAATATGACAGCCTGGTTGTTCGGGAGGCGATGTTGCGTGAAATTTTGCGCGGTGGTCAAGTTTACTATCTCTATAATGATGTCGAAAATATTGAGAAAGCGAAACTGCGCCTCGAAGAGTTAGTACCGGAAGCACGGATTGCCGTTGGTCATGGGCAAATGCGTGAACGAGATTTGGAACGGGTGATGACTGATTTCCATCATCAGCGGTTTAATGTCCTGATTTGCACCACCATTATTGAGACAGGTATTGATATTCCAAGTGCCAATACCATCATTATTGAACGTGCTGACCATTTCGGCCTGGCTCAATTGCATCAGCTACGAGGACGTGTCGGACGCTCTCATCATCAGGCTTATGCTTATCTTCTGACGCCGCATCCAAAAGCCATGACAACCGATGCACACAAACGTCTGGAAGCCATCGCCTCCCTTGAGGATTTGGGCGCGGGTTTTGCACTGGCAACCCATGACCTTGAGATCCGCGGAGCCGGTGAACTTCTCGGTGAAGAACAAAGTGGTCAGATGACAACGATTGGCTTCACACTCTATATGGAGCTATTGGAAAATGCGGTTAATACACTAAAAACGGGTCGTGAACCTTCACTTGAAGACTTGGCGAATAGTCAGACGGAGGTTGAATTGCGTATGCCTGTTTTATTACCTGATAATTATATACCTGAGGTCAATATGCGTTTATCTTTCTATAAACGTATTGCCAGCGCCAGAGACGAATCGGAATTAGCAGAATTAAAGGTTGAATTGATAGACCGGTTCGGCACATTACCTGATCCTGGACGCCATTTATTACAATCGGCGGCAATTCGTTTATCCGCTCAGAAATTAGGGATTAAGCGCATAGAAGCCCATGAAAAAGGCGGTTTCATCGAATTTAGTGAGAAAAATAATAAAGTTGATCCAACTTATCTGATCGGCCTGTTACAGAAACAGCCTGAAATTTACCGGTTAGATGGCCCCGCTAAATTGAAATTCATTACTAACCTGAACGAGAGGATGGCACGCCTGGAATTTATTCAGCAATTACTGAATACTTTTGAACATCATCAACTCGGTTCTTAACGCCTTTTTTACTTTCCCGGACCTTTACAACCCATTGCGTAAACACTCGTTTACGCAATGACATTTTAGCCTTAATTTCGCGCAAGACAAAGCTAGCAAAAAACGGCGGGCGCGGCATATTTCCCCTACCTGCGCATATCAACACAGAATCTGGACAGCGAAAAAATAAGGTCACTATTCTGCACTTTGCCAATCATTATTTGATCCTGGATTCCGCCAATTTAGACAGTTTTATTTAATTATTACTGCCAAATTACGCCACTTTAGACAGAGCGAAATGATTATGATTTAATCATATACGTTATTTTATTTAACTATACACTAACTAAATTATGATAAAAATCAATCAAAATCAGATTATTATATCAAAAATAGTTTATAGTAATTTATATTTAACTATTGTTATATCAACACTTTACATTTCAAATAAAGTAAATAAAACTGAATCATTGGCGCGAGCTTGGCAACGGGAATGAATCAATGAATGCAATCTGTCAAATGATCGAAAAAAGAGCATCAGAAACAGCTGGCGAGTTAATTTTCAAGTTCCTATGTGACGGTGAAAGTGAAAAAGAACAATTGAGTTGGAAGGATCTGCATCAGGGGCAAAAAAGTATTGCTTATTACTTACAGCAATATTGTCAGCCCGGAGAGAGAGTAATCATCATGTTGCCTTCGGGCCTGCTATTTGTTCAAACAATGGCAGCTTGCTTATATTCAAGTGTTGTCGCTGTACCCGTGAATCATTCCCGCCCTAATGGAAGAGGCTGGGATACGATGATAAAAATCATCATGAACAGCGATGCCAAGTTAATCATCACCAGTTCAGAACAGATTGAAAAAATAAAGCAAGCACTTGCAAAAGTGAATAGCCTCAATAACGTTATTGTAATTTGTCCTGAAGATTTAATAAACGCGAAAGAAAGTGCGCCCTATCGAACCGGATCAAACCTGGCACTCCTCCAATATACTTCAGGTTCAACGGGGGATCCCAAAGGGGTCATGGTCAGTCATGAAAATTTAATGAGTAACTTAGAATCAATAAAAAATAGATTTTCATGTTCGCAAGAAGGTTGCGGCGTCATTTGGCTTCCACCTTACCATGATATGGGGTTATTAGGTGGGATCCTTCAACCTTTATATAGCGGAATTCCGGTGGTATTAATGCCGCCAACGTCGGTTATTCAACAACCAATTCGATGGTTAAAAGCCATTTCAAAATATAAAGCAACCATTTCAGGAGGACCTAATTTTATTTATGAACAAAGCGTTGAAAGAATAAGTAACAAAGATCTGGAAGTTATCGACCTTTCAAGTTGGAAGAACGCATTTTGCGGCGCAGAACCGGTAAGAGCAGATGTTATTCAGCGTTTTTACGACCGATTCAGCCCTTACGGTTTTAACAAGGAAGCTATTTATCCCTGCTATGGACTCGCCGAAAGTACTCTGTATGTTTCAGGGCCGGTAACGAATAGCAGCGGAATGAAAGTAGAAAACTTTAATTCCAAAGCGTTAAGTGAAGGAAATGTTATTAAAGCCAACAAAGCAGATGATAACGCTGTGCTTATTAGTCATGGAAAACCAGATGAAAATCACGAAATTATTATCTGCAACCCAGATACATCAGAAATATTACCAGAAGGGAAAGTGGGTGAAATCTGGGTAAAAGGGCCTTCAGTTACCTATGGTTACTGGAGTAATGAAATTGCCACCGATAATACCTTCAATCAGTATACATCAGATAATAAAGGACCGTATTTACGGTCGGGTGACTTAGGTTTTCTATTTGATGATGAACTATACATCAGTGGAAGAATTAAAGACTTAATTATCATAAGAGGAAAAAATCACTATCCACAGGATATTGAGAATACGTCACATATGACGGATCCCTCGCTGATTTCTGGAGGAAGTATCGCTTTTTCGGACGATAAAGGCGTGGTGGTTATACAAGAAGTAAAAAGAATTGAAATTAACAAAATAAACACTCAAGAAATAATAAAAAAAATAAGAGTTAATGTCACTAATCATCATGAAGTTTCCGTGAGTAAAGTAATACTGATTAAACCCGGCGGGATCCTCAAAACTTCAAGCGGTAAAGTGCGCCGAAAAGCAATGCAGGAAATGTTTAACTCAGGAAAATTAATTGCTATTGATGAATGGCATACCCAGAGTGCAAATAGTGATAAGAAAAATAATAACGAAGATTCTCATAGCTCCGTCATCAGAAACTGGTTTGATCACTGGCTGATGCGAGAAACGGGAGAAACGCTAGCAGATATAAAAAGTGAAGAATTTCGCCTTGAGCACCTGCCAATTGATTCACTGCAAAAAGCAACGCTATTGGCTGATTTTTCAGATTTAACATCTCATCCGTTACCCTCGGATATGTTTGATCGCCATGAATATCTGGGATCTTTTTTGAATGAACTGGAAGCAATATATAATTTTATTAGCGGATACAATAAACTATCACCTGAGTTGCGTAACCAAATTACGGGTCAATTGGAAAATAAGGATGACCATCACGTTTTTGAAGATATTGCCGTTATATCAGATGATTTCTTCAATCCAATATATTTGAAAGGAGTTAAAGAAATTGAATCTCGTCTTGAGTCAATGAAAGGCGTCAGTCCCCCATTTTTTACAACACATGAGGGTGTGAATGGTTCTCATACCGTCATGAATGGGGAAAATTATCTCAATTTCTCTAACCATAATTATCTTGGTCTGGCTCAACATCCTGACGTTAAATCGGCCTCAATATATGCCATAAATACCTATGGCACCAGCCCTTCGGCCGCGAGAATTGTTGCTGGTCAACGCCCGGTTCATGTTGAGCTGGAAGCAGAAATAGCTAAATTTACCGGTCATGAAGACGCGATTACTTTTGTGAGCAGTAATTTTTGCAACGTCACGGTTATAGGACACTTAATGCAACGTGGTGATCTCATTTTGTACGATGAGTATAGCCATGACAGCCTTATTCAGGGCGGAAAACTGTCTCAGGCAGAAATGATGCCATTTGCTCATAATAATTGGCGGATGGCAGAGGAGATTCTTAGTAAAAAAAGGAAAAACTACAAGAAAGTGATGATCTTCATTGAGGGTGCTTACAGCATGGATGGAGATATTCCTGACCTGAAAAAATTTGTTGAAATAAAGAAAAAATATAAAGCACTTCTGATGGTTGATGAATGCCTCTCCATTGGCGTTGTGGGTGAAAGTGGAAGGGGTATTTGTGAGCATTGTGATGTCACTCCAGCAGAAATAGATATTTCTATGGGTGGAATAAGTAAAAGCTTCGCAAGTTGTGGTGGTTATATCGCAGGAAAAAAATCATTTATAACTTATTTAAGGTATACGACTCCAGGTTTTGTTTACACAACGGGAATGCCACCGGCTGTTGCAGCCTCTGCGCTTGCGGCAATTAAGGTCATACAAAAGGAAAAATTCAGAGTTCATAATGTACAAGAATTATCAAAATATTTTATACATAAAGCCAACGAGCTGGGTCTGGATACTGGATTAAGTAAAGATACCCCGGTTATCCCTCTCATGATCGGTGACGAAAATAAATGCATACATATTTACCAGAAACTGAGGGATAATTTAATAAATGTACAACCTATTTTGTATCCTGCTGTACCCGAAAACAAAGCTCGCTTGCGATTATTTATTAATTATGGTCACAAGGTTGAGGATATAAATAAAGTTCTCAATATTATAAAAGAGTACATCTGATTAACTTTAACTTAAAAGGCAACATGTAATGAATATGACTCAGACAAAAAGAGAGTACTATAAAAACGCATGTCTCTTTTTAGGACATAATGCTTCAGCCGTAATATGGAATAATGCCGATGATATGTTTGCCATCGAAGATGAAAAAGAGAGTCGTTCCAAAGGTGGGGAATATGTCCCCATTCATACGATTTTAAAACTGATGCGATATGACATTAATGAGCTGAATATAATTAACTTTCTTGGGGAAATAGATTATAACCATGTCATCATGGCGTTATGTGGCAATGACAAAATGGCATTTGATAAATTCATTGCAAAAATAAGCTTATACGAATTAAAAGTCAATCATCACTCTACCCACGCAATTAATGGTATTATTGAAGCTTGGGAACATCATAAGAAAAATAAAGAACCTAAAATGTACCATATACTGATCACTGATGGTACAGGTGACGATTATGAAGCCACTTCCCTATATACAGTGACTATCGATAAAAGTAAAACATTGGAAAACTGTATAAAAACGCTAAAGAGAGTAAAAAGAATATCTGCGGCTGACCTCTCATGTGGAATACTTTTTGCTCGATTGGTATGCAATGCCGATACGGGCTTTTCGCCACTAAAAGACGAGTATAAATCACTTGGTTACGAAACAGAGATAACAAGCCTGTTAGACAAGAAAAAGATTAATCAACTCAACGGTATTATAAGCAAATTATCAGACCGTTTTTTATCTAATAAGCAATGTGGTTTAATATCAGCCATCAGAAATGACATCAAATCTTTTTTACCCGGAGTAGATGATACAAATTTTTCAGAGAAAAACGTGGATCACTATGAACGAAAAAAAATCAAACTGCAATGGAGCAATTCCCGTCATCCCATAACCCTGCTGGGAATAAAGCAATCTCCATCAGAAATTCTTTCAGATAAAATCGCACATCAGCACTTTGAGCATGGTTTTTCTGTTAAATATATGCAGGAAATAGCAGCGAAGCATGTCAGGATGCCCTCTTGGTTGCTAAGGCATTTAAACGGATTAAGTAAATTAGAAATACGCATCATTTCATCATATATTGCCAACAAATTTTTAGAAACCTACCTGATAAAACTGATTAATATTGAAAAAGTTGAAAACCTGATTGTTGGT
This sequence comes from Photorhabdus tasmaniensis, assembly GCF_011189505.1. Taxonomy (GTDB): domain Bacteria; phylum Pseudomonadota; class Gammaproteobacteria; order Enterobacterales; family Enterobacteriaceae; genus Photorhabdus; species Photorhabdus tasmaniensis. Next base: position 18,363 of record NZ_PUJU01000020.1, read on the forward strand.
GGTGGCGTTCATTTCAATGTAAAATTAAATAATGTCTTACTGAACAATATAAAAGGTGATATCTGTTGTTCCCCACTTGCTGGTGATATTGTTCATGCTTTAACAGGTGCGGTTATTCTTGATAAAGAATTATCGAAAAGAAGCGTAGACCTACTCTTGCTAAAACGTAATTTATCTTTGCCTTACCACGGTAAGTATGGAAAGCATGTTATTCATACAGATAATGAAGATGATTTTATTGAAAAAGCTGCTTATTATATTAGCAAGGGATATATTGTTAATACAGTGAAAAATTGGGGAGAATTAGGCCCCAGAGCGCTGTTGTCAAATTCAACGCTGTGTTTACCCACAGCCGAACTTAAACAAGAAATTAACCTTCTCAATGGAAGAGATGACCATATGCCGATGGCTCCGGTATTAAGAGCTGAAAATCTATCTGTTCTATTTAATATTAAAGAAATAAACAGAGTCGTTGGTTCACTTCACGGTATGATTATCGCCTTAAGTTATAATGATAATATATCAGAAGAAAAATATGCGGGCATCATGCATAGAATGCACGATGGTAAAATTACCGGCAGGCCGCTTATTGCCAAATCAAAAGTTGATGTGGCAATGCTACAGAAAATCGAAAATGAAACCGGATATATTGCGCTTATAAATACCTCTTTCAACATTCATGGCTACTCTACGGTTCAACAAATGCAACACGCGTATCACGACTTCGATTACCAGTGCCGGATCGCTGAAAAGTCCGGCCTCCGTCATCCTCTACTTATTATCGGTAATTTTTAATAAAAAATTAAAGGAGTTAAGTAAAGTGAGATATCAAGAAATTAAAAAAATAAAAGGCTTGCCTTTAATTGGTTCTATATTGGATTATAAATCTGATGCTTTATCGCTATTTCTTAAAGCGGCAAGAGAAAATGGTGATATTAGTATTATAAAAATGGGTCCAGAAAGTATAGTCTTTGTTAACAACCCAGACTGGGTGGCAGAAATATTAGCAAAGAAAATGAATTTTTTTGTTAAGAGTCCCAGCTATAGAGAATTAGAATTACTTCTTGGGCAAGGTATGGTAACAACAGAAGGAGATGTCTGGAAAAAACAACGCGATAATGCAAGGCATGCATTTCATATAACGAGTTTAAACTCCTTAATTGTTCCCGTAAAAGATATCATCACTCAATTTTCTTATCATACTGTTTTAGATGGTCATCAACGTGACATTTTCAAGGATATGCTTGATCTTTCAATGAGTATTGCGTTAAAAACACTATTTGGACAAAGTAGTATTGACACCAGCAGGCATAATGTTTCAATAGCTCTTGAGAGGGCATCCGATTATGTCATTAAACGTCTTGAAGCAATCATTAAACTTCCTCCTCAAATCCCTACTATCTCTTCCTTAAAATTCAAGAAGGAAAAATCAGTACTTGATAGGAAAATTGCAGAAATAATAAAAAATAATGCCAGTGAGGGTCATCAAGATTGCTTATTAAACATGATTATAGAGAATGAAAATGACCATGATGCGATAAAGAATCAACTTCTTACTCTTTTTTTAACCTCTTATGAAACAATAGCATCAGCTGCCACATGGACATTTTATTTCATTTCTCGCTATAAACGCTGGTATAAAATCATTAAAGATGAATACACTTCGGCAGTGCTAGAAAATGCCTCAGATATATTCGAATTAAAGTATACCAATGCTGTTATTAATGAAAGTATGCGTCTTCTACCTCCGGTATGGTCTTTTTCCCGCACAGCCAAAGAAGATGTATCTATAGGTGAGTATAAAATAGCAGCAGGAACAATGGTTGTTGTTTCCCCTTATTGTTTGCAAAGACACCCTGATTACTGGGATAAAGCTGACGACTTCATTCCTGAACGCTGGCTTGGGGAAATTAATAGCCATAAGCTTAACCGCACTTTTATTCCTTTTGGCGCAGGCCCCCGGATTTGTCTGGGTATAAATTATGCTCGCATGGTTTTACCTATTATTATTGGTGAATTTTGTAAAAAAGGATTTTTCGAAACAAATTATCAGGAATATCCGGAATTAAAAGCAGGCATAACCATCAGACCTGTCAATGGTGTTAATGGGGTCTGGAGAGAGTCGCCTGACGATAAGGGGGTATAATATGAATATAGTAGGCAAAAATATTTGGATCATCGGCGCATCAATGGGGATTGGTAATGCTTTAGCCAAGGAACTCGCCACTTATACTAAAAATCTGGTCATTTCAAGCCGGAAAGAAGCACTATTGGAAGGATTAGCTGAGGAAATTAATCTGCCGTCGGAAAATATTATCCCGTTTGACATAACACATTACGAAGAAGCAAAAGAAGCAACAAATAAAGTTATTGGACTCATGGGTAATATCGATTGTGTCATTTTTACCGCTGGGGTGAGTCAGCGCTCTTTAATTGCAGATACCCAATTTTCTGTTTATGAACGTTTAGTTAAATTAAATTATTTATCTATAATTAATATATCATTAGCCATATTACCATTGATGGTAGAAAAAAAGAGCGGCCATTTTGTCGTCCTCTCCAGTATAGCCGGTAAGTTTGGTACCCCTGACAGGTCGGGTTATTCAGCATCAAAACATGCACTGCATGGTTTCTTTGAATCTCTGCGAGCTGAACACACAAAAGACCATATTAATGTCACGCTGGTTTGTCCCGGTTTCATTAATACCGATATTACAATGAGATCACTCACGGGAAATGGGAGTGCTTATCAACACATAGATAACGAACTGGTACATGGTATGCCAGTTAATTTGTGTGCAAAAAAAATTATTAAGGCAATTATTGGCAAAAAAAGAGAAATATATCCTGGCGGCAAAGAGGTGATCGGTGTATATCTCAACCGATTTTTCCCACGATTATTACAACGCATTGTTTCATTAAAAAGAAAATAGCTCCTGCATTCAAGTACAAAAGGCGTCTGTAAGACTTGAAAGGCAGTTAGTCGATGTACAGGCCTATATACATCGACGCGCTGGCGCGATTACACCCGTTCTTGCAGACTCACATTGATTTAACCAACCGCGCCAGCATATCGCATAACCCTCCAGCAGAACCCAGCATTTTTGCTAAAATCACAGCCATACTGAAATATTCACATAGAACCTGAATTATTACCTTGATTAGATTAAAAAAGCCGGTTTTCGGGAAATAATAACTCGATATAGCCATGCTCGTAATGGTAACCCCGATTATCAATCCCATACAATAATTTACCACTCTAACCTGAATTATATCATTCTGTTATAATCATAATTTTTGCTTATATATTCAACCGCTTGCATACAATTAAACAATATATTAGAGGAGGAAAGAAACATCTTAAGCACTTATTTAACATTTAACTTTGGTGGTCGTACCAGATGTCTAATATTATAATATCCTGGTAAAACTGTGCCCTATTGTAACAATCAATCAAATATATTGAGTAATTAATAAAATTATATTCAAACATATTGTTTGTTAAAAAATAAATTATTATATATTCCTAAATATTATATTGCCTTTTAATTGCATCATTTTAAACTTCGTTCATACCAATTAGTTGAACTCGTATTTATCTGTTTTTAAGAAGCAAAAGAATAGATATTTATGATAAAAATGAGAAATAGTCATTATGCAAAGCATTACTTACGATAACGTTACTTCTGATAATGTGTCTTCTAGCAATATTTCCATGCAGATTCTGCATGAGTTGTTACAATACCGCAGACGCTTTACTGAATCAGAAAGAGACTTAGTTCAAGAAGAAAAGCTTATTAAAAGCGTACAATTACCCAGAATTGAATATTTCGTCAAAAATAAAAAACCGATCGAATTTATTCTGCCGGCATTCCCGACAAAATCACCAAATAAAAATAAAGTACTTGGCACTGCTCCCGATATGGCAGAACGCTTATCTTTGACTTTTCTTAATTCTCTGTGCCAGCGTATACAGCTTTATTATCCGTCTGGTGCCCGTATTATTATCTGTTCAGATGGGCATGTTTTCGGTGATCTCATTCGGGTCAATGATGAAGTCATCAGTCAATATCATGAAGATATTAAACAATTACTCAATGAGATGGGTGCTATAAACTTAAGCACATTTAATCTCAATGACGATAAGAACCTCTGCGAGCATAGTGATAATTTTGATTTACAGAGGCATATGTTAGTAAAACATTACGCCCGACCTGAGGAATCCATCAAAAACCAACTGTTACAAAACAGTGAGGGATTGCAATTGTATCGGGCAGTTACCCGATTTTTATATGAAGATAGCTTATTACCCGGCTATACCGGATCAAACAATGCCCTGCAAAAAGATGCCAAACAGAGAGCTATCGGTGTTATTCAGCGAAGTTGGGCCTGGGGAAGTTTATTAGATACGCATTTCCCGGAAGCCATACGTCTGTCTATTCATCCTCAGCCAGCAGACAGTATTAAACTCGGTATTCATATGATGCCAACCAGGGATGATTGGTTAACCCCCTGGCATGGTGTCGCAGCCAATGTAAATGGGCAGTTCATATTAATGAAACATAAAGAAGTTCAGATGATGGGCGGAAAATTAGTCAATATTCATGGAAAACCCAGCCATTATGTGATTTAAAGGAAAATAATTATGACAGATTTAAATAAATTTCAGACAGAAGAGATGACCCCCTTTGGCCTAAGGATTACGCCACAATATTCCGACCAGAATATTGATACGTTATCTGTAGAAGAATTAAAACAACTGATCAAAAAACACCATTTACTTATATTACGTGGCTTCAAATCTGGCCTGACTGATCACAAAAAGTATGAAGATTATGCCCGTAATTGGGGGGAAATCATGATGTGGCCGTTCGGTGCTATTTTAGATGTCCGTGAACATCAGGATGCTACCGATCACGTATTTGATAACAGCTATATGCCACTTCATTGGGATGGCATGTATAAACCGACAATTCCCGAATTTATCATGTTCCATTGTGCACACGCACCGGAAAGCGACCAAGGGGGTAGAACCACCTTTGTCAATACCCGTCTTGTGGTTGCTAATGCCACTGCGCAACAATTAGAACAATGGAAAAATGTATCTGTTACTTATCGCATTAATAAAGTTACTCATTATGGCGGAATAGTCCATTCGCCTTTATTAGAAGAACATCCGGATGGATGTGGATCTGTTATCAGATACAATGAACCTGCAATAGATGGTGAGAAATTCCTGAATAAACATGCTATTGAGTATCATAATATCAATCCTAATCAGGTAGCAGAATTTCAGCAAGATTTTATCAATACGCTATACGATAAGCGCCATTTATATGCTCATGCCTGGCAAAAAGGCGATTTAGTGATTGTGGATAATTTTTCTCTGCTACATGGGCGAGAAGGATTTACGGCTAAATCAGAGCGACATTTACAGAGGATCCATATTCAATCTGATCCCGTATTTAACAATCAAGCCCTAATAGCATAGAAATAACTAGAAAAATCCATTATTTTGACTCCCATTGTAGTTATTGGTTACTCTGCCACTACAATGTAGCTATCAGCTAAAACAGATATAAATCTGTTGGGAGTCAATCATAATCCACCCCTGATTTTATTAATTAAAACCCACCGCTCACTCCAATGAGAGATAAATCCAAAACAAATAAAACTATATATTCAATATAAAATCACATTCGGTAATAATCAATACAGATAATACAGCCATTCCCTAACGCAATAGCGGACTAAGAAATAATAATAATATGGAATACTCATTTGTAGTTATACTAAGGAGGCGATTAACTAAAGAGGAAAATGACAATGTCCATATCCCTTGAGTACTTTAAATCTGCAAAATTTGACGGTAATCTGTATCTTAAATGTTATGGCGAAATGAGTGACAACATAGAAATAAAATACAAACTAATCAATTCAGATACAAAAGATATAGATGAATACTATAGTGACGATAATCAATTAGCCTGTTTTACCTCACTTAAACCCGCAAATTACACAATAGAAACCACTATCATTGAGAATGGAAAAATAACCAAAAATCTTCCACCAGAAAATATAGAAATAAAAGAATCAGATTTTCTGTTTGATATAGATAGAGAAATAGATAAAATTACTATAAATGAAAGCAATAATATTAGCTATCCATTACCTAAACAAACACCGTCTGAGGATAATGTTATTTCTTTGAAAGGAAACAATCATATCCCAAATGATAATTTGAAGTATAATCTTGAAATCATGTTTTCCCCAGATGGATTAAAAAGACTAGAAACTGAAAAAACTGACTTATTACCTATTTTTAATTCATCTAAACATAAAATGGAGATAAAACCTGTCTTTAATAAAGACAATTTCGATAAAAAACCCTGGAAAACCCAGGAATTCAATAAATTAACTTATCTTTACAAAATAGAATCTGATATTAGTCATTCTGATTTAGTCAGATTAGCTGATGAATTGGAAAAACTGGATTATATCGAGTTTTGTTCTCTCACACCTGTTCTAAAATACCAGCCCCCGCCGCCTCTGATTTCATCCAAACCAGAAGAGGCGATTGCCGAATTTGATTCTCATATCATTACGCCAGATTTTTCATATCTACAAGGGTATTTAGACGAATACAATGGGATGAATATCAGAAATGCCTGGGCTACTGGTTATAAAGGTCAGGGTATCACGGTACACCATCTTGATTTCGGGGTTTACCGAAACCATGAGGATTTAGTGGGTAATATTACTGTGGTCAGCAGCCGCCCTGAAATACAAGACTGTAACCACGGTACAGCCTCTAGCGGATGTATTGCGGCAAAGAATAATGCATTCGGTGTAACGGGTATAGCTCACGAATGTGATTTCCGTTTTTATGACATTGATGATTTTGACAGAATAATATACAGTTTCTCACCAGGCGATATTATTAGTTTAAATATTCAAATTGTCGCCAATAATAGATATTACCCTTTTACCTATATCGCGTCTAATTGGCAAAAAATAAAAAGCTGTGCTGACGCAGGTGCAATTATTATCTTCTCTTCCGGTAATAGCGGTATTAATTTAGCCTATGACTTCACTTTCCCTAATTATGGCGATCCTGGCGGGATTATGATTGGTGCCTGTACATCAATTAATGGATACAGGTTAGGTTTTTCCAATCATAATCTCCATACCAGTTTAAACTCCTGGGGTGAGAATGTTACAACCACTGGATATTCAAATTTACAGCGCCTGCCAGGAAATAATAGAAACTACACTCGTAGTTATAATGGGACATCCAGTGCAACACCTTTAGTTTCCGGGGCGTTAGCACTCATTCAATCCTATGCTAAATTAAAATATCATAGATACTTTAATTGCTCTCAGATAGCGGCACTGGTTAAAAATAGTGGCTTTTCAACCGGGGAACTACAGGGAATGGGTTCTCGGCCAAATGTCGCAAATGCTTTCAAATTAATTGATCGTCTACTTTCTTAATTAAGATACATTATTTCAAATTAAAGAAGTGATGCTTTATCAAGGCCACTCATTATTTCACGAGTGGCCTTGTATCGATTAAATAATTAATGCAACTTTAATCGCGGACGGATCACACGGTTAATTCCACCAACCAACATCATCAGACCAGTTTTAATATAACCATGCAAAGCGACCTGATGCATTCGATATAATGAAATATAGACAGCACGCGCCACACGCCCCTCTATCATCATTGAACCACGCATTAAGTTACCCATCAGGCTACCAACTGTACTGAATTTAGATAATGAAACCAGAGAACCATGATCTTTGTAGATATATTCTTTTAACGGTTTGTCATTCAACAACGCCATAATATTGCTATGGCAACGGCTCGCCATTTGGTGAGCCGCCTGTGCTCTTGGCGGAACCATCCCCCCCTCTTTCTTCGGGCATGATGCACAATCACCAATAGCGAAAATATGGTCATCAAATGTCGTTTGCAACGTTGGCGTTACCACCAGTTGGTTAATCCGGTTAGTTTCAAGGCCGGCAATATCTTTCATAAAATCAGGTGCTTTGATACCCGCCGCCCATACCATGAGATCCGCTTTAATCAACTCACCCTCTTTGGTATTCAATCCATGCTCATCAGCACTGGTTACCATCGTTTTGGTCAATACATGGACGCCGAGTTTTGTCAGTTCCTGATGCGCCGCAGCGGAAATGCGTGCCGGCAATGCAGGCAAAATACGCTCGCCTGCTTCGACTAACGTCACATTCAGCGCTTCTGAACTCAGCCCCTCAAAACCATAGCTGTTAAGCTGTTTTACCGCGTTATGCAATTCCGCTGATAACTCAACACCTGTTGCACCACCACCAACGATAGCGATATTAACCTTATCTTGCTGACCACTGCTTGCAGAGTATTTAAGAAACAGATTCAGCATTTCATTATGGAAACGATGAGCCTGTTGTGGGTTATCCAGGAAGATGCAGTGTTGTTTCACACCCTGCGTACCAAAATCATTAGATTTGCTGCCCAGCGCCATAACCAGAATGTCATAACTCAGTTCACGTTCAGGAACCAACACCTCATTATATTCATCCCGGATCTCAGCCAAAGAAACCTTTTTGGTGTCACGATGAATATCGGTCAAGGTCCCTAATTGGAAAGTGAAATAGTGATTACGGGCATGGGCCAGATAACTCAACGCATCAACCCCATCGTCAAGTGATCCTGTCGCGACTTCATGTAATAACGGCTTCCATAAATGGCTCTGGTTACGATCCACCAGCACAATTTCTGCTCTCTTTTTACGCCCCAGCTTATGCCCCAGACTGGTTGCCAGTTCCAAACCACCAGCACCTCCACCAATGATCACAATTCTCTTCTTTGGTGTTGACATGACTACTCCACTCAAAATGTAAATCAAATGTTATCTAAGGATATTGAAACAATATCCTTAGATAACATTTGGCTTGAAATAAATAACTGATGTGATAGTTCCAGAATACCACGGCTGGTTAGTGGGTCATACCAAAATTGAACAACATCAAATTCTTTTGAATAAATAAACGCCAATTATAAAAATTAGCAATTTATTTCCAGTTGGTTGGATTTGGCGCTTATTTGTTTCATTCACCTTTTGTCCGAAAACTAGGTACGTAATAGCACACACTAGATTCGATAAACGGGGAGTATGTGACTCCCCCGTATTCCCCTATCTCTTAACATCCCTCACCGAACACAACACTGCCATTTCTCATATAAAACCGTTAATGCTTTATTAGCCTGCTGCCAGCGTTTTGAGTTCTTTAGCTCATTCAGACTAAATTGTCCGCCCTGATGATACAATTCCGCTACTTTCTCTGCTTTGGTTTGAGGCAAGTTATCAAGCACACTGACCGCCCCATCACGGTTATTACACACCAGGATCATGTCACAACCTGCATTCAGCGCAGCCTGCCCGCGTTCAGCGTAACTGCCCATAACCGCCGCACCTTCCATAGAGAGATCATCCGAAAATATCACACCATTAAAACCCAATTGCTGACGCAGTACCGATTTCAACCAATATGACGATCCGCTGGCAGGATGCTTATCCACCTGAGAATAGATCACATGAGCCGGCATAATCGCATCCAACAAATTACGCTGGATAAAATCACGAAAAATAGACATATCATGACGACAAATGACCGCTAATGGACGATCATCGTGAGGTGTTTCTTGATGAGAATCGGCACAGACAGCACCATGCCCCGGAAAATGCTTACCTGTCGATTTCATACCGGCAGAATGCATCCCTTTAATAAAGTTCTCTGCCATTATCTTGGCTTGCTCAGGGTTTTCATGGAATGAACGTTCACCAATAGCCACACATTGATGACCTAAATCCAGAACAGGCGCAAAACTGATGTCGATATCCATTGCAATCATTTCAGACGCCATCAGCCAACCCGCTTCTTCCGCCAATTTAATGCCATTAAAATTATCACTCAATCCAGCAAAAGATTGAGCCGCAGGTAGGCAAGTGAAACCTTCACGGAAACGCTGAACTCTGCCACCTTCCTGATCAACAGCAATCACAAGACGATGACGGGATGCCTGACGAATTTGACGTACCAATTCGCGTAATTGCTCAACATCATGAAAATTGCGGGTAAACAGAATTAAACCGCCCACTAATGGATGTTGCAAAATTTCCTTTTCTTCATTATCCAATTCATAACTGACAACATCTAACATTACCGGACCCATAACATTCCTCACTTGTATTCATGTGCTGCAATCAATGCAGCATAATTGATTTAAAACGTTAGACCAAAAGAGAGACGCAACGGTTGCGCTAACGCTAAAAATTGTGGATCACCACTCTGTTTCCAACGCACTTCAAACCACATCAGAATCATATAGTCAACCCAAGGTTGCCAACGTTTAATTTGACGCGCCAATAACGTTCGATCCCGGTATCCTGATGGCTGACCACAATAGCAACGCAAAAAATCCTGCTGCTGCGGCTCATCCCAATGATTAGTGCAAAACAGTGTTGCTAACGCAAATCCTATATCGGTATCAGTTGCATATTCCCAGTCAATGAGTTTCAGACCCTGAGGCGTATTCAGCAAGTTACCGCAATGAACATCCATATGAACAGGTGATAGTTTTAGTATTGAAGGCATTGGCGACGATATAAATCGTTTATGCAACCGCAACCAACGAGGAGTAAGACGTGCTTTATCAATTTGCAACCAGTGGCTTGCTAACTGATGCCGTAATTGAAGCGGATAACCGAATAATGGCTGATGGTGCAAAGTAGTCAATAATGCCGCCAGTTTTTGCAGAAAATCAGGCTGAGAAAACTCATTTTGCTCAATAATATGACCGGGCAGCCATTCCAATAACAACCAGTGGGGAACCATTGCAATGACTTGTGGAGCAATTTTTGTCTGGCTGAGATGACGCAGGATAGCATTTTCACGCTGACGGTTAACGCCAAGCTGCTTCCCTTGCTGCCACTGTCTGCGGCCGACAATATGATATTCGCCATTGGTGGCATAATAGTTTTCATTTGTCAGACCGCTTAACGGCCTTATCTTCCAGTTACTTGCTGTTGTATAAGGCCATTGCCTGCATAACGCCCGCAATAAACAATCTTGATTACTTAACGTCACCGTGCCCTGACCAGAGAATCTCACCTGTCTGTACAATCATCAGTTGCATGACCATATCACGCTTGTCACTGTTACCTGAAACGATAGAATAGAGAACATAATCCGTATTTAAGTAACGAGCCAGACCAATCGCTTTGCTGCGTAACCCCAAACTATCTTCTTCAGACAGGCCCAAAGATTGGCGAGCGCTCTGTACTTGATTTTGCGGTACTAATACAAAAATATTCTTACTATTGATAGCTTGACGCAAAACATCAGTGATTTGCATGGTTTGCAACACACCGTTGGTGTTATTTTTTACTGTATCAACTAACAGTAACTTGCCATTTCCCAACCCATTTGCCTTAACCATTTGCTCTACCAATGGTTGCACCGTCCCTTCCCAATCAATTTCGCGCATTTTAGGTGGCTCTGGAACTTTTTCAGGTGGTACCGTCGGTTCTGTTGGGATCACAGGTATAACCGGCGTGGGAGGCTCAGGCTGCTGCGGAGGCAGGGATGGACAACCAGCCAGAAACATGACAGAGAGTGCTACAAAAACAATTCTTTTCATCAACCTATTCCAATTACAGAGTTTAAAGAAGCAGATAAGTTTCGGCTGTGACACCAGCAATCTATTATCAGTTCAACTCCAGTAATAAAACAGCAGCATTTATTTAAAAACCAAGATATCCGGGGACCATTCTGAGAAAAACATCCCCGAATATCTGGCTATATAATAAGCGAACTTTGGTGCTTCGCATTTACTTCAACAGTAATGGCCCTAAATGGCGGCCGCCAACCAGATGCATATGAATATGGTAAACTTCCTGCCCCGCATGACGGTTACAGTTCATAATCAAGCGATATCCATCTTCGGCAATACCTTCCTGTTCAGCAATTTTCGCAGCAGCCGTCATCATTCGTCCCAACGCTACTTCATGTTCTGTCTTGACATCGTTCACTGTCGGGATCAAAACATTAGGAACAATCAAAATATGAATCGGTGCCTGTGGAGAAATATCGCGAAATGCAGTGACCAGATCATCCTGATAAACAATATCAGAAGGTATTTCACGACGAATAATTTTGCTGAAAATAGTTTCTTCTGCCATCACATTTTCCTTTTATTCAAATAACAAGAGATATATGAACGCTTACAAACCACAAATTCAAGTTGATAAATCAAATTTTGCCTACATCAACATGAAATAGATCGCAGAAATTCTGCGTGGTAACCCGAGCCAGCTCCTCAATACTCACACTTTTGAGCACAGCCATATATTCCGCAACATCACGCACGTATGCAGGCTGGTTTTCTTTGCCACGATGCGGCACCGGTGCAAGATAAGGCGAATCGGTTTCAATCAAAATACGATCCAACGGTACATATCTTGCCGCTTCACGAATTTGCTCTGCATTACGGAAAGTCACAATACCGGAGAACGAAATATAGAAGCCTAAATCCAATAATTCTCTGGCGGTATCTTTATCCTCAGTAAAACAATGCAAAACACCACCACATTCTTGTGCCTGTTCTTCACGCAATACCCGCAAAGTATCATCACGGGCACTGCGGGTATGAACAATAACTGGCTTATTGAGTTTACGGCCGATACGGATATGTTCACGAAACGAGGTTCGCTGTAGTTCAGCATTATCCTGCTGATAATAGTAATCCAGCCCGGTTTCACCCAATGCGACAACTTCTTTGCCGGCTGCTAAACGTGCCAGCTCATCAAAATCATAGCCTTCATCCAGATTAAGCGGATGAATACCACAGGAAAAGACAATATTTCCCCGCTCACCGATCAGGGTTTTCATTTGCTGGAAACCAGGTAGCGTAGTCGCTACTGCCAGCATAAATTTAACCTCCCGATCCGCCGCTTTTGCAACAACATCATCTACATTTTTATGTAGTTTTTCATAATCAAGACAATCAAGATGACAATGCGAATCCACTAACAACATATTAAACTCGTATACAAAAAAGATTTCAGAATTGTGAAGTAAACTGTTTTTCCCAATTGAGCAATTGCTCTGTCAGTAACAACTCTCTGTTTACGCCCACGACTGAGAGTAACTGATGACGGCAATATGTCCAGTCATCAACGCCTTGTAGTAAAACCACCATAGTATGCATGGAACTTAGTTGATAAATCAGCGTTTGTTGATCCTGATTGATGCAATAATCTGGTGCCCGCTGTTGCCACTTTACTGCATCAAGTAACAAACTGATAAGCCAGTGAAGGCGCTGTGGCGCATCTTCGTGATTTAGCTGGGATAAAAGTGACAAAGCATCACGTTTATCCAAAGCCTGTTCAACTGCCTGACAGAATTGCCTCCGAATCTGCCATTGTTCCGGTTGCAGCAATCGTTCTGCCGCAACCGGCGCTCCCTGAGACAGTTTCAAAGCCGTCATTGCATCAACCGAAGAAATGACAGATAACTGTTTTTGCAACCAATAAAAGCTGGTTTCTGCTTCAGGCACCGGCAGAAAATAGTAAAAACAGCGACTGCGCAAAGTTGCCAAAAGGCTGGCTGGCTGACGACATTCCAGAAGAAAATAGGTATGTTCCGGCGGCTCTTCCAACGTTTTCAATAATGCATTGGCAGCAGCATCTGTCAGACACTCAACCAAAGGCAGCCAGACAATTTTTACGCCGCCTTGCTGAGAACGACTATAAAGCTTTTCCGTAATCTGACGTACCGCTTCCACACCCACACTGGTTTTACCCTTCTCCGGTGACATAATATGCCAATCAGGGTGCGTTTCTGCCATCATCAGGTGACAACTATGACACTCCCCACAACTTTTCATCCCCTGTTTATTCTGACACATCAACCAGCGGCTTAACCCATATATCAACACATCAGCCCCGGTGCCGGCATTAGCATGAAGCAATAAAGCATGATGGCCTCGTCCTTGCTGATGGAATTCTACCAACTGACGATATGCCTGATTAAGCCACGGATACCAATTCATCAGCCATTTTCCTGCTGTTTCAGCCATTGCTCAAGGGCTTGGCAAATATCTGCGTGTACCTGCTCTATTGGCTGAGCCGCATCAACAGTCACAATACGCTTATCTTGTGCCGCAAACTCCAGGTAACAACTGCGAGTACGCTCAAAGAAATCCATCGACTCTTTTTCAATTCGGTCTAATTCCCCGCGCTCACGGGCGCGCAGTAGACCAATCTGAGGAGGAAGATCGAGATAAATAGTCAGATCAGGGCGAAAATCACCCAGAACGGTATCACGCAGCGAGGTCATCAAGTTTTTATCAATACCACGACCTCCCCCTTGATACGCTTGGGAGGAGAGATCATGACGATCACCCACAACCCATGCACCGCGAGCCAGAGCAGGTTTAATCACATTTTCAACCAGTTGTACCCTGGCTGCATATAACATCAACACCTCTGCTTTATCTGTCAGAGATTCACCTTCAATACCTTGCTTAATCAACTCACGTAGTTTTTCTGCCAGTGGCGTTCCACCCGGTTCACGGGTAAAAACCAAGTTCTGAATACCGTGCTGCTGCAATATTTCAACGACCGTTTCCATTGCTGAGGTTTTTCCTGCACCCTCCAGCCCTTCAATAACAATAAATTTGCTGTTCATTTGCTCTGTCTTAATCCCTGACGGTAAATATTCACCGCCCTGTTATGCGCCGCCAGATTGGTCGTAAAAGTATGGCCGCCTTTACCATCCGCGACAAAATAGAGAAATTCAGTTTTTGCCGGGTGCGCAGCGGCTTTTATCGAAGCAAGACCTGGCATAGCAATTGGCGTAGGTGGCAAGCCATTAATCATGTAAGTATTGTATGGTGTCAGTGTGGTTAAATCTTTGCGAAAAATAGTGCCTGTGTATTTTTCTCCTAAGCCATAGATCACTGTCGGATCAGTTTGTAACCGCATATTCAACCGTAAACGGTTAATAAATACAGAAGCCACTTTTGTCCGTTCAGCCTCAACAGCTGTTTCTTTCTCAATTATCGACGCCATGATCAACATTTCATAAGCACTTTTATAGGGCAGGTTTTTATCGCGCTTTTGCCATTCTTCTTCAAGCGTCATTTTCATCTGCCGGTATGCTCGTTTCAGTAATGCGACATCGCTTGTCCCCGCCGTATAGTGATAAGTATCTGGATAGAGCCACCCTTCCAAAGTATCAGTCTCTTTGATACCCAGTATTTCAGCCAATTCCTGAGCACTTTTGTCATTCAGTTCATGTTTAAGATACTCAGATTGTTGTAGTATTTTCCACCAATCAGATAAATGGCTACCTTCAACAAAACGGACCGTAAATTGTGCCTCTTTGCCACTGGAAAATAATTGCAACATTTCCCGCAATGTCATTTCTCGTGTCAACAGGTAAGTTCCCGCTTTAAATTCGGCAAGTTTTGGCTCCAACCTTAATAACCAAGGGAAAATATGACTATCTTTAATCACGTTATCCTGAACCAATAATGCTTCCAAACTATGGCGGCCAATACCTGCGGGTAATGTAAATACCCGATCTTGTTTGATTGCCAATGTTTGATCTGCAAATCTTTCAACTTTCTTATAACCGGCATGGAGTAATATTGCCGCCACCACGACAATCAAAGCTAATAGGCTAAAAAAGTGCTTTTTCCGTTTCATCAATTAATCACTTAAACACAGCGCAAATTACAACTTCAAACATTCAGGAAGCAAATATTCATACAGCTCCCTTGACTGATATTTCCATGCGGGCTGATTTTCATGAGCCAGAATCTCACTGACCGGTATCACTGGCATTAAAGAATTGCAAACTATTACCTCGTCTGCATAAGCCAATGTTTCAGGATAACGATTTACACAGGAACAGTTATAGTCACTTTCTGATAATAACTGTATTATTTTTTCCCGCATCACGCCTTCAACACCACAGCCCCGCAAATCAGGAGTATACACATCTTTTCCTTTACGCCAGAAAATGTTTGCAGTACAGCACTCAACCAATAAACCATTGGTATCAAGTACCAAGGCTTCATCAGCATTGGATTTTTCGATAAATGATTTAATTAATACCTGTTCCAATCGGTTAAGGTGTTTAATTCCGGCAAGGTAGGGATTTATTCCCATGGGTATCGGGCTGGAGACCAGAGAAAGGCCCTCCTGGCGTTGTTTCAGATATTTTTCGGGATAAGGAGTGAGAGACAGGATCTGATTTGGTCGCGTGAAACCCTGTGCACTGTAACCACGCCCTCCGGCTCCACGGGAAAGGATAACTTTTAGTACGCCTTGTTCCGTAGTGGAAGCAATCTGTTTTATATGGTTTTCAAGCTGTTGCCAATTGGGTTGTGGAAGAGATAACCTTTCAGCACCTTTTTGTAATCTTTGGATATGCAATGACAGTAAAGCGGCCTGCCCCTGATCTATTTTTGCTGTTGTAAAACAACCATCCCCGAATTGAATTGAACGATCATTCACTGGCAGATAGTTGCACCGCTCGCCATTAATCCAATACATATGACTTTGTTCTTAATTACTCAAAAAAGGTATTTCAACCAACTTATCAAGAAGCGGTATCATAGTATATAGCCGACATGAGTGCAAAAATGCCCACATAACCTGCCATGGAAAGAGCACCAATAATGATTAATTATTGGCGCTCTTTAATTCTTTCGCCTGAAAGTATTTACAAAATCACACTGTAGAGAAACTCAGCAACATGTTTCTGTTCACATCAGGCTTTGCCTTATCAATTAAGGCTTATATCTTACGGAAAATCAGTGAGCCATTCGTCCCACCGAAACCGAAAGAGTTACACAGCGCATATTCCATGCCCTCTACCTTACGGGATTCATTAGGAACGAAATCCAGACGGCAGTTCTCATCCTGATTTTCCAGGTTGATAGTTGGCGGAACAATTTGATCACGCAGTGCCAGGATGGTGAAAATAGATTCCACTGCACCCGCCGCACCCAACAAATGGCCGGTCATTGATTTGGTCGAACTGACTAAAACATCGGTGCCTTCACCAAATACTGACTCAACCGCATGGGATTCTGCCAAGTCGCCGGTGGGTGTTGACGTACCGTGAGCATTAATATATCCCACTTGCCTGGTAGTAATACCGGCATCTTTCAGAGCATTTTCCATCGCCAGCGCAGCACCAGCACCATTTTCTGGTGGTGACGTCATATGGTAAGCATCACTGCTCATACCAAAGCCAACGATTTCCGCATAAATTTTCGCACCGCGTCTCTTCGCGTGCTCATACTCTTCCAACACCAGAACCCCTGCGCCATCCCCCAGAACAAAACCATCACGGTCTTTATCCCACGGTCGGCTTGCGCTCTGTGGATTATCGTTACGGGTAGACAAGGCACGGGCAGCACCAAAGCCACCAACCCCCAGAGGCGTACTGGCTTTTTCTGCACCACCTGCCAGCATAATATCCGCATCATTGTAAGCAATAATACGAGCAGCATGACCGATATTATGTACACCTGATGTACATGCGGTGGCGATAGAAATACTTGGCCCACGTAAGCCGTAAATGATACTTAGATGGCCTGCTACCATATTTACAATCGTGGAAGGTACAAAGAATGGACTGATCTTACGAGGACCACTAGCCACTAACGCACCGTGATTCTCTTCAATAAGACCCAGACCACCAATACCAGAACCAATAGCAGCACCAAAACGACTAGCATTGGCTTCTGTTACTTCGATTCCAGAATCTTCAATAGCTTGCACACCTGCTGCAATACCATATTGAATGAAATCATCCATCTTTCGTGCATCTTTGCGCGAAATATTAAAATCTTCATGATTAAAATCTTTAACCAGGCCAGCAAATCTAGTTGCATGGCGACTGGTGTCAAAATGGTCAATCAGGCTGATACCACTCTGTCCGGCACAAACAGCTTTCCAAGAAGATTCAGCTGTATTACCGACAGGAGATAACATGCCTAGTCCGGTCACAACTACTCGACGCTTAGACACGCTTATCCTCCAGGGAGGGAAATAATTTAAGGCAGAAACATAGGCGGTCGAGTGACCGCCTAGGTGTGTTCACTTATTCGCTTTGGTTCTGGACGTAATCAATAGCTGCCTGAACTGTAGTGATCTTTTCTGCTTCTTCATCTGGAATTTCGATATCGAACTCTTCTTCCAGAGCCATTACGAGTTCAACTGTGTCAAGAGAATCAGCGCCCAAGTCATCAACAAAAGAAGCTGAATTAACAACTTCCTCCTCTTTAACACCAAGTTGTTCAACGATGATTTTTTTAACGCGTTCTTCAATAGTGCTCATGCTATTAAATTTCCTATCAAAATTCGCTTTCGCGATGGTTTTCGTAGTTTATAAAATACAGGAAAAGATGCAACCAAATCCCGGCTGGTCGAACCACAATCTTGCTCTATTTTGCGTTATTTAACACAAAAAATGCAACTGGTTCGCTCACTTTTTAGTTCATATACATGCCGCCATTGACATGTATTGTTTCACCTGTGATGTAGGCCGCTTCATCAGAAGCTAAGAAAGCCACAGCACTGGCAATTTCTTTCACATCTCCAAGTCTCTTAACGGGTATATCATTCGAAAAATTTGCCAACTGCTCATCTGGCAACTTCTTGAGCATATCCGTTTCAACAAGCCCTGGAGCTACAACGTTAACCGTAATACCCCGAGAAACGACTTCACGAGCCAATGTCTTACTGAAACCAATAATTCCTGCTTTTGCTGCGGCATAGCTCGCTTGCCCAGGGTTACCCATTACTCCAACGACAGAACCAATAGAAATAATACGGCCATAACGTTTCTTTATCATAAAGCGCATTGCCGCTTTTGACATACGGAAAACGGAAGAGAGATTCGTGTCAATAACATCCTGCCACTCATCATCTTTAATGCGCATCACCAAGTTATCACAAGTGATACCGGCATTATTCACTAAAATATCAATTCCACCAAACTCGGTACGAATGATAGACATCAATTGTTCAATAGATTCAGGATCAGCAACATTCAGTACAAAACCTTTACCGTTTTCACCAAGGTAAGCACTGATAGCTTCAGCGCCTTTTTCGCTTGTTGCTGTACCAATGACATGGGCTCCACGCTCTGCTAATAGTTCAGCAGTTGCACGGCCGATCCCACGGCTGGCACCTGTTATTAATGCAATTTTTCCATCTAATCTCATGTATTGTCCTCAATTACTTTCCAATATGGTGACTAATGAAGTTGTGTCATTCACCGCTGCTACACTTAAGGTACTGACAATTCGTTTAGTTAAACCCGTCAGAACTTTACCTGGCCCTATTTCTAATATCTGTCCAATACTCTGTCCAGCAATAAATTCAACTGTTTCCGCCCAACGGACAGGATTATAGAGTTGTCGTACCAGTGCATCACGGATAGCTTTAGCAGATTGTTCTATTTTCACATCAACATTATTTACCACCGGGAACTGAGGATGATTGAATTCAATTCCTTCCAAAACAACTGCCAGCTTATCTGCGGCTGGTTTCATCAATGCGCAATGCGACGGCACACTGACAGCCAAAGGCAACGCACGCTTTGCGCCCGCAGCTTTGCATGCAGTACCAGCACGTTCTACAGCTTCTTTCTCACCGGCAATAACAACCTGACCTGGCGAGTTAAAGTTAACAGGGGAAACAACTTGCCCCTGAGCAGCTTCTTTACAGGCTCTGTCAATGGATTCATTATCTAAACCAATAATAGCATACATTGCACCTGTGCCTTCAGGTACCGCTTCTTGCATCAATTTGCCACGCAGTTCAACAAGTTTAATCGCTTGTTTAAAATCAATGACACCGGCGCAAACCAATGCAGAATATTCACCAAGGCTATGCCCAGCCATCAGTGATGGTACTTTTCCACTTTTCTCTTGCCAGACCCGCCAAATAGCAACCGACGTTGCCAATAACGCGGGCTGGGTTTGCCACGTTTTATTTAATTCTTCTTCCGGCCCCTGTTGAACCAGAGTCCAAAGATCATATCCCAGCACATCAGAAGCTTCAGCAAAAGTTTGCTCTACAACCGGGAACATTGTGGCCAAATCAGCCAACATACCAAGGGACTGAGAACCCTGCCCAGGAAATACCATTGCAAATTCAGACATGTTCATTTTCCTGTCAAATTAAAAACGTATCAGTGCTGAACCCCAAGTCAGCCCACCACCAAAAGCCTCAATTAAGATTAGCTGACCACGTTTAATCCGACCATCACGCACGGCCTCATCAAATGCAGTGGGTACCGATGCCGCAGAAGTGTTACCGTGACGATCCAGCGTTACCACCACTTTATCCATAGTCATGTGCAACTTCTTAGCTGTCGCTGCGATAATACGCAAATTGGCCTGATGAGGTACCAACCAATCCAGCTCACTATGCGATAGATTGTTAGCGTCTAATGTTTCATCAACCAGATTAGCCAATTCACGGACTGCAATTTTAAAGACTTCATTACCGATCATACTGGCATACGCAGGTTCTTTTCGATTTTGGCGATCCTGATAAGGCAACACCAGCAATTCACCATAGCTACCATTTGCATGAAGGTGAGTTGAAAGAATTCCTGGCTCATCAGAAGCCCCTACCACCATCGCACCCGCACCATCACCAAACAAAATAAGTGTTCCGCGATCTTCTGGATTAAGCGTTCTGGTAATAGAATCAGAACCAATGACCAGCGCATGTTTTGCCGCACCTGTTTTAATAAACTTGTCAGCAATACTCAATGCATAAGCAAAACCAGAGCAAGCAGCAGAAATATCAAAAGCAGCTGAATTCTTGGTACCCAACATGTGCTGAATTTGACACGCAGAACTTGGGAAAGCATGACTGGATGAAGCGGTTGCCACAATGATTAAACCAATCTGATCTTTATCAATGCCAGACATTTCAATTGCTTTTTCCGCAGCCCAAAGACCCATCATCGCAACGGTTTCATCATCAGTAGCAATACGGCGTTCACGAACGCCTGTGCGGGTAACAATCCACTCGTCAGAGGTATCCACCATTTTTTCTAAATCAGCGTTAGTGCGCACTTGCGCAGGCAGATAACTGCCTGTACCTAAAATTTTTGTATACATGTATGTTCAGTCACTCTTGGGTAATGCTGTTGCCAGGCGGGCAGCAATTCTGTCAGGAACCTGCCTTTCAACGGCCTGAACAGCCTGTTCGATTGCGGCTTTAAACGCATGCTCATTAGCCGCCCCATGGCTTTTGATTACAATTCCATGTAATCCTAACAGACATGCGCCATTATACTGGTCAGGGTTCAGGTGACCGAAGCGTTTTGTCATCCGTTTTTGCAACCACTTCTTGACTATTTTCAACAACCAGGATAATTGTCTCTTTTGTCCATCCGATGATTTAAGCAAGGATAAGATAATCCTGATTGCTCCTTCCATCGTTTTTAACGTCACGTTACCTGCGAAGCCGTCACACACCAATACATCACTCTTGCCTGTCAGCAACTCATCGCCTTCCAGATAACCAATGTAGTTTATTGCCGGAATATTCTTTAAAATAGTGGCGGCTTCGCGGATATTATCCAGCCCTTTACTCTCTTCTGTACCAATGTTAAGCAGTGCTACCGCAGGATTCGCTATACCGACCACTTCCTCTGCCATTACTGAACCCATAATGGCGAATTGCACCAGCATACGACTATCGCAATTAACATTAGCACCCAAATCCAGTACCACCGTTTTCTGTTGCTTCAGATTGGGCAATACTTGCATTAAAGCGGGTCTGTCAATACCATCAATAGATCTTAGTATCAATTTGGATAGCCCCATCAATACCCCGGTATTCCCCGCACTAACACAGGCTTGTGCCACACCGGATTTCACTAAATCTAATGCAACACGCATTGATGTACCACGGCTGGCACGAATTGCCTGCGATGGTTTTGCACCGTTAGCCACAACCTGTTCGGCAGGAACCACCTGCAAACGACTGAGCAACTTAGCATCAGTATTTACAAGCAAAGGAGAGATGGTATCGGGGATCCCGACCAACAATAATTTAAGTTTAGGATTAGACGCCAGTGCCTGCAACGCAGCAGGCACCGTAACGCGAGGACCAAAGTCCCCGCTCATGGCGTCTAACGCTAAAGTCAGATTAGTCAAGGTATCAACTTGCTAATGACTGGCGGAGATTATTTGTTGATGACCTTGCGGCCACGGTAGTAGCCATCGGCAGTCACATGGTGACGCAGGTGAGTTTCACCAGAGGTTTTATCTACAGATAATAATGGTGCGGTCAGTGCATCATGGGAACGACGCATACCACGTTTAGAACGAGTTGGTTTATTCTGTTGTACGGCCATTGACCTTACTCCTTAAGTACTTTTCTTTAAACTGGCTAATACGGCAAATGGGTTTGGTTTTTCAGCCTCTGGAGGTAATTCACCAAACACCATATCCGCGTCGGACACTTCACAGTGTTCAGAATCATGTACCGGAACCACCGGCAGAGAAAGAATTATTTCATCTTCAATCATCGCCAGCAAATCTATTTCGCCAAATTCGTCAACGTCAATTGGCTCATACTCTTCCGGTAATGCTTCAGCCTGCTCATCATTGATGACCGGGCTAAAACAATATGTTATGTGAACGTGATGGCTGAAATTACCGCCACAACGCTGGCACTCAAGCGTAACATCCACATCGGAATGCCCCCGCACAACTGCCAGACGTTGATTATCTATCTGAAACGATAAAACGCTGTCTACATCATTGTCCACGCTAACCACAGATTCCGCGATACGCAAAACTTGCTCAGGAGAATAACTACCTATGTAGTCTAATCGTTTCTGAGCTGTGCGAAGCGCATCAATGGTCAGGGGTAATTTTAGCTTTTGCATAAGGCGCGCATATTATCTTTGTAATGCGATATAGTCAAAGAAAAAGGCCATACATCTTCACCTTTCCGCCAAATATTCGCTTATTAAGCCGTGCTTAGTTTAAAATGCCTGCAATTATTTCGCCATATATTTTAGAAAAATTATGACACAAATCGTTTTAGCTTCTACATCAGCTTACCGCCGTGCGCTACTGGAGAAACTCCGTTTGCCCTTTATATGTGCGGCTCCCGATGTTGATGAAACACCTCAGATTAATGAAAACGCAGAACAGCTCGTTATGCGCCTGGCACAGGCCAAAGCACAGGCATTACAAACAAAATATTCTCAGCACTTGATTATTGGTTCTGATCAAGTTTGTGTTATTAATGGTGAAATAACCGGCAAACCACACAGTTTTGAAAATGCATTTAAACAATTACGGCAAGCCAGTGGTCATTGCGTCACCTTTTATACCGGCATTTCTCTTTTCAACAGTAAAACAGGGGTAATTGATACCCGTTGTGAATTATTCAATGTTTATTTCAGGGATCTGACTGATGATGAAATCCGGGCTTATTTAACAGCGGAAGAACCGCTTAATTGTGCAGGAAGCTTTAAAAGCGAAGGATTAGGGATTACTTTATTTGAACGGCTTAAAGGAAAAGATCCGAATACGCTGGTTGGCTTACCCTTAATTACACTGACTGAATTATTAATCCGCCAGGGGGTAAACCCACTGACGGCAATATATTAATTACAATTACTTTTACGCAGCACTTTTATACAGCAGCGCAATTGTTCATCCATCGGCGCTTCAAGGCGTAATGTCTCCCCCGTCGAAGGATGGGTGAATTTCAACGCACTGGCATGCAAAAACAGGCGATTAAGGCGGGTATCTGATAGTTGAGAATCAAAAGCCTTATCGCCATAACGATCATCAAAAGCGATCGGATGCCCGGCGTATTGAGCATGTACGCGGATTTGATGAGTTCGGCCTGTCACTGGGCTGGCTTTCACCAGCGTTGCATTGGCAAAACGCTCTTCTACTTTAAAACGTGTTTCAGAAGGTTTACCTTCGCCGCTCACTTTCACAATTCGTTCACCGCTTTGTAAGATATTTTTCAGCAGTGACGCCTGAACAACCTTGCAATGTGATTGCCATTGTCCCCGGACTAAAGCCAGATAATCTTTCTGCATCTGTTTAAGTCGTAATTGCTCGTGCAAGGCCCGTAAAGCTGAACGTTTTTTCGCAATTAACAAAATTCCAGAGGTATCACGATCCAGACGATGCACCAATTCAAGGAATTTTGCCTCCGGGCGCAAAACCCGTAACCCTTCAATAACCCCAAAACTTAAGCCACTGCCGCCATGCACGGCGGTACCGGCAGGTTTATTGATCACCAGAATATGGTCATCTTCATATAAGACACACTCACCCAATGCAGCCACTTTCTCCAGTTTGGCTGAAACCGGCACCACCTGCCGTTCTGCAACCCGGACAGGCGGGATCCTGACGATATCTCCCGCAGACAATTTATACTCAGGTTTTATCCTGCCTTTGTTTATCCGGACTTCACCCTTACGTACAATCCGGTAAATCATGCTTTTAGGAACGCCTTTCAAACGCGCTAATAAAAAATTATCAACACGCTGTCCAGCCTCATCGTCATCAATAGTGACAAATTGTACAATTTGATTATTCGTTTTCATGGCAGTGATTTTAATTACCACTCAAGCAGAGCGCCACTCATTTTTAAATATGAGTAAAAATCATGCATACTTTCTGCCTGTCGCCTTTCCTACTTTAAGATAAAGACTAAATATTAACTATTTCTTCATATTTCATCAGAAAAACCACTTAAAGGCATAAAGTCACCTTGCTATCACCCCAACAGCAATGGAATAATGCGTAGCCACCATCAGTTTTTTAATTCTGAATGGCGAAGTTAAACGTTTGTTCTTTGTTTGATTGCACAAAAACGCAGCAATGGCGTAAGACGTACTGGGGAATCAAATAATTAGCGGGCTACGGGTAGCAGTTTACTGGTATTGGATCAAATCCGCGTCATTCATATTTGCAGATTACTCCTAGAAAAGAGTGCTGTTTTTTAAGTGAAAATTCAGGCTCGCCGAAAATATGCGTCTCTATACAAACGACAGCCGGGAGGTTGGCGGATTTGTAAAAGACACGAGACCATCGGTTACCAGTAGCTCATCTATATTTGCCCGTGGCTCTATAACTAATGAAAAAATAATGAGTAAGTTACAATGAAAAGAATGCTAATCAACGCAACTCAGCAAGAAGAGTTGCGTGTTGCTCTGGTTGACGGGCAACGCCTTTATGATTTGGATATCGAAAGTCCAGGACACGAGCAAAAAAAAGCAAATATCTACAAAGGTAAAATCACCCGAATTGAACCTAGTCTGGAAGCCGCTTTTGTTGACTATGGTGCTGAACGGCATGGTTTCCTTCCTATTAAAGAAATAGCCCGCGAATACTTCCCTAGTAACTATCACCCTCATGGTCGCCCTAATATCAAAGATGTTCTCAGGGAAGGCCAGGAAGTTATCGTTCAAGTCGATAAAGAAGAGCGTGGCAATAAAGGGGCTGCATTAACCACTTTTATCAGCCTGGCGGGCAGCTATCTGGTATTGATGCCTAATAATCCCCGTGCCGGTGGTATTTCCCGCCGTATCGAAGGAGATGACCGCACAGAACTGAAAGAAGCCCTAGCCTCTTTAGAAGTACCGGAAGGCATGGGACTAATTGTTCGCACTGCCGGCGTCGGTAAATCCGCCGAAGCGCTACAGTGGGATTTATCGTTCCGCCTCAAACATTGGGAAGCGATCAAAAAGGCCGCTGAAAACCGTTCCGCTCCATTTTTAATCCACCAAGAAAGCAATGTCATCGTCCGCGCTTTCCGTGATTATCTGCGCCCAGACATTGGTGAAATCTTAATCGACAATCCCAAGATCCTCGATCTGGCACGGCAACATATCACTGCACTTGGTCGCCCGGATTTCACCAGCAAAATTAAACTGTATAGTGGTGAAGTTCCCCTGTTTAGCCATTATCAGATTGAATCCCAGATTGAATCTGCGTTTCAGCGTGAAGTTCGCCTGCCATCAGGTGGAGCTGTCGTTATTGATACCACAGAAGCATTAACCGCGATTGATATCAACTCTTCCCGTGCAACACGCGGGGGTGATATTGAAGAGACAGCGTTTAATACCAACCTTGAAGCAGCAGATGAAATTGCTCGTCAGTTACGCCTGCGTGATCTGGGTGGTTTGATTGTTATCGATTTTATCGATATGACGCCCGTACGCCATCAACGTGAAGTAGAAAACCGTTTACGTGATGCTGTCCGTCAGGATCGCGCCCGTATTCAGATTGGTCGTATCTCCCGCTTTGGCTTGCTGGAAATGTCCCGTCAGCGTCTGAGCCCATCACTGGGTGAATCCAGCCATCATGTTTGTCCGCGTTGTAGTGGCACAGGTACTATCCGTGATAACGAATCCCTATCATTGTCCATCTTACGTCTGATTGAAGAAGAAGCGCTGAAAGAGAACACGCATCAAGTACATGCCATTGTTCCGGTACAAATCGCTTCATATTTGTTAAACGAAAAACGCCAGGCAGTCAGTGCAATTGAACGCCGTCAAGGGGATGTTGGTGTGGTGATCGTTCCTAACGATCAGATGCAGACACCG
Organism: Photorhabdus tasmaniensis; assembly: GCF_011189505.1. Lineage (GTDB taxonomy): Bacteria > Pseudomonadota > Gammaproteobacteria > Enterobacterales > Enterobacteriaceae > Photorhabdus > Photorhabdus tasmaniensis. The sequence goes on from NZ_PUJU01000020.1 coordinate 45,066, forward strand.
CACTTCTCTGTTCTGCGCATGCGTAAGGGTGAAGAGGTTTCTACACTGAGTTACCTGCTTCCTCAGTTTCATGAAACTGGAATGGCAAATCCTCAAGAAGATGTCCAACCTGAGCGTAAACGACCTGAGCAGCCTGCTATTTCTGCTTTTGCCTTACCAACCGATGCGCCAACACAGCAGCCATCGCATAAAGTAAAAGAGCAAAAACCTAACCACCCAGTTCAGGTTAAAACAGAACAACCAGGCCTCTTAAACCGCCTCTTGACTGCTTTGAAAAAAATGTTCAGCGCAGAAGAAGAGAAGCCAGTACAGCAAAAAGACAATAAACCATTTGGTCATGATAACCGTCGCCCTTCTGAGCGACGCAATCACCGCCGTCAGAATTCACGCAAAGATCGTGATGATAATCATCCGCCGCGTGATGAGCAGCGTAATAACCGCGACCGTGACGAACAACGGAAAAATCGTCATACTCAGCAGAAAAATGGTGTTCAAGATAACGACGCAACCGTAGAGATCGCTGCTCGCGAAACTCAGCAGCAGCAACGTCGTGAGCAACGTGCAGAACGTCAACGCCGTCGTCAGGAAGAAAAGCGTCAGCAGCAACTTGAAACCCAGAAACCAGAAGTTGTTGAAAGTGAGGTTGAAGAACGTCTGCCGGTTATACTACGCCGCCAACGTCGTCAGCTTGAGCAAAAAATTCGTATCACAGATGAAGTGAAAGAAACGACAACGATCACTTCACTGCCCGTACCTATTGTCACGGAAGAACAACTACCCGCACCCGTTGAGATACAAGTAGAAACAGTTCAACCATCACAACAGGCTGAAAGTAAAGAGCAGCAAGACAATGTGATGCCACGCCGCTCTCGTCGTTCACCTCGCCATCTGCGTGTCAGTGGTCAACGCCGCCGCCGTTACCGCGATGAGAGAAATCTGCCTCAATCACCGGTACCACTATCTCTGGCGGTTGCATCACCAGAAATGGCTTCCGGCAAAGTTTGGGTCCGCTATCCAGTCACTCCAGTTTCCACAGACATGCCTGAGGAACTATCTGTTGTCGAACAACAAAATGAGATACTACCGACAATAGCGACAGAAACAGCACCTGCAATAGTTGTGACTGAATCCGAACCAACCACCATCACTGAATCGCCTAAGGTAGCAGAGGTGGCGGAAGCTTATCAGGATGAAATAAAACCTGAATCTACCCTTGCAAAAGAAAATGATGTTGTTCTACAACAAACTGAATCAGTACAGCAAGAGCCGTTAATTATTGAACCTGCGACAATAACACCGGTTACGTTTGAATTTGAACAGCAGCCAGCAACAGAAGCAATTGCAGAAGTGGTTACTATTGAAGAGAGTAAAGATGAAACAGCTAAACAACCTGTTGCTATAATAGCCAAAGTTCATCATGCCTACGCGCCGATGACCAAAGCATCCGCTCCAGAGATGATCGAACAATCTATTATTATCAACGAATGGCAACGCTCTATTTCTCATTTCGGAGGGAAAGGAGGCGCTGGAGGCCATTCAGCTACTAACGCAGCCACTTCCCCAATGGCTAAACCGCGATCTTTTGAATAGCAACATCATTTAATATTAGCAAAATGGCTCTTTTTTGGGAGCCATTTTTTTGCCACCACTCCCACAAAAATACTTATCGTTAGTTCCATTCCATCTGAATGAAGTTTAAAATTGAGTAACTATCACTCTACTGATTCATTATTATTTGATCTGGAGAACAGCCCTATGAAACCGTGGCTTATTTTTGGTGCAGGTAGTGGGATTGGACGCCACTTAGTCACTATCGCATTACAACAAAAACACCCCATAACTGCATTGATCCGCAATTCTCAGCAAGCTTTTGAGCTCAAGGCCTTGGGCATCAACGTGATACAAGGTGATGCCTGTGATGCTATCAATGTAGAAAAGGCCGTACAGGATGCAGGTTCAGAAGCCATTGTGTTTTCTACTATTGGTGGAATTGATTCAGATCTCTTCGGTAATATGGCAATCATTGATGCCCTTGAGAAAACCGGAACAACGCGTATGTTACTGGTTACATCAATAGGTTGTGGCGAAAGTTGGAAAACCCTGTCCCCCAGAGCTAAATCACTATTTGGTCAATCTGTCCGACGTAAATCAATGGCAGAAAGCTACCTTCAAACCAGCTCTCTGAATTACACAATTATTCGCCCAGGCGGATTAACAGACAAACCAGGAACAGGCCATTGCCAACGATATCAGAATGATATTCATGGTGTCGTCAGCCGCAAAGATGTTGCGCATCAACTGGCAATAATGGCAGAAGAGGAATCTTCATATCAGCAGATCTATGCCTTGGTTGATCCAGAGCTTAAACCTGATTGGGCTGTTGCATAATCGCTAAGAATAACCACGCATTCATGCGTGGTTATCTGATGATATTACTTGGGTTCACCCATTGTTTTTAATTTCTTAGACAACTCACGGCGCTCTTTAGAAAGATCCGCATTTTTGATGATGTGGTCATCTATACGGTCTTCATAATCACTACGCATATTCATAATGATGCTTTGAATATCCTCAATTGACATACCCGGCTTGATGTATTCGCTCAAATTATCAAGCAATAAAACACGTTTCTGGTTGTCACGTATCTTCTTTTCGTTGTCTACAATTTCGCGCTGTAACTTATTCTTACGACGAAACATACGCACAAACTCCAACACATTGTGGAATGACGGCTTATTTATGTTGTCCATTTTCCTACCTTTATTCAACCCAAACATACAAATTATCCAATCTGATTACACAATACAGGTTAAAGCCATTAATAGACAAGTTAGTTTCCGTTCTTTATTGATTTTAATTGATTACAGAAACTGCTCACTTCCCGTCTCTTGCTGAAAATTTCAGCACATTGTCCAATCGAAAACAACTGACCAATGTAGATGAATAATAAACAGTCAATTCTTCTCAGGTAGAAAATAGACGTTTTTTCTCTCCTTCCCTCTCCATTTCTTACCACAGTTAGCGCAAAAGCATTATGTTCATTAAGCACTATTCTCGCCACAATGACCTGAAAACGGAGTTATATATTTATCAGAGAAAAGACTTATATGTGATAATCATTCTGACCCTATTTCATAGAAGTTAGATGAAAAATTATAAAATTAATCTCATTCTATTTGTAAATAGAATTACTGAGCCAATTATCAAGAAAACAATCAAATAAAGACTATTAATTCCGCGTGACACTATTAAACATTTAAATAATAAATATTTTATAATGGTTTTAACAGCATAATAGACAGCGCTTTCAGAAAATACGTTTTAATAAAAACATACACCAATCACATAACCAACCATTAGTTTATTAGTTTATTAGTTTATTAGTTTATTAGTTTATTAGTTTATTAGTTTATTAGTTTATTAGTTTATTAGTTTATTAGTTTATTAGTTTATTAGTTTATTAGTTTATTAGTTTATTAGTTTATTAGTTTATTATTCAAATGCATTGAAAAATACACTATATTTGTGACATTCATCTTAATAATAAAATAAAAGATTCCTTATTAACGAAACATTATTTAAATTGATGAAAAATGTGAAGGCAATTAGGTTAAGTGATGAAAAAAATTCCTTTTGATTTAGATGGATATGAAATTTCCTTTGGTTACACACGTAAAACCAAGATTCCGATTATAAAAATAATCCATCCCCAAAATGGCCTTTCTATTAGACCATTTTATAGTGTCAATAGAGAGAATTTACTTGAAAGAATTCAATATGAAACAGGCTTAAACGATAAATATATTGAGTTAATGAATGAACATCTTCAAGGGCTAAATTATCCTTAAAAAAACCAAACATAACAGGATCCTATCTCCTGCCATTTTTTCACATTGCGTTTGCTGGTGAGATTAACGACCTAATCCATCAGCAAATAACGAGTAGAAAGCACTGATTCTATTATTCTTAACAATAGAGCTTAAGGCGACTAATCTGATAAAAGATAGACGGTATTTATAGGTTACCGTGATAGTATCTCAATAATAGGGAAATCCTTAAAAGATTTTGCAGGAAATTTAGAAAAGTAATGACAATAAATCACTACCTACTTCAATATATAAAATGAAATTATTCCATTTGGCACTATAATGGCAGTAATTATCAAACAAGAATTATTGCGTCATTAGAAGGAAAAATTTATATTCTGGCAAAGAATAACCCTTAATATGTGAATCTACCTGTTAATTATAAACTTAATGAAACAATCTACATTTTTCTTTTATTTTTTCTGTTATATAGTAAAAAAAAACAGAAAATGCCAAGCATGTACCTGCAACTATCGCATATTGATATCGATTTTCTAATGTTGACATCAAGGTAAAATAAACTAAGCCCATGACTGAAAATACACACACGGCACCAATTACCCCTTGAATCATATGCATCACTATTCTCATCAACATACTTATTATTGTCATCATCATTTATCCAGCCCTGCGGAGAATTCATTAAATATCTCATTAAATAAACTACGATCTTCTTCATACGCCTCTAAGGCTCTGACATATGACTCCATTTTACTCTCAACCAAAAAATAGAGTAAATCCAAGTTACCTTCTCGCATTAATTACATAATATAAGATTGGATTTGTTTGAATTAATTCTCAGAAAGTATAGATCGCCCTGGATACTGACACTCCACAAGGTCGCAGTAAATGTTACAGATCCGCCAAGCTTAGTGAACCATTTTTCATAATCTAATGGAATAACCCACATTTTTCTTTTATTTTTTCTGTGATGTAGAAAATAAAAGCAGAAAACGCCAAGCATGTACCTGCAACTATCGCATACTGATATCGATTTTCTAATGTTGACATTAGTGTAAAATAGATTAATCCACCAATTGAAATTGTGCCAACACTAACAGCTAACCCTTGTATTAGATGCATCACGATTTTCATCAATATACTTATTATCGTCATTATCATTTATCCAGTCCTGCGGAGAATTCATTAAATATCTCATTAAATAAACTACGATCTTCTTCATACGCCTCTAAGGCTCTGACATATGACTCCATTTTACTCTCAACCAAGAAATAGAGTAAATCCAAGTTACCCTCTCTCCTTAATAACATATATAAGTTCGGGTTTGTTTGAGCTAATTCCCTAGAAGTATAGATCGCCCTGGATACTGAAGCACCAATCCCCAACGTCCCAACAAACGTCATTGATCCTCCAAATTTTGTGAACCATCTTGCACCAAAAAAAGCACCAAGGCTCCCTCTGAATATGGCATACTTCGAAATCATACCTCCAAATACTTTCCCAACTTTCGTTTCGATTAATCGTTGCTTTTGCTCTTCACTCAGCTTACCTAAATAATCCTCAAAAATAATCTGAATCACCCTTTCAAGATTATTAAACGTAATTGCTTTTGATTTTATCAATCCAACAAAACGATATTTGTCATTTTCATTATCCCATCGATGGTCAGTATCAAGATAATCATAACCGAGATAATAAAAATCCACCGGAATATCTAATACTCCCTCAGTAAATCCTGTAAACCAGCTACTGTCATCGTTAATAGTCGAAACCATTTTTTCAGCAATTTCTTTAGCTCCGTCCATTAAAAAACCCTTTCATCCCAAATGCTATACGCACCCGTTGAACATGCCACGTTATTCCAAGTAATATTAGTATATACCATTGAAAGAATTTCCTGTGGCATCATATGATTACTGGTTAATGAATGCGGGTGGTCTGATTTTAAACTAACAATATACGCTTGCCCAAGGCGAATTGTATAGTAAAGCTCAAGTCCACCATTTTCGCTGGTACGGTAAGATTCAAGAAAACACTCTAACCTTTCGTTATCATCCAAGCTTTTTGCTAATAAAGGAGAAGCTTTATCAATAGGTTTAGTGATAATTACCGGATGATGTGAAACATTTTGTTTGCGAGTCATAAGATGTTGCAGACTATAGACGAAGATCTGATCTTCGTGCCCATTTTGCGCTTTGATACCTATTGAGTCCCTTCTGCCACAACCCGCAGAAATTAACCCTTGGTTTTGACCTTTAACCGTTAAATAAATTAAATTTGACATATTCACCTCATTTATCCTTTCAATACTTTAATGCATATTGCAGTAGGCAGATCAATATTGTCAAGGATAAATGTTCTAAAAACATACAATAATTTATTCCAAGCCCCAAAAATGTTAATAACTGACATCCCATCGTAGCGCAGAAAGTAGGAAAATATGGATATGATATTGCAATCATATGGATTCTCTAAGATAGTAAGCAATAATTACCCATATTTCTGGGCAAAATATCATTCCCCTCTAAAAAGCAGAAAAAACAAATAATTAACCTCATTGGACATTGAACAACAATGAAAAATAGCAGCGAACAACCCACTTTCTACATTCATGACTACGAAACTTTCGGTAAACATCCTGCATTGGACAGACCCGCTCAATTTGCCGGTGTCCGCACTGATATGGATTTCAATATTATTGAAGAGCCATTAGTTATTTACTGTTTACCTGCCGATGATTATCTCCCTCAACCGGAAGCGGTCATGATCACAGGCATTACGCCTCAGGTTGCACGGGAAAAAGGGGTTAATGAAGCGGAATTTGCCCGGCAAATTCACAACGTATTCAGTGTACCGAATAGCTGCATCCTCGGTTATAACAATATCCGGTTTGATGATGAAGTCAGCCGGAATATTTTTTACCGTAATTTTTATGATCCCTACGCTTATAGCTGGCAAAAAGGGAATTCCCGTTGGGATTTGCTGGATGTATTACGGACCTGTTATGCTCTGCGCCCCGAAGGTATTATCTGGCCCAAGAATGACGATGGTCTGCCCAGCTTTAAACTGGAGCATTTGACTAAAGCAAATAATGTTGAGCATCTACAAGCTCACGATGCAATGTCCGATGTTTACGCCACGATTGCAATGGCAAAATTGCTTAAACAAGCTCAACCTAAAATGTTCAATTATTTCTTTCAGTTAAGAAATAAACAGAAAGTCAGCAATCTCATCGATATTCCTCAAATGAAACCATTGGTTCATGTTTCCGGTATGTTTGGCGCTGCCCGTAGTAATACCAGTCTGGTTGCTCCTTTGGCATGGCACCCAATAAACCGGAATGCCGTTATCATGTGCGATTTGACCAGAGATATTTCACCATTATTGGAGCTGGATGCAGATGCTTTACGTGAACGTTTGTATACCCGCCATGATGAATTGCAGCCCAATCAGCCATCAGTTCCTGTCAAATTGGTTCATATTAATAAGTGTCCGATAATCGCACCTGATAACACGTTGAGAACAGAAGATGCTCAACGTCTTAAATTGGATCGTGATCATTGTGAAAAAAATCTAACTATCCTACGAAATAATCCACAAATCAGAGAGAAAGTTGTCGAACTCTTTGCTGAGGCCGAGCCTTTCCCTGAATCAGATAATGTTGACGCTCAACTGTATAATGGCTTTTTTAGTGATGCAGATAAAACAGCGATGAATATTATTCGTGAAACATTACCTCAGAATTTGCCTGCGCTTGATCTGACTTTTCAGGATCCAAGGATTAAAACGCTGTTATTCCGCTACCGTGCCAGAAACTACCCTGCGACTCTGACTGATGATGAACAACAAAGCTGGTTGCGTCACCGTCAAGACGTGTTAACTCAAGACAGACTCAGTGAATATATCTTTATCATTGAACAGCTCTTTATTGAACACCAAGGCAACGAAGAAAAATGCCGCCAACTTAAAGCACTAATGGAATATGCAGCAGAACTAGCTGGGTAATTAAACAAATAAGTGGACAAACATAGAATGGCGAGCTAGACACTCGCCTTTCTTTCTAACAGGATAATTTTCATCAATCCTGACAGATTTAAACTTTTTTAGCATCAGCATCGTGTTATAAATGCTGAGAATATTAACATTAAGATCCCCCGCCCCAATTTTTCAGTTTGGATGTTTTTCCAATTCCTGGGTTGAGCGTATTAGTAGGATCGGCAATCCGGTAAAAAGCCTTGAGATGAGGTTTAGCCTGATACAGATGTCCCACATTATGTTCTGCCGGATATTCCGCACCTCGTTGATCAAGAAGTTCCATCATTCTTTCTTTCAGTGCATATACATCCACGCCTTTCTTCACAATGTAATCCTGATGAAACACATGGCACATAAAGTGTCCACAATAAAGCTTGTGCACTAATACATCATCAAACTCCGGTGGTAATTGTTCAAACCATTCACGATCATTACGGCGCAGAGCGATATCAAGCGAAAGGATATTCTCCACTTCATTGCTATGCATAGCATGATAACGAATCGCCGCACCGGCAGCGGAGAAACGATGTAGGAACGCTTTAGCCCCTTCTTCCGGCGTACAGGCAAAGAATGCGCCCTCTGCTCGGCTGAAATAACTTTCCAGCCAATTTTTGGCTTCCTCAACACCATCACCAGACATTTTCAATATCAAATGGTGCTCAAAACGATGTCGATATTCTTTCAAACGCTTAGGCAAGTGGGGAGGAAATAAGCGACTCAACCCTTGTATTATGCGATCTATCAAATGGGAAGGTAAAAATGGGACCTTGTTGAAAATAGCGTCCATTCGTCCTTTCAAGGTAAAATAAGCCGGCATCTTATCAGTGCCAAACTTATCAATCATAATAAAAGTATCTTTACCGTAAATTTCTGCAATATCGAAAATATCCCGGTGCATATATTCACCCGCCACCGGTAAATGACGAAAATTCGCTAATATATGACGCCGCAATTCCGCCAATACGTCAGTTTGATTAGTGCCAATATAAAATACCTGAGACAATGGCTCTGCCGGGAAAGTATCAAGCCGGACCGCAAACACAGCCAATTTACCTGCACATCCTGAGGCTTCGAACAGACGGCGTTCGTCAGAATTAAAACGAGATGGTGTATCGGCATTTATATCACGTACTCGTTGCGCATACTCACAATCAGACGCTTTACGCTGACCATACTCTACATCTTGCTCACTGTAACGTTGTTCTTCCAGACAAGAGAGGATCTCTTCCGGTGTTTCTCCCAAATAGATACCCAGATGATTAATCAATTCTGGTTTACCACGTTCATTAACCCATCCGTACAACGCCATTTCAGTATAAGCTGGCCCACGATGAACTAGAGAGCCACCGGAGTTATTACAAACACCACCAATCACAGAAGCACCAATACAGGAAGAGCCGATAATAGAATGCGGCTCGCGTCCCAGTGGTTTCAGGGCACGTTCAAGTTGCCACAATGTACTGCCAGGCAGTGCAACTACTTGGTTACCCTGTTTCAGGATCTGTATTTTATTCATGCGCAATGTACTAATGATCACTATGTCGCGATCGTAATCCTTACCATTTGGAGTAGAGCCTTCGGTCAAACCCGTGTTGGCCGCTTGCATCAAGATGATTTTATCTGCTTCAACGCAGGCTTTAAACACACGCCACTGTTCCACCAGCGAACCAGGAAATACCACAGCTAAAGCGTCACCTTGGCCAGAGCGAAAACCTTTACGATAACGTTCAGTTTTATGGGGAGCAGTCAGGATATGAGATTTACCGACAATATTGGTCAAGGCAGTGATGAATTGTTGATTTTGAGAGGTCTTTGCATCATTCATGGTCTCTTCCTCTATAATTTAATCGCCTCTCAGAGCATAGATTGTTTTTCTCCATTTACTGTTGAAATTTTTCTTATCTGCAAACTGCCTCCCTGTTTTTTTTCCTAAGATTCTTATTATGAATTATTACTACAAGGGGAAACACAAAAAACAACGGCGCCAAATTCGGCGCCGTTATTCTTTTTCAAACCGGAGACTAAACCATTTCAGAACACTGAGGCATCGGCTGACGGAAGCTGCGGGTCAGGAATATCATATAAATCAAACCAATTGCTCCCCAAGTCAGCCCTAACTCCATAGAACTTTGTTCCAGATTCATCCACAGCACACCAACAGTACAAGCCCCAATCACCGGTAATACCAGGAAGTTGATTGTATCTTTCAGTGTACGGTGACGACGTTCACGAATATAGAACTGAGAGATGACCGACAAGTTTACAAAGGTGAACGCTATCAGCGCACCAAAGTTAATCAGAGCCGTTGCAGTAACCAAATCAAAGGTCATTGCAGACAACGCGACAAGACCGACCAGCAATACGTTGATTGCTGGAGTTCGCCATTTCGGATGCACATAGCCAAATACTTTCTCAGGAAACACACCATCACGCCCCATAACATAAAGCAGACGGGAAACACCTGCGTGAGCCGCCATACCAGAAGCCAAAACGGTGACACAAGAGAACACCATAATGATGGACTGAAATAAAGTACCCGCTACATACAGCATAATTTCTGGCTGGGCTTCATTCGGGTTCTTGAACCGAGAGATATCAGGAAAATAGAGCTGTAAGAAATAAGAAACCATAATAAAGATGATGCCGCCGATTAATGCCGTCAGAAAGATCGCTTTCGGGATCACTTTGCCTGCATTCGGCGTCTCTTCGGACAACGTGCTAATGCTATCGAATCCCAGGAACGAAAAACACAAAATCGTTGCCCCGGTAATCATCGGGATTAGATGGGCATCTTCAGAAGTAAATGGTCTTGCGCTCCATAAAGTTCCAACACCTTCTCCATTGTATACACCGTGGATCAACAAGCCCACGAATACAAACATAACTGCAACCTGAACAATAACAATACCGGTGTTGAGATTAGCAACAACGTTAATACCACGCAGGTTAAAAACTGTCATTAGCAATGTCAAACCTACAACGAAGATCCACGGATCTACGCTGGGAAAAATGGCCTGGAGATAAATTTTCGCCAACAAGATATTTATCATTGGCATGAACAAATAGTCCAGCAATGATGACCAACCCACCATAAAGCCAACATGAGGGCTGATGGATTTTTGTGCGTAAGTGTATGCAGACCCAGCAGAAGGGAAACGTTTTACCAATTTCCCGTAGCTCAGGGCAGTAAAGAGAATTGCGATCAAAGCAATAGCATAAGATGTTGCTACATGACCATCAGTCAAGCCAGAAACAATCCCGAAAGTATCAAAGATGGTCGTAGGTTGCAGATAAGCAAGCCCCATCATCACCACCTGAACTAAGGTCAGTGTTTTTCTGAGTTGAACACGATTGTTCGCACCAGTTTGGTTGGTGCCAATTGGAATTGCAGTATTATGCGACATGAGCGAAACCTCCCATAACTTCGATTCGTGTTACGGTACTACTTAATCGACAGTTACTGGGAAGACTTCGCTTCTGCCTATAGGCAGTGGAATTAGAGGCTGGATTATACGCAGAGCTCAACGCTCCGTAGTCATCAACACAGCAGCTTGCGCCAATTGGCACAAGTGCGAAAAAGAATAATTGCTCCATATTAGCGTTCCTCATTACGGCAACCGATTCTTGTTATGGTTGCTCGTGGGCCAATTATCTATCCGGCTCAGAGTCCGGCCTCTAGTATAGTAAAAAATAAGTCTAAGCAAAAAAAATAACCGACACATATAAACGCATCAGTTATTTTCCAGTGGGCGAATTCTGCACTTGAAGACTTGAAATAGCAATAGTCACCGCACTAAAAGTCCATATTTTTTACCACACAAATTGGTCACGCTATGGAATTTAACTATGTCTTATACATTCTTTTGACATGCACTAAGTTGTAGCACAACACAAAATGGATTGCCACCCAGTTTTTGCGGGTTAAGTAAAAAACAAAACCCCCCGCCAAAAGCAGGCAAGGGGTCAGCGACACATTGAATAAAAGTTATTTATCAGAAGTCATAGGTGATGCCAATGTTATAGCGACGACCATCCAGTTGTGCTCCATAATTTTCTTCCGTAACGCGTTTATCAAATACGTTGTATACCCCACCTAACACACGTAACTCTTTAGTCAGATTATAGCTGGCACCAATATCTACAAAAGTATAGGAGGGAGTCCCCTTGTCCATACGGGTACGTGACAAGTAATCCGAAGTTTTGCCGCGGAAGTTAACGCGCGTCCAGGTTTGCATTTCCGGTAAAGTCTGCCAGTTCAAAGTCGCATTTGCCATATGTTTAGGCGTTTTGTTCAGTGCTTTCCCTTTGAAATCCCCGCTTTTTTGCTCTGAATCAGTATAAGTGTAGTTTGCTGTCAACGACCAGTCTTCGATGATATCCCAGTTCATTGTCGCCTCCACACCATGCATATTTACTTTATCAACGTTCTCACGTTTACTAATAAAGTCATAAGTTACTCCATTAACTGGAGCACATGGTTTAGCGCTGCCTTTATCGCAATCTCTAATTTCAGTGATCTTGTCTTTAAAATCTGTATTAAAAACAGTTACACCAATATTAAAGTTATCCTGATTGTTCCAGATAACACTAATTTCTTCACTAACAGTTTTCTCTGGCTTAAGATCTGAATTGCCTAAAATCATGCCTTTCAAGAAACGGCCACCCGTTGCTTGCCCCCAATTTGGAGCTACATGACGCAGATCTGGTGAGCGATAACCCGTGGAGACACCACCTTTAATCGTCCATTGTTCATCCACATGCCACACGCCATACAAACGAGGCGTCCAGTGAGCACCAAAGTTTTCGTCTTTATCCATACGGATGCCGCCAGTCAGAGCAAAATCATTAGTCATTTGCCACTCATCTTCAGCAACCAACGCCCAACTCCAGCGAGTTAATTTATTCACATCGCTTGCTGAAGGCAATTGGTTACCATCATCTCGCAAATCTTCATAACGATACTGACCACCCATGCTTACTGTATGATCATCCAGTATGAAGACTGAATGATTATTAAATACCGTCTCATTATATTTCATGTCACGGCCAGGGTTACGTGACTCGTCACGCTGAATGTAGGTATTTATGGTACCAAAGTCATAGTTGCCATTATGAGTGATAGAATAATTATTACGTTTATAGCGATTTACATTATCATCACAAGATCTTGGCGTGCATTCACGCGTCTTACCGATAGTTGAATCACGATCCTGCTCATAGCGACCCGCTACGAAATCAAAAGTATTCTGTTCATCAGGTGTCAGAGAAAAAGTTGCTGAACCGTTGCGCATTTCCTGCTTGTTAAAGCCGCCAATAAATTTATCTTCGCGGCGGTGAGAATACAGTCCATGCACTTTTAATCCCAATAGTCCATCAATTATTGGGCCTGCTGCATAAATGCTACTCTGATGGCTGTTACCCGAATTTTTACGTTCAGTTAAAGTGGTATCAGCACGAAGACTGGTTTTCCACTCTTTCTGCGCCTTACGGGTAATAACGTTAATCACGCCCCCCATCGCATCAGAACCATACAGAGAGGACATAGGACCACGTATTACTTCAATGCGTTCAATAGCAGCCAGCGGCGGCAACCATCCCTGCTCAATACCAGAACCATCACTGTTTGGACGCGTATTACGGGTATCAACACGCTTACCATCAACCAGCATCATGGTGTATTTAGACGCCATACCACGAATACTAATATCACTGCTACTGCCGCCACCCGTAACAACAACACCTGGCACATCTTTCAATGCATCAGTCACATCACGATAAGCTTTGGTTTCTAATTGTTCACGGCTCACCACAGAAATAGACGCTGGCGCATCTTCAATCTTCTGTTGGAAGCCTGATGCTGTAGTCACAACAATGGTGTCATTACTGCTACTGGCCGCAAAAACAGAACTCGATGAGATGGCAGCAATAACCCCTAATGCGATTTTTCTTTTATTAAAAACACCCATTCCCGATTCTCCAAGAAATATAATTATATTTTATTAATTTATAAGATGGATAATTAACATATACTCAAGCAACGAGGAAAAAACATTCACCTCTGTGTGATTTTATTGTTTTTTTATTATATTTCCTTACATTTTATTACTATAAAACATAAGGAAATATTCCCTATCAATTCTAATGAAATTATTTTATATTTACCTTTCTTTGCAATAAATAAAGAGTGGCCCTGAACATTACCCAGATAAAAATAGCGGTTTTTAAATGTATTATACTATGAGCGAAATAACTTATTCCTCATATACTATATAATTACGTTCCGTTTTCTATGCGCTGCCCATATCCACACTTTATCAACAACATATTTTAAAACAATAAGTTACAATAGACTCTAACTGGCTAACTTGGAAACCAATCCATCAATCAATACCTGCGGGACACCCTGAGAACAGTATTCAATTCGGCCTCTGACACCATAAACTTGTGCCAGACTATCCGGTGTAATAACTTGTTCAGGAACGCCTTCCGCAATTAAATTCCCTTTTTGTAACATTAATACATGGTTACCATGGCGCAAAGCGATATTAATATCATGCACCACTACCACCGTAATAATATTACGACGATATGTTTCTTGTGCAACCAAATCCATGACATGATATTGATAATTTAAATCCAGTGCGCTTAAGGGTTCATCTAATAATAACAATGTTGGTTTACGAATTAACGATTGCGCCAATCCGACTAACTGTTTTTGACCACCGGATAATTGATCCAAATAACATAACGCCAGATGTTCAATCCCCAGCTGACGTAACAAAGACATCACTTCTTCTTCGCTGGTTTCAGAATGACGTCCACCGGAGGCCCGCTGCGCAACAATAATGGATTCCAGCACATGTAAATGAACACCAGCAGGCAAACTTTGTGGCAAATAAACCACATTTTCTGCCCTCTGGGCAAAATTCATTTTCATCAAATCCTGACCATCAAGCCAAAGCTGCCCACTGGCGCGATTTAAGCCAGCCAGCGAACGCAGAAGTGTAGATTTACCACTGCCATTTGGTCCCAACAGTACTGTAATTTTCCCACAAGGTAACGGAGCAACATTCAGATTTTCAATAACCGGATGTTTCGGATAACCAGCAAAAAAGTTATTGATAGTTAATCCCTGCTTCATATACTCCCCCGGTTACGTAAAATTATGCTAAGGAAGAATGGAACTCCAACCAATGCGGTAACAATCCCAACCGGAATAATAACACCTGGGATCAAGTTCTTCGAGACAATCGACGTCATAGACAATATTAATGCACCAATTAGTGCACTGGCAGGCAAATAGAAGCGGTGATCTTCACCAAACATCATACGAGCAATATGGGGCGCAACCAAACCGACAAAAGCAATTGGTCCGACAAATGCAACCGCTAAAGCGGATAGGATACTGATACGCAGTAATGTACCCAAGCGCAGGCGACGAACATCAATACCAAAACTGATAGCTCGATCTTCCCCCAGACGTAATGCTGTCAATTTCCAGGAATTCATCATTGAAATCGGAAAAATAACTGCAAATACCAGCAACATAACACCCAGCTTTATCCAAGTTGCTCTGGCAAGGCTACCCATTGTCCAGAGTACCAGCCCCTGAAGGGTATCTTCAGTTGCAATAAACTGCATCATGGAAACCAGTGCGTCAAAAGTAAAGTACAATGCAATACCAAACAATACCACGCCAGAAGTGGCAGCCCGTGTCCAACGGGTGATGCCATCCAACACCAATGCGGCCAGAAAAGCAAAAATAAAGGCATTCACAGAGATGAACCATTGGTCAGGCACGCCCGGAATACCAATACCTGACACGATAGCCAACGCAGCACCAAATGCAGCCGCCTGAGAAACCCCTAAAGTAAAGGGGCTTGCCAATGGGTTATTCAGAACCGTCTGCATTTCAGCACCAGCCAGCCCAAGAGACAGGCCGATCACCACCGCCATCAAGGCGTAGGGTAAACGGATATCCCAGACAATGACCCGTGTACCCGCATCCATACTCTCTGGCGACACTAAAGTCTGCCAGAGAGACTGCAAAGATAAACCTGAAGGCCCTATAGTAAAATCCAAGACCAAGGAAGCACCGATAACCAGGAAGATGAACATCATCATCACGATACGGCGGCGTAAAATATGTTGATAATGGGCTTTTACACCGCTGTCATCTGATGGTTGTTTCACCGTTGGCATAAGCTCGGTTGTGGTACTCATTATTTCTGTTACCTATCCTACTGATCACTTCTCACTGACCCAGTAAACACCTGATGGCTCAATCGCCAGGAATTTACTGTGTAATTCATTCAGTGTCTTTTGTGGATCTAAATCTGCAAACTGTTCAGGATAGAACCACTTGGCAAATACCTGAGCAACTATCACGTTATATGGAGAGTTGTAGTAGTTATGCCAAATAGCATAATCTCTGCCCTCTTTAACCGCAGTCAACGAGCTGATACCTTTGCGTTCAGTCATTGTTTTCAGACTGGCTTTTGCCAGTTCAGTTGTTGATTGCGCCCCCAGTTTTACACCCGGTTCATTGCTGTCTGGCGCTTTTGCACCACTGGCGATGTAAATATAAGGATCAGCGGCAATAACTTTTTCGAGGTTCATGTTGCCAAGCGCGCCTGGCAGAACACCTTTGGCAATATTTTTACCACCAGCCAGATCGATAAAGTTACCCAGATTACCATTACCGGCCGTCCCACAGCAGTCTTCAAACGCGCCAGCTCTCAAATCGATAAATACGGTTGGCTTTTTCTCTTCCGGAATTTTACTGGTGATTTGAGTGACCAGCTTGACATTTTTCTCATAAAAATCAGCGTACTCTGCCGCTTGTTTTTCACGGTGCAATACTTTACCCAGCATACGAATGCTCGGCAGCGTGTTTTTTAACGGCTCGGTACGGAAGTCAACAAAAACAACCGGAACACCGGCCTTTTCAAGCTGGGTAACTAATTCACTGTTTTTACCAGGGCCATGACCAGATAAGCCAAAAATAGCAATGTCTGGATTGAGAGTTAACACTTTTTCAGCGCTAACGCTGTCAGCACTGGTGTTACCAATCAAAGGGATCTTGTCAATCTCAGGAAATTTAGCTTTATAGACAGCATAGGACTGTGGATCCAATTTGCGGAAATCACCTTGCCAACCCGCAATACGAGCCAAGGGTTTATCCCCTTCA
Organism: Photorhabdus tasmaniensis; assembly: GCF_011189505.1. GTDB lineage: Bacteria > Pseudomonadota > Gammaproteobacteria > Enterobacterales > Enterobacteriaceae > Photorhabdus > Photorhabdus tasmaniensis. Next base: position 62,118 of record NZ_PUJU01000020.1, read on the forward strand.
AGTAAAGCGACAGCATGAAACAAACGGCCTTCGCCCAACAAAATACGGTTTATATTTTCAGGAACTTCAACAGTGCGACCAGCTACATCAGTAACCGTTTCTGCCCATGACGCGAAGCTTGCCATGACTGCTGAACCTGCCAATAGGCTGATATTAATACTCTTTGCAATAGATCGAGATACAAATTTCACTTTGCTAGCCCCGTTCATATTAATAATTATGGCGCTAACAATAAAGCAAACGAGAATAATTATCAATATGATTTACACAGATTTTAGTAAATTGTGTAACTAATTTCACGACTAACCCTATGAAAAATAAAAAACCACCCATTCGGTTACAAAACGGGCGGCTTCTCTGATTTCTATCAATAACTTTTTATTTACTCCAATAAATAAACGTTAAGATAATAATAAATCAATCGTGAATCGAATTAAAAAACCCGTAAAACCATGCCGAATTGACATCTTTCCCATGCCAGCCTGTTAATCATCATTTAACGTGGTCAAATTCTCTTATTTGTGATATGAGGAAATTTCATCTCGTTATATTTAATAAAGTGGGTTTTCTTCACCAACTTATAACCAAACCAAATCAACAGGAATAGTGGAATACCCACATAAGTTGCAGTTACACCATACCAGTCAATTTTATCTTGCAGAAATGCCTGATAATTCTGCCCTAATGTGATGGTCAGACACAGAATAAACGCAAAGATTGGACCAACCGGGAAAAACCCTGAACGATACGGCAGTTTACTCAAATCCAGACCCTGAGCAACGTAACCACGGCGGAAACGATAGTGGCTGATAGCAATCCCCAACCAGGCAATAAAACCTGTCATACCTGAGGTGTTCAACAACCACAAATAGACGGTCTGGTTACCGTACATAGAACTGAGGAAACACAAAGCAGCAACAACCGTTGTTGCATACAAGGCATTACGTGGTACACCCCCTTTGGATAATTTTCCAAAAATCTTTGGGGCCTTGCCTTCTTTTGCCAGTGTGAACAACATACGGGTAGAGGCATACATACCTGAGTTACCGGCAGACAACACCGCTGTCAAAATAACCGCATTCATCACAGCCGCAGCTGATAATAAACCGGCATTTTCAAATACCAGCGTAAACGGACTGACGCTGATATCTCCTACCTCATTACGAAGCAAACTGGGATCAGTATAAGGAATGATCAGGCTGATAATCAGGATCGCAAAAATATAGAACAGCAGAATACGCCAAAATACTTTACGTACTGCGCGGGGAATATTTTTTTCTGGATCTTTGGATTCACCCGCAGCGATACCAATCAGTTCAGTTCCCTGGAAAGAAAATCCAACTATCATTGCCACGCCAATCATAGCGGAAAAGCCACCGGCAAAAGGCGCATCACCAACAGTCCAGTTATGCCATCCGGCACCTTCCGCACCTTTCATGATACCGGTTATCATCAGTAATCCGACCACAATAAAAACAATAATTGTGCTGACTTTAATCAAAGAGAACCAATATTCAGCCTCGCCAAAACCCTTCACTGAAATAAAATTCAACAAGAAAATCAGTGCGAGGAATAGCGCGCTCCAGATCCAGCCCGGCATATCGGGTAACCAGTAATTCATCACCAACTGAGCAGCAACCAAATCCACAGCGATAGTCACCGCCCAGTTGTACCAGTAGTTCCAACCAAGGGCGAAACCAAATCCTTCTTCAACATATTTAGAACCATAAGTTGAGAAAGAACCGGAGACAGGCATATAAGCAGCCAATTCCCCCAGGCTGGTCATCAGGAAATAAACCATCAGGCCAATTAATGCATAGGAAAGTAATGCTCCGCCAGGCCCTGCCTGTGAAATCGTCGCACCAGAAGCCACGAATAGCCCGGTGCCTATCGATCCGCCAATGGCAATCATCGCCATATGCCGTGCTTTCAATTCACGGCGCAAATGTTGCGTTACTGGTTTCTGGGAAACACTTTGTTGCTGAGACATTCTGTTCCTGTTAGCTGCAAATAAGTCTGATGGCGGATTGTAACAAATCCTCACGGTCAAAATAGCGAGGAAGCGCTGTTATAAGATACCTTCATAATTCAGAGAAAATTATAAGTAATACAGGTAATTCTAAATTTTAAACAAAAAATAAAATTCACTGGCAATAATTAAGCAGTTTTTGCAATGCATTAGACATGTGCTTTTGCCGATGATGAATCAAGTACAACATTCTGAAAAGCTTCAATTCTGGCACCTTCAACTCCAGCAAAGTATGATTTTCCAATTGCTCTGCAACGACCCGTCTGGATAAGCAACTAATCCCCATACCAAATTTGACCGCATGTTTTATCGCTTCGGAATTTCCTAACTCCATCAAAATCTTGAACCCAGGTAAGCGGGCAAACAACAGATGATCCAACACCTCTCTTGTCCCCGAGCCCCTTTCCCTTAATATCCATGATGCTTTGGCTAAATCATCCAGTTTCAGATTCTGTTGCGCTAGCGGGTTTTTAGGAGAAGAAAAAATAACCAACTCATCCTCCATCCAGAGCTGAGTTATTAATTCAGGGCTGTGACAAGAACCCTCTATCAAACCAAGATCAACACGGAATTCCAACACAGAATTGATGACATCCTGAGTATTACTGATGTTTAACTCCAAGGGTGTATCAGGAAAATCCTGACGATAATTTGCCAACATCTCCGGCAACATATAATTACCGATGGTACTGCTGGCAGCAATACGTAATGCCCCCATCTCTTGTTTGAATAATTGCTGAATTTCCCCCACTTGCTCCAGCAACGCCAAAGCCTTGGGATAGAGTAGACGTCCATGCTCATTAGTCACCAACCGCTTTCCTACCCTGTCAAAAAGCTGTACGCCAAGCTGGCTTTCCAAATCCGTTAATGAAGCACTCACTGCGGATTGAGATAGCGCTAACTGCTGAGAAGCTTGTGTCGTTGAACCGCTTTTCAATACCTCCGTGAAAACTTCCAATTGCCTCAGTGTGATATGCATATTGCCCCGCAAGATATGGTGTCAAAATAAATCGTTTTAATTTTATACAGCAATAAACAACTTAACAAAAATCCTCTTTTCATTACCACTTTTTATGATTATACATAAAAATATTATCAATTTTAATGATAAATTGGTTTGCTATATGCTTATACTTAGAACATATAAGTAAAGTGAGAAATATCTATGTCTGACATTCATGACGAAAAACTCAGTCAACAACCATTAATTCCCGGTATGAAATTAATACCGGGACTCATGCTGGCGGCAATATTGACGGCAATGTCAATATACGCCGGAAATATCCCGTGGTTTGTTAATATGGGGCTAGGCGCACTGACACTGGCGATCCTTGCAGGCATCGTTGCGGGTAATACCTTCTATCCTGTACTCAAATCTCATTGTGATCAGGGTGTTCATTTCTCAAAACATTATCTTCTGCGGGCAGGCATTATTCTTTATGGCTTCCGTCTGACATTTCAGCAAATTGCCGATGTCGGCACTACTGGCCTTTTGATTGACGCTATTATGTTATCTTCGACTTTCTTTATTGCAATCTGGCTGGGCAAATCACTCTTTGGATTAGATAAGCAAACCTCAATACTGATTGGTGCCGGCAGCAGTATTTGCGGTGCAGCGGCCATTATGGCAACAGAGCCGGTTGTGAATGCCCCCGCCAGTAAAGTTGCTGTTGCGGTGTCAACCGTTGTCATCTTCGGGACTATCGCTATTTTCATTTATCCATGGTTTTATCAGCTCAATGAGCATTATCAATGGATCCCATTGACTCAAGAAGCTTTCGGTATCTTTACAGGCTCCACCATTCACGAAGTTGCCCAGGTTGTTGCTGTTGGTCATGCTATTGATGATCAAGCAGAGAACGCAGCGGTTATCAGCAAGATGATTAGAGTGATGATGCTGGCACCATTCTTGTTGTTATTATCCAGTTACATCAGCCGGGCCGGTGCAAAAAATAGAGAGAAAAACCAAAAGAGAACGCCCATTACCATTCCCTGGTTTGCTGTGATTTTCATTGCAATAGCGGGTGTTAACTCTTTCGATTTGTTACCTACCATCATAGTGAGTTATCTGATTCAGATTGATACTATTATGCTTGCCATGGCAATGGTTGCATTAGGTTTAACCACCCATGTGAGTGCCATCCGTCAGGCTGGATTTAAACCCATTTTACTGGCCCTGATTTTATTTATATGGCTAATGGTTGGTGGATTCTCGATAAATCTGGGTGTTCAATATTGGTTTGGTTGATTGGAACATGTGCATTGAAGCGCTGCAACAACCTATGACCTTTTCGTCCTTAAGCTTCAATGAGCGATTGAAGCATGTCAAAATGGTGTAAACAGGAAGGTGAAGAATGATGAAATTTATTGGAGCCCACGTCAGCGCTGCCGGCGGCGTCGATCAGGCAGTTATCCGGGCACACGAATTAAAAGCTACTGCTTTTGCCTTGTTTACCAAAAACCAGCGCCAGTGGAACGCACCATCTTTAGCCACTGATATTATCGATAAATTTAAAGAAAATTGTGAGCGCTATGGATTTGGTAGCCGGCAAATTCTCCCTCATGACAGTTATCTGATAAATCTTGGTCACCCAGACACTGAGGCACTGGAAAAGTCCAGGCTAGCTTTTGTTGATGAAATGCAACGTTGTGAACAACTGGGTATTGATTTATTGAATTTCCATCCTGGCAGCCATCTCAATAAGATAGAGGTGGATAAATGCCTGACACGAATTGCAGAATCTATCAACATCGCTCTCAATAAAACGCAGGGAGTCACTGCGGTTATCGAAAATACAGCAGGTCAGGGCACAAATCTGGGGTTCAAATTTGAACATCTGGCAGCAATTATTGACGGAGTTGAAGATAAAAGCAGAGTTGGCGTCTGTATTGATACCTGTCACGCTTTTGCCGCTGGTTATGATTTACGTACCGATGACGTTTGCCAGCAAACTTTTCAGGAGTTTGAAAAAATTGTTGGCTTTCAGTATCTGTGCGGAATGCATTTAAATGATGCCAAAAGTGAATTTGCTAGCCGTGTTGACCGGCATCATAGCCTTGGGGAAGGAAATATTGGCAAAACACCTTTCAGTTATATTATGCAAGATGCCCGTTTTAATGGAATTCCGCTAATCCTTGAAACAATTAATCCAGATATTTGGCCCCAAGAAATCGCCTGGCTGAAATCACAACAAAATTAATGGCCCTTTTCATCTAACGGGTGTCAGTTCAATTTTAGCCATCATTGCGGCCAATTCAGGGCGATTGCTGATACCCACATTAGGCTGACTAACAGCAAGTGCCGATACAGCGGTTGCCAATCGCAACGTGTGTTCACTGGACTCCCGCATCAGCAAACCATAAACCAAACCACCGACCATTGAATCACCGGCACCCACGGTGCTGATAACTTTACAATGCGGTGGTTTTGCCAACCATGCTCCAGATGCATTAACCCATAATGCGCCCTGCTCACCCAAAGATATAACGACATGAGCAATTCCCTGGTCCCTGAATTGATGTGCAGCCATGATCACATCGGACAGCTCAGGTAACAAGCGCCCCGCCCAGACCTCAAGCTCATAGCGATTCGGTTTAACTAACCAGGGGGACGCTTTCAGACCCGCAACCAATGCTTCACGGCTGCTGTCGAAAATAATACAAGGACAAAGCTGGCGCAGCTGGGTCATCCAATCAGTAAACGATTCAGCAGAAACACCCGCAGGTAAGCTACCACTGACAACAACCATATCAAACTGTCCAAGCCATGAAAGCGAATCATTAACAAATTCCAACCACTCCGCCTCACCAACATAAAAACCAGAGAAGTTGAAATCCGTCACTTCACCGCTTTCTTCTGTCAATTTGACATTAATCCGTGTTCTACCCGGCACCAAATGGAAACGATTTGCCATGCCATTTTCACTGAAGAATTGCTGAAATCCTTCCTGATTTTCCCTACCCAGAAAACCACTGACAGTGACATCAATGCCTAAATCACGCAAAACTTTAGCAACATTATTGCCTTTCCCGGCAGCATGCAGTCCAGCTGCTTGCACACGATTAATCGCCCCTTTGACGATTTCTGGGCACAATCCAACCAAATCATAAGCTGGGTTTAAGGTGATAGTGGCAACTCTACGGCTCATTTTGCCCGATGTCTCCTAAAGTAGATAATCATCATTACTATGAAATTTTCAGTTCCATTTATACCATTAAAATTGAATCGTTTCAGTTAAATTCCATACTTTATTGATCGTTGTCTTAAACTGATTTGCAGGTAAGAATAGGATTGAATTCTTTTTTCGAAAAGAGATATTAATTTGCTGAAACTTATCTGAAGGAATATATCAAATGTCCGTAATTGTTGGTGTTGGCGTTGTTATTGTGAATGAATATGGTCAGGTATTACTTGGAAAGCGCAGCAGTGAGCATGCTCCATACTGGTCAATATTTGGTGGTCATGTTGATGCCGGAGAAACATTTGAACAATGTGCAATCCGTGAAGTTGAAGAAGAAACAGGTCTGACGATACAATCACCAAAAGTCTATGGTATTTGTAATAATATCCAAACTTATCAACAAGAAGGAAAACATACTATTTCGGTGTGCTTGCTGGCAAAACATCCAGGTGGTGAGCCAAAATTAATGGAGCCGGAAAAATGCGAACAACTTATGTGGTGCGATCCTGATAATCTCCCAGAACCTCATTTTGAAGCCAGCCGGAGTGCCATAAAAATGTGGCGAGAGAATCGTTTCTATCTTACCAATTGAACCAACTTATATTAGTTCAATTTCAAATAATCCTTTATGACGTCTATTTACACTCTATACGCAAAAATGTATCTTTAAGCTAGTACAAAGAAACAATATACTCAGCAGGAGTTAATATGTCTATAGAGACAACTCAGAGTTTAAAGCGTCCTTCCATACTGGGTGGGGCAATGATAATTGCCGGAACCGCTGTCGGTGCGGGGATGTTCTCCATTCCCGTGGTAACTTCCGGCGTCTGGTTTACCGGCTCAATTATTTTGCTGGCTTACACATGGGCATGTATGTATTTTTCCGGCTTAATGATTCTGGAAACCAACCTAAATTATCCATCAGGTGCAAGCTTCCACACCATGACTAAAGACTTACTCGGCAAAGGGTGGAACGCAATCAATGGCCTATCTATCGCATTCGTTCTCTATATACTGACCTACGCCTATATTTCAGCGGGTAGTTCAATCATCGCCCGCAATTTTGAAAATATTATTTCAATATCACAGGCTAGTGCTGGCTTTATTTTCGCCTTTATTGTCTCATTTATTGTCTGGATATCGACTAAAGCTGTCGATCGTCTGAGCACAATTTTGATCGGCGGTATGGTTATTGCTTTTTTTATGTCCGTTGGCGGCATGTTTACAGAAGTTAAATCTGTCATTCTGCTTAATCAGATCGATGCTATGTCAAACAACACGACAACAAATTATATGCCTTACGCTTTAGCCGCTCTTCCCTATTTACTGGCTTCTTTTGGATATCACGGTAACGTCCCTGGTTTGGTGAAATATTATCATAAGGACAGCAAAGCCGTTGTTCGTAGTCTGTTATTCGGTACATTAATCGCACTGGCTATTTATATCTTGTGGCAATATGTCATTCAGGGAAATATTCCCCGTGAAACATTCAAACAAATTATTGCTGATGGTGGGAATATCGGTGATTTACTGAAACAAATGGATAATACAACAAATAGCACAACCGTTACCCAGCTTCTAAATGCATTCTCTTATATGGCATTAGCAAGTTCATTTCTCGGTGTCTCTTTAGGGTTATTTGATTACCTAGCTGATTTTTTTGGTTTTAAAGATAACAGCACTGGCCGGTTAAAATCTGCATTAGTAACATTTATTCCCCCTACAGCCCTGGCTTTGCTGTTTCCCAATGGTTTTCTGTATGCCATTGGCTTTGCCGGATTAGCCGCAACCATTTGGGCCGTTATTGTTCCGGCACTTATGGTGCGGGCAAGTCGCCAGCGCTTCCCTAACGCCAGTTATCGGGCACCAGGTGGGAAATTCCTTATCGGATTTATCATTCTGTTTGGCTTGATGAACGCGGTAGCTCATATCCTGGCCTCCTTTGATTTGCTGCCCGTGTATCGCTGATATACCCGCTATTCTTTCTACAAACCCCAACGTAAAAAAACGTCGGGGTTTTCTTATCCCCACTTGCCTAATTCCCTAACTGCGAGTAATTTTGTGGCCGGTTATTCTCTCCCAGTTTTATGGAAGGTTACATATGGCTAAAGCCAACGAAATTAAACGCGGTATTGCCGTCAGTTATAATGGTAAGTTACTGCTAGTCAAAGATATTGATATTCAAGCACCAAGCGCCCGGGGAGCTAGTACACTATATAAAATGCGTTTTACCGATATCCGCACCGGTCAAAAAGTGGAAGAACGTTTCAAAGGCGATGATATCATTGATACGATTAGCCTAACTCGTCGCAGCGTTAATTTTTCCTATATTGATGGCGATGAATATGTCTTCATGGATGATGAAGATTTCACGCCTTATCATTTTAAAAAAGAACAAATCGAAGAAGAGTTGCTATTTATTCCAGAAGGTGGCCTGCCAGGTATGCAAGTTCTGACAATAGAAGGACAGGTTATTGCCCTTGAACTGCCGCAAACAGTCGACATGGTTATTGAAGAAACTACCCCCGGAATTAAAGGTGCCTCAGCCAGTGCGCGGACAAAACCTGCAAGAATGAGTACCGGGTTGACCGTTCAAGTACCTGAATATATCAGTAACGGCGAAAAAATCCGTATTCATATTGCAGAACGTCGCTATATGGGGCGTTGTGATTAATAACATTAGCTAATCCTAAGTTGCTCTGTATAAAACAGAGCAACTCATTTTCGATTATTTCATTAATTATCCGCTTTCCCTTATCATTTAGGCATGATTTAAATTTCCAAATAAAATGCGAGCGTAAATTCGCTATTAATTTTCATTAACATTGCTCAAAAATGAAAAATAAAATTCCAAATACCCTTCAATTAAATATTGAAGAAATAATATTTAAGATTGCTCTTAATATCAATTATAGGAAATTGTAACAATTCCGATTTTCTTTTCTCCTTTTACCCATTTAATTTCTGTCACACCAATTTGGTGTGGTAAATAAAAATAAACATCATTTTGGAAATCCAATTTTCGTCGCTGGGTAATTTTATCTCCTTTTCGCCAGCAAATGGTATCAGTCCAGTGATCATGCCAATCAAAACGACACGGTGATTCAACAATTGTACCTGAAAAGTGAATAACCCCTGTCCCTGATCTTGTCTCTGACTCACTACTCACAACATCAGGAATCATCAGGAAAAAACAACCCACCATAATCCGGAACATAGACATAAAACCCTCACCATAAGACAGCATTGTTTGCTGAGATTTCCAAATGTAAAATCAATCTGGAAATCGGAAAAATTTACGAGTCCATGCTATTGGTAACGGCTACTTTTGTTGTTTTTTCACTGTTTTTAGCTTTTAAAACTGATTAAAACATTTACATCTTTTAACATGAAAATTATCAGAAGTAATTATCAATAAATTAAAAATTTATAACTTTAAATATCCTCACCATCACTCAATAAAAACGGAAAAATTGAGCATAAATATTTACCAAATCAAATAAGCATCTGAAGGAAAAAGCACAAAACAGATAAAAAAACCACCAAATTAACTTATGATAGGAACTGGATCCATGACATTATTACCTAACATTTGTTATATTAACCTACATAATTATGAGCTGGATTATTACTGAATTTTACTTTTAACAAATAGGTATCCTATGACACGCAGTCACCCATTTGCCATATTTACACTTAACCTGTTAGGGATCGCTTTATTTCTCTCCTGGTATTTACCAGAACACCACGGTTTTTGGTTAAATATCGACTCCTCAATCTTCTACTTCTTTAATGAGAAATTAATACCAGGTTCAAAATTTACAGAGTTTGTCGCATTTACGAATATCAGGGCCTTCGATGTAATTTCACTTTTCTGTACGGGATTACTTTATTATAGCGTATTTCGTAAGCAGAATTACGCAGGCAAACGCAGATTATTCATGATTGGCCTGGTCATGCTGATAAGCGCAATTATACTTAACCAAATCAGTCATCAGCTCCCTGTCATTCGTCCAAGCCCGACATTAACATTTGATAATATCAATCGCATTAGCGAAATGACTAATCTGATGACTAAGGATTCATCCGGCGATAGTTTTCCAGGCGATCACGGATTAATGCTACTCATTTTCAGCTGCTTCATACTTCGCTATATCTCAGTTAAAGCATTCTCCATTGCATTACTGATTGTCGTCATGTTTGCGTTACCTCGTATTATGGCGGGAGCACACTGGTTTACTGATATTGCAGTCGGCTCTTTATCTGTGGTTCTCATTGGAACAAGTTGGCTATTATTAACACCATTAAGTGACATAATGATTAACTGGTTAGATAAGAATCTACCGCAAATTGGTCGTCCGATATAAAACCCTTCTCACATGCCCTTTTTATTGAAGAATATTGGGAAGGTATTTAACCCTCCTGATTGCTCATAAGATCCACATAAATAACATAAATTAGCAACATCCCTAATCTCCCGTACTGAGAAATCTAATTTTTTGTAAATTATGCCATTAAATACTCGCCTTTTCCTGATTGTTTCTGTACTCTCGGTCTGAATAACATTTATTGTAAATATCGTTATGAAACGTGGCATCCGGCGCGTTTTTACACCAAACGTGTTGTTTACTTATTTGCTTTTTCTAACACCAGGCTTCGAAGCGTTTGATATTTTTCAATAATAGCGACCAACTTAAGGTAAGGATAGCAAGGGAAAACAAGAATAATGGTCAAGTCTCAACCGGCACTGAGATACATTACGCGGCTGATACCCGCGCTGTTCGTCGCGATCACGTTATCCGCGTGCAGCTCACCAGATTCGTCAAAGTTTCGCAATACACAAACTGATACGCATGCAGTAAACGGTAAGAACGGTTTCTTACTTCAAGCGTCTCAGGATGAATTCGAAGCACTGGTTCGTAATCTGGATATAAAATCTAAAATTCTTAGCCAATACAATGGCTGGAAGGGGGTTGCCTATCGACTCGGCGGCAATACTAGACGCGGTATTGATTGTTCTGCCTTTGTTCAACGTACTTTCCGTGACCAGTTCGGTATGGAACTACCTCGTTCAACATTCGAACAACAAAACATTGGCAAAAAAATCGACCGCTCAAAATTACGTCCTGGCGATCTGGTTTTATTTAAGACAGGTGCCCGTACCAGGCATGTCGGTATCTATGTTGGCAATGACCAATTCGTTCATGCCTCCACCAGCAATGGTGTGATTGTTTCCAGATTAAACAGCACATACTGGAGCAAACGTTATTACGGTGGTCGCCGGGTCATCAACAATAGCATAATGCCTTCTAACGGCTAAGAATTCTTTCCCTTGCGTACAAAAAAGCGCTTCCATCAGAGGAAGCGCTTTTCGCGTTTATATCAGAATGGGTAAAGAGCTGTTATCTTTTCAGCAATCGCAGCACCCAGTGTCTTCAAACGACACATAACCGCACTCTCGTCTTCACTATCAACAAACAAGCACGGCTGACCTTCCCACTCAATCACAGTACTTTCAATTTGCATATCAGCAAGTGATTGCTGTAATTTTTGCATAATATTCCATGCAGCCATATCTTCGTGGCTGAGTAACTTCAACCCCATCAGGCTGCTTTTTACATTCACTTCATCAACTGGAAGTGGTTCAACTTTGATACCCGCAAAACCGGGTGACCACCTGTAACTTTGCGGTAGTCGATGTACCACCGAAAGCTGAATATTATTCACAAATTATTCCTACCTGAAAGAACATAGATACAAAAGTTAAAATTAGCGACTATCTTCAGGTGTTCTACTCGCCAAAACCGAATAACTACTCCCCCAAAAAGGTAAACAAAAAGTTAAATTTGTGTTTATAGTATTACATTAATTTCAAACTTCACCTTAGAAAAAATGAGATCAATCTCGCATTTTGCATATATTTATACTTTTTTAAAAGAAAACTCAACTTGTTTTTATGCAAAAAACCAACTGTATGTTTAATTATTGCTTACATATTTTATTTTTTCAACTCAACTCTTTAACATAAAAATCAAACAAGAACTGCAAGAAATAGATAACAATATGTTTTATAAGGAAAAACTAATAACCATCTAATGATAACGCTCTTGAATATTTTTTCATTTAACAAAAATACAACAACAAACTTATAATCACCATCAATATATTAACAATCACTCATTCCCACAGAAAAACAATTCGGAATTTCCTTACATTTACAGCTTAATCTCTCAGCCTAATCCAAATCAATAATCTCACCAGACATCATTCTGTAATAAAATTATGCTTCAATGACACACACGACCTCTTTTGGCGTATATAACAAACAGCGCAGCCAAAATAACACATAAAACCATAGAACCAACCATTGGCCAGGCACTACGCGCAGGTAACATGGCAAGTAATATCCCAACCAAAGCACTAATCCCAAAACGAATGGTACCTGCCAGCGAAGATACAGTCCCTGCCATATGAGGGTAATCATCTAAAACCACCGCCATTACATTAGATGTAATCATAGCAATACCACAGACATAAGCTGCCACACCGATGACCAGAGAAATAAAACCAAAATCCAGTACGGTAGATAATAACAACCAAATCCCCATAATAAACTGTACACTTAAACCAAAATACATCATTCTCAACGCACCAAAGCGCTGTACATAACGACTATTTATTGTTGTCATCACAAACAGAAATACGATATTAAGCGCAAAATAATAACCAAATTTCTGCGGCGACACACCATTCAACTCAATATAAACAAACGGCCCGGCACTGAGAAAAGAAAACATTCCCGCAAACGAAAATCCGCTGGCAAGCATGTAACAAAACACACGGCGCTGACGGAATAACATAATAAACTGACTTATAGTTGTGCGAAGGTGAAACTTTTGTCTTTTCTCTTTCGGTAAAGTCTCTTTTATAAAGAAAGCGACAAGAAATACCCCAATAACAGCAGTGATGGCAATACTCCAGAAAATAGCATGCCATGTGAACCAAATCATCATCATGCCACCAAGAATTGGAGCAATTAATGGTGCAATGGTCATTACCAATATGACAAAAGACATACTGCGTGAAAATTCATCTTTCGTGAACATATCCCGCATCAAAGCATTAATAACAACACTCGCAGCGGCGGCGGAAAACCCATGCAAAAACCGCATATAAATAAAATCGTCAATATCCTTGGCTATCGTACACGCGGCTGAAGCCAGAGCAAACACAATAACACCACCCAGAATAACCGGCTTACGGCCCAAACTGTCAGCCATTGGGCCATATATCATCTGACCGATAGCAAAACCAAGAATATAACTACTCAATGTCATCTGAACCCGCCCACTATCCACACCGAAATCTTCGGCAACAGTCGGCAAACTGGGCAAATACATATCAATGGCAAGAGGCATTAACATAGAAAGCAGCCCAAGGATCAAAATCAACCCTAAATAGGATGATCGTTGTTGTTGCACGCGTATTACTCCAATAATTTAAAATGAGTTCGCTCTTGGCTACAAAGAGCAGCAAATACAATAGCGCTAACGGAATGGGCGCTAAGATTGAGGAACATTGATACTGGTAATTTCTTGATCAGTTAACGGTCGGTACTCCCCTGGTTCCAACTCAGGATCTAAGATAATTTCACCGATTCGCTCACGATGAAGCTCTGTTACCCGATTACCTACCGCTGCAAACATGCGTTTTACTTGATGGTAACGCCCTTCACTGATAGTCAGACGAGCTAATTGAGGTGCCAAAATTTCCAGTTGAGCGGGTTTTGTCAGTGTTTTTTCACCATTGAGTTGGACACCCGCAAGAAATTTATCTGCGGTCCCTTCTGCAACAGGACACTCAAGAGTGACCAGATAGGTTTTTTCACAATGATGTTTTGGGGAAGTAATACGATGGGACCATTGACCATCATCAGTCAGCAAAACCAGACCCGTGGTATCCATATCCAGCCTGCCAGCCGTGTGTAATTTATGCGCCGCTGGTTCATCAATAAAATAGAGAACCGTCGGATTCACCGGATCATCGGTGGAACAGACATACCCCTGCGGTTTATTTAGCATAAAATAGCAAGGCCCTTGCTGCTGTTCCAATAATGAACCATCAAACATGACCTGTTGCTCTGGCGTTAATTTATAAGCTCCGGTTTTTACAATCTCATCATCAACAGTGACACGCCCCGCACGCAACTCACGCCCCACTTCATTCCGGCTGATACCAAGCTGTTGTGACAGAAATTTATCCAATCGCATGAGATGAAGATACCTGTATTAAATTAATTCAAAAATAAACGTGACTCTACTATCCTGAGACTACAACGCAAAGCCACCAAAAAAGAGGGTATGAGATGAATTCAAAAACTTTCAAAGCTAATCATAACCATGTTTACTATAAACGACAATTATCTATTTGTTATAACGGGTTATCGTTTCATTCAATCAGATAATTATCTTACCCTACTTCTATCCACAGCAAATTGATAAGAAAAATGTTACCCTTTCGCGAATATTTTTCTGTTGCGGAACGAATATGACTTTCACTTTACGTCCCTATCAGCAAGAAGCCGTGGATGCTACCATTAATCATTTCCGGCACCATCATGAGCCCGCAGTCATTGTGTTACCAACCGGAGCAGGTAAAAGCCTGGTTATTGCTGAACTGGCAAAATTAGCTCGAGGAAGAGTCTTAGCATTAGCGCATGTAAAAGAATTAGTTGCACAGAATTACCACAAATATTGCGCATACGGTTTACAAGCAGATATTTTCTCAGCAGGATTGCAGCAGAAGCAAAGTTCAGGAAAAGTGGTTTTTGGCAGCGTGCAATCTGTCGCCCGTAATCTTAAACATTTTGATAATCAATTTTCTTTGCTGATAATTGATGAGTGCCATCGTATCAGTGATGATGAAAACAGCCAGTACCAGCAAATTATTCATCACCTTCGGCAAAATAACCCACAACTCCGTATTCTTGGCTTAACAGCGACACCTTACAGGATGGCTATCGGCTGGATATATCAATATCACTATCACGGCATGATCCGCGGTGATGAAAATAGTTTTTTCCGTGATTGCATATATGAATTGCCATTGCGTTATATGATTAAACACAGTTTCCTGGTCCCTCCGCAGCGACTGGATATGCCAGTTATGCAATATGATTTCAGCCAAGTCCGCACCAGTCAACAAGGTATTTTCAATGAAACGGATTTGAAGCGTGAAATCAAACGACAAAAACGCGTCACACCTCATATTATCAGGCAGATCATTGAATATTCGGCTGACCGTAAAGGCGTTATGCTTTTTGCTGCAACCGTCGAACATGCCAAAGAGATCTTTCAATTACTTCCTTCCGGCCAGGCCGCATTAGTCAGTGCCGATACATCAACCCCCGATCGTGATCTGTTTATCGACGCCTTTAAAGCTCAACAATTGCGCTATATGGTTAACGTTGCCGTATTAACTACCGGATTTGACGCACCTCATGTCGATCTGATAGCCATCCTGCGCCCTACCGAATCCGTCAGCTTATATCAGCAGATTATTGGCCGTGGTTTAAGATTATTTCCGGGTAAAAAAGATTGCCTCATTCTCGACTACGCAGGAAATCCTCACGATCTTTACACACCGGAAGTTGGCAACAGTCGGCCAAATAAGCAGAGCCAACCGGTTCAGATATTTTGCCCTATCTGTAACTTTGCCAATATATTTTGGGGAAAATGCACCTCCGACGGTGAAATTATCGAACATTTTGGACGCCGCTGTCAGGGCTGGGAAGATGATCAACACGGCAAACGTCGTCAATGCGATTTCCGCTTTCGTTTTAAACTCTGTCCTCATTGTGGTGTAGAAAATGATATTGCAGCGCGACGTTGTCATAGTTGCCAAGAGGTGCTGGTCGATCCCGATGATATGCTGAAAGCGGCATTAAAACTCAAAGATGCCCTGGTACTGCGTTGCGGTGGTATGCAACTCATCCCAGGAACTGACAGTAAAGGAGAATGGCTGAAAATCATCTATTACGATGAAGATGGCACCGATGCCTCTGAACGCTTCCGGCTTACAACCCCGGCCCAACGACAGCTCTTTGAGCACCAGTTTCTCCGTCAGCATCAACGTGCCCCAGCGGTACCTTTTAACTGGAAAACGGTTTCAGACATCGTTAATCAACAACCTTTATTACGTCATCCCGATTTTGTCGTCGCCCGTAAAAAAGGTCAGTTCTGGCAGATTCGTGAAAAGATCTTTGATTATCAAGGACACTTTCGCCGGGCAGATGAATTGTATTAATAAGCCCCAATTGACGTATTCCATTTGCTGTCACAACCATTTTTCGCTAGAATGCCGCCCGTTTAGCGTCCGCGTTAAACCAAATCCCGAACCTGCTGCTGGGTCGCCTGTAGCAGGATTTATTTTCTTCTTTAAAGAGAAAAATAATGTTTACTATTAATGCAGAAGTCCGTAAAGAGCAGGGCAAGGGTGCGAGCCGCCGCCTGCGCAGAGCTAACAAGTTCCCAGCTATCGTATATGGTGGCAACCAGGAGCCTGTTTCTATTGAGCTGGATCACGATCAAGTTATCAATATGGAACAAAAAGCAGAATTTTATAGCGAAGTTCTGACTCTGGTTATCGACGGTAAAGAAACTAAAGTTAAAGTGCAGGCTGTACAGCGCCATCCGTTTAAACCGAAACTGGCGCACATTGACTTCCTGCGTGCTTAATTAGCCACAGTCGAGCTTTTCGGGACGCCGAGTGAATAACGCCGCATTTGCGGCGTTATTTATTTCAGGTATCAATGACCACCACTGCGGCGCTGTAACTGGTCACGTAAATTTGGCGGCGTGCCCTTAATGGTTAAAGTGTCCGTTACCGGGTCCCAGAAAACTCTTTCGCCAAATAACATTGCATCGAAATTAATTGTCAATCCGCCACCGCTTCCGGCAAATTTAGTTAACTGACGCAATGTACTACGATCTGCTGGAAAACAGGCTTCCAATTCATATCCTTGTTCCTGAGAAAATTGCTGAAAACTCTGCTCGCCAACTGTTGGCAATTCCTGAGACAACTCCTTAATCTCAATTTCCTCTCCTGCCTGCAATTGTTCATTACAATAGCTGTATACTTGCTGGCGATATGCCTGGCGCTCATTTTTATCAAGCTGACCTGACTCACAATAATCATCAACGGCCTGTAACAGCCCCTTATTCTGAACCTTAGCATTCATCCCTTCACTGGCAGCAAGAAAATCCATAAAGAAATCTGAAACCTTACGTCCTACCCGCCCTTTCAGGAACGTTAAATAACGGCTTGATTCGGGGTTAGTTTCCCACTCAGTCAAATCTATACGAGCAACAATATCAGCATGAGGAATATCCAGATAATGCGTGGTATTTAGATCCAGATTATCGTTAACAGACATACTGTTACAGCTATTAAGTACCGCAATCAACAAATACTCTACCGCCAGATAGCGATACTGACAGAACAAGACCGTCCCACCTTCGGCAAACGGATATTTTGCCAGTTCATCCCTCAGACGTGCCGTTGCTGCACGACTGAACCCAAGAAAATCTTCATCACCTTTACGCTGATGTCTGAGCGCTTCTGCCAATTCACTCTCTTCATTAAACAGGCCGTAAGCTTTGCTTTTTGCGCTATATACACGGTGTAATTCAGCCATCATATCTTCCACCACGCGATCAGTGGCAAGCAGAGAATCACGCAGCACGACATCCAGCGTCTGTTCATCACGCTTGATTAATTGATGCAAGGCAATTTGGTCTATTTGCAGACTCATTCTTTCTACTCCTTTTGCTGCTTATTTCATTCGCATCTAACGGCGTATTCAAACACTGATAACCCACTGCTGCAATAAAAAACCCCGGGAAAAATAATGTTTCGCCATGTTCCATCAACTATTATTGACTGACAGATATCAGAAAATTGCTAAAGACACGCTATTACTGCAACATAAAATCTTAACCGTGAATTAATTTGCCACAAAAGAGCAGAAAATCACGCACCTATACGGTAAGATAGTGTGCTTTGTTAGTTTAGGAAGTCTAAATTTATGCCACAGTCATCTCGTTATAGTGACGAACACGTTGAACGTTTATTAACAGAATTAGTCAGTGTTCTGGAAAAAAACCATACGCCGACAGACCTTTCTCTGATGGTACTTGGCAATATGGTAACAAATTT
The DNA here is from genome assembly GCF_011189505.1 of Photorhabdus tasmaniensis. GTDB lineage: Bacteria > Pseudomonadota > Gammaproteobacteria > Enterobacterales > Enterobacteriaceae > Photorhabdus > Photorhabdus tasmaniensis. Next base: position 80,544 of record NZ_PUJU01000020.1, read on the forward strand.
AATCAATACGAGTGTGTCTCCTGCCCAGCGCAGACATATTGCCGACTCGTTTGCACACGCGCTTAAATCTTCAGTAAACGAAGATAAAGCCCATTAATTTTTAACTAAAGATCATAACGTAAACAAAATATGGTGACTAGCCGTCAGCGTTATCGTGAAAAAGTGTCCCAGATGATTAGCTGGGGGCATTGGTTTACCTTGTTTAACATCCTGCTTAGTCTTGGATTAGGTAGCCGTTACCTGTTTGTTTCTGATTGGCCGGGCTCGCTGCTTGGCCGAGTCTATGCTTTGACCAGTTGGCTTGGGCACTTTAGTTTTATTGTTTTTGCCGCTTATCTGCTGATCCTGTTTCCACTGACATTTATCGTCATGTCACAGCGCCTGCTAAGGTTTCTTTCGGCCATTTTCGCCACCGCCGGGCTGACACTGTTAATATTCGACATTACCATCTACCACCGTTTCCACCTTCACCTAACACCGTTAGTTTGGGATTTAGTTATCAATCCTGATCAAGGAGAACTGGCGCGGGACTGGCAACTTATGTTCATCTGTATTCCAGTCATTTTTCTGATACAGATGTTATTTGGCACCTGGAGTTGGCAGAAACTACGCAGCCTGAGTCGGCAACGGTTTGGCAAGCCATTGGCTGCCGTCCTTATTTCTGCCTTTTTGGCTTCCCATATGATGTATATCTGGGCTGATGCTAATTTTTATCGTCCGATAACCATGCAGCGCTCTAACCTGCCGCTCTCTTATCCAATGACAGCGCGCAAGTTTCTTGAAAAGCATGGCCTGCTGGATCAACAAGAATATCAGCGCCGTCTTATGCAACAGGGGGATCCTGCTGCATTAACAGTGGAATATCCGCTTAATAATCTGACTTATCAGGATAAAGGCAGCGGATACAACCTGTTAATACTGGTGGTTGATGGGCTAGATAATAAAGACATTGCAGAGAATATGCCTGTACTCTCCCATTTCAGAGAAACCAACATTCAGTTCAATCAACATTTCAGTAATGGTATTCGAAATGATACCGCCCTATTCGGGCTATTTTATGGTATTTCTTCTGGCTATCTGGATGGAATACTTGCTGGGCGTAAATCATCAGCACTGATTAATGCACTGACTCATCAGGGATATCAATTCGGCTTATTCTCCTCTACAGGATTTAATACTCCACTTTATCGTCAGGCATTACTTTCTGACTACTCATTGCCCACAGCGGTCAACCAAAGTAATCAACTTACGGTAACACAATGGCAGCAATGGCTGAATTTACCCACAAATAACTCCCCATGGTTTTCCCTCTTGAAAATGAGGGGACTGGATGAAACTGACGCACAGGGTAATACGGCGGCTCTTGATATTCAAATTGGTGCTGTATTGGAGACGCTGAAAAACAAAAATGCGCTAAATAATACGGTCATTGTTATTACCGCCGCGCATAGTGAAATCGCAGCTACGCATCCAACAAAATGGATAAATAATGACAGATTTAATCGTGATCAAATGCATGTTCCCCTGCTTATTCATTGGCCTGGAACACCATCACAGGCCATTGATAAGCTGACAAATCACCAGGATGTCATGACAACATTAATGCAGCGTTTGCTACATGTCAGCAACTCTCCTGATGATTACTCCCAAGGCGAAGATCTGTTTACAGCGCAACGTCATAGCCCGTGGATTATTACCGGTGATAATGGTTCTCTAATCATCACAACCAGTGAGAATACTCTGTTTCTGGATAAAAACGGTGATTATTCCTTATATGACCTTGAAGGTAACGAAGTCAAAGATGCTAAACCCAATCTGGCACAACTGTTACAGATACTCACAGAGGTTAAACATTTTATAGCTAATTAAATGCTTAAAAATCAATCGGTCATTGCATTTAATACTTGCTTTAATTCATAAAATCAGTAGTATAATAAAAGTTATCGGCATGTAGCGCAGCTTGGTAGCGCACCGTCATGGGGTGTCGGGGGTCGTAGGTTCAAATCCTATCATGCCGACCAAATTTCCCTAGAAAAACCAACCAGTTATGGTTGGTTTTTTTATTTGCGGGATTTGGTTGGGGAAAAATAGGGGCAAAACTGGGGAAAAACCCCGCTTCCATATCTGACATTTGCCACAATTAACAAACCATCTCCCCTCACCCAAAAACATAAAATTATCTAATTATTTTTTGATTGTAATTATTGCAGGCAAATACTTATACACCGTAGACAGTGACGTATTATAAATCAGTGATAGCTGTTTACGTGTGTGACCTTTCGCCAGCAATCTTGCAGCTTGTTGTTGTTCAACAGATGAAAACGATACTGGTCTTCCTCCAACTCTTCCCTTTGCTCTAGCTGCGGACAATCCGGCATTTGTTCTTTCAACGATTAACTCCCGCTCCATTTCAGCCAACGCACTCATCATATGAAAGAAGAACCTTCCCATAGCTGTGCTAGTGTCAATGCTGTCAGTGAGGCATATAAGCCGGTCACCCGGCTTTTGTCTTATTTCGGCACTGGCGGCCACTGCACATCAGGTGCTTGATTCACATCTACACGAGTGAGTAATACTCTGTACTTCTTCCATTCAAGCAAAGCGGCTTTCTCTGAGTCTGTAGCAACCTCCAAGTCAACCGAGTCTTGCAATAGAGACAGTGTTTCATTTGCCTGTTGTAACAGTGCTGCTTGCTGTTGCTTGGCTTCATCAATCTGATGCGATTTGAGAAGGTCTTTATCTACTACCCATTCTTTACCGTTCCACTTGTCAAAATCAGTGGGCGGTTTCTTGAATGTGAGCGTATCCGGTAATTCCCCGATTTCAGATATCTCAGTAGCCGCGCGAGTTTGCGTGTCGTAAGCGGTTTTACCCCGGTAATCAGGTAAGATTTCCCAACAGAGTTTATCTTCGCTACGACAAA
>NZ_PUJU01000021.1 GCF_011189505.1 Photorhabdus tasmaniensis
GAATTTCGAGACAAAGTATTCAAATTTTTCACCACAACGCTACCTGATATAGCGGACTCGCTGATGTCCAGAATTAACGACCATTTTCAGGTGCTAAAAACTGCATCTTGAAGTTTCTTGGGTATATAAATAAGCTTTCATAATGGTGGTACACTCATTTTTTCATTCCAGGTTGTTGTAACGAAAGCGCCTTCATGAATTCTTCCACATATTTAAGTCACTGCCACATAAATAAGACTCCAAAATAGCGCTACATCTTATACTACTCATAATTCTATGTATAACAATGGCTTGAAGAAGGTCATGTGTAGCAGAATTATGAAACGTTATTTATACTGACAGCAATGATTTCGAGTAACCGTTTCATGTAACGATTGCCACAAGTGTTCAATCTTGTTTAGCCAGGGAGAATAAACAGGTAAGAACAATAGATTAAATTTAGCGTTTTGCTTTAACCATGCCCTGACTTTCCGGCTTTTATGAATACCATGGTTATCTAAAATCACCGTGATACTTTCCACATGGCGATATTGGAAACCCATTTCCTTTAACAGGGTGATAAATAAATCAAAATGTTAGATGAACTGAATCATCAATATCCCCATGCGGAAATCCTCACATTAATCTTAGATAACTACGGTATTCATAAAAGTCAGAAGGTAAAGGACTGGCTGGCACAACATCCAAAATTTACTCTGTTGTTTTTACCCGTCTATTCACCGTGGCTAAATAAAATAGAACGGTTATGGCAATCGCTCCATGAGACAATAACACCAAATCATTGTTGTCAATTTATGTGGCAATTGCTTAATTATGTTGATGCTTTTTTGGCATCGTTTTCATCACAGCAAAACCAGGAATGCAAAAAATGAGTGTAGCACTATTATGAAACCTTATTTAGCTATATTAAATCAATTTTCAATCTATATTGAGCAACACAATCTTGGCACACAACATGACAACTGTCATTAGAATTTATAACCTAACTAAACTGTTAAAACCAGCGATAAAATAATTTCACACTCAAATGATTAATAAGAAAAAACTTAATTAAAATGGTATTAATTGCATATAAGCTAAGAATTCCACATACACTGAACCTTAAGCCTCTCGAAAATACCCTCCAACATATTATCTTTATTGGATTTTCTTTGAGGCAACTTCAACGCATTTTTGAAGAGATATTTCATGGCCCAATCCAGATGTTGTTCTATTTCCGACCCGGCATGATAAATAATAGCGCCTAATATCGGCAACAACCAGACATCAACATCGTGAAATTGCCCAAATTTTTTGGGTAAGAGTGACAGAACGTTTTCAATCAATTGAACCATGGCGAATTGAAAATCGTGTCCACTGGGTCCTTGATGTCTCAATGAATGAAGATGCGTGTGCTATTTGTCGTGGTGACTCCGCAGAGATTTTAGCCTGTATGCGATATCTGTCTCTCAATATGCTGAGGGCAGAAACCATTGAAAAAGCCAGTATTCGGCGCAAACGGAAGATGACCAGTATGAGTAGTGCCTATATGGATAAGGTGTTAATAGCAGGATTATGCTCGATGGTTAAACAGTGAACATTCACGCTCTCACCCTGACTGAGGACCAAAGACTGTGGCCCAATATTTCTGAGTCGTTCGATAAAGCCACATCTGCGGGCAGTTTTTTCAAGAAAAGTGTCACTGAAGAATTGCATTAACTGAGGTTTTGTGGAGATAATTGTCATCGGCTTTATTCTCTGATCTCGGTATTTTGTTTGGCGACAATTATCAGATCATAAATAAAGCCTTTTTCTATCTAAAATAACAGGTTACCGCTAAAGATCCTGTTTATGAAGAATTCCACCACTATAACCTAAAAAGCACGATAAAACCGCCCCCAATAAGTCAATCAGAGACAATCTTCTGGCAAAATTATAAATTATTTACTAACAATAAAACCCAGCATCATACCGGTATCTTCATGTTCCAGCAGATGACAGTGCGCCATAAATGGATGTTTAGCTCCCGCCGTATGATTGAACTGAACCAACACTTCACTCTCCTTACCTTCCACATGAACAATGTCTTTCCAACCACTACGATGAGCGGCAGGTTTACGGCCATTTTCACTCAAAATGCGGAAGCGGGTACCGTGAATATGGAACGGATGCAGCATCATATCGCCAACACCCGAAATCACCCAGTGCTCATATTGCCCCTGTTTAACATCAAAAGCAGGTTCTGTCATGGAGAAAGCCAACCCGTTAATCGTGTTCGCACGATGGAAATTGAATTCACCGCCATGATGCATATCTCCGTGGTTCATATTCCCATGATGCATTCCCATACCCGCCATAGCTTGTTCGCCGTAGCGCTGAGACAACTGCATCATCCCCTGCATATCCAGACGACCATCCATCGCCAGATGCAAATTACGTCTATTCAAGCCCTTTAAAGAAGGCAAGACAGGAAGAGTTACCAGCTGCTCCGACAGTATTGTGCGACTAGAAAAAAGCTGAGGTTGGATACGTAAAACTGGCAATGGTTGATCAAACGGCGGTAATGTCATTCCTATCTGCACCACCGGTAACGTCACCAGATCGAAAGGTTTTCCATCCGCAGTCTCTACCAATATTTCAAAACTCTCCCCCGCCAGAATCGATAACTCATTAACTGCAACGGGTTCCGCTAACAAGCCGCCATCACTGGCAACAACATACAATTCTCGGCCATCACTCGCAGCGATATTCAGGCTGCGAGCATTACAACCATTCAGCAAACGCAAGCGTAACCAACCGCGCGGCGCAATATGCTGAGGTAAAACAACGCCATTAGTCAGCATCATATCGCCAAACCAACCAACAGCGGCGCTTATCACATCCAGTTGATAATCAATCTGGCCCTCTTTATTCAAACGCTTATCCTGCAAAATCACCGGGATATCATCCACACCCCATTGGTTTGGCAAACCCGTTTTAATGCTGTTTTCATCTTCAATCAGTACTAATCCACCAAGCCCCATTGCCACCTGATAACCCGTCTTACCATGTGTATGCGGATGGAACCAGCAAGTTGCTTCCGGTTGTTCAAGGGTAAAACTAACGGTTCGACTCCCACCTGGTGCAATCATCGCATGTGGACCACCATCAACCTCCCCGGTAATTTCCAAGCCGTGCCAGTGAACAGTCGTCCCTTCCGGCAGATGATTACGAATATCAATAGTGACAGGTTTACCTGAAGTTAATTTTAGTGCCGGGCCAAGTAAATCACCGTTATAACCCCAGGTCTTAGTCACCGATCCCGCCCGCAAATGGGATTGTCCCGCTTTGATTTCAATCGCAATTTTACCTGCCGCATCAGGCTCCAGTTGTGGAGGGATCGGTAGTGCAGGATAGGATTCAGCCAAGGAGAAACGGCTCCATACAGGCAACATGCCGGATACACCAATCACAACGCTTAATTTAATAAAATCACGTCGTTGCATATTCATTTCCTGATTAACCAATAAAAAAACCACACATAGCAGCAACGTAAAGGTTACCCTTACAGGAAGGTCAAGTGATGGGAATGTGATTTAAATCGATCTTTACAATAATTCACAAAAATAAATTTTACCGGACAAAGATATTAATATGTTAACGTAACCTGACATGGATTCATTATTATAATACAAATGCGAAAATTAGCCTTATTGACTTACCTATTAGTTCTTTTCGGTTTTTCCCACCCCGCAAAAGCACTGACAGAAAATGAAGCCGAAGATCTGGCAGATCTGACGGCGGTGTTTATCTATCTGAAATATGACTGTGGTTACAGCCAAATCCCTGACCGGGAAATTAAGCGGGCCATTATCTATTTCGCTCAACGTAATAAGTGGGATTTGACCAATTACAACAGCCAATTGATGGATAGACTCAATGAAGAAAGCTACCAGGATCTGAAAGGTATTTATCTATCCAATGCGATAAAGTGCCATGCTCTCGCTAGAGATTCGTTGAGCTTATTTGCTTACGTTAAATAGTCCGGCTCCTGATACCTCTTAAAGGGTAAATTTCACCGTGCAACTGTAAGAATTGTTGGCTATTATGTGAACCCAATTTTCACGGCCGTCACAGTGGAGGAAAGCCGGGTCATGTCACAAAAAGAAACTTGGTACGAAACCCTGCACGCCAATTTTGGTCAGTATTTTTCGGTCGATAAAGTGCTTTATCACGATAAAACTGAGCATCAGGATTTGATCATCTTTGAAAATGCGGAGTTTGGCCGCATCATGGCGCTGGATGGCACAGTACAAACGACTGAACGTGATGAATTTATCTACCACGAAATGATGGCTCATGTTCCTCTATTCGCCCACGGGAACGCCAAACGAGTGCTGATTATCGGCGGTGGTGATGGCGGTATGCTACGCGAAGTCTGTCGTCATCAATACCTTGAAAGCATTACGATGGTTGAAATTGATGCTGGCGTAGTTGAATTCTGCCGCCAATATCTGCCTAACCATCATGCCGGTGCTTATGATGATCCGCGCTTCAACCTGGTCATTGACGATGGTGTTAATTTCGTTAGCACAACCGATCAGAAATTCGATGTCATTATCTCTGACTGCACTGATCCAATCGGACCTGGTGAAGGATTATTCACATCGGAATTCTATCAAGGTTGCCAGCGCTGTCTGAATGACAATGGCGTTTTTGTTGCCCAAAATGGTGTCTGTTTCCTGCAACAAGATGAAGCTGTCACCAGCCATAAAAAACTAAGCAACTATTTCGCTGACAGCAGTTTCTATCAGGCTGCTATTCCAACCTATTACGGCGGAATAATGACCTTTGCCTGGGCAAGTCAAAACCGGGCATTACGTCATGTGGATCTGGCAACACTGCAACAGCGCTTTGATACCGCAGGCTTCACCTGCCGCTACTACAACCCAGCCGTTCACGCAGGTAGCTTTGCCTTACCGCAATATCTGCTGGATGCACTATCCGTAAACCCATAATCACCTATTAGCCAGGAGGTGGAATAAATTGCACAAGCTGAAATTGCACGGCTTTAATAACCTGACAAAAAGCCTGAGTTTTTGTATTTACGATATCTGTTACGCAAAAAGCCAAGCCGATCGGGATAGTTATATCGCTTACATTGACGAACAATATAACGCCAACCGTTTAACGGAAATTCTCAGCGAAACCTGTTCGATCATTGGTGCAAATATTCTGAATATTGCTCGCCAGGACTATGAACCTCAAGGGGCAAGCGTCACCATTCTCGTTAGCGAAGAGCCGATGGACCCAAAAGATGTGGACAATACTGAAAATCCCGGCCCGTTACCCGATTCCGTTGTCGCCCATTTGGATAAAAGCCACATCTGCGTTCACACTTATCCAGAGAGCCATCCGGACGGTGACATATGCACTTTCCGGGCTGATATTGAAGTATCAACCTGCGGTGTTATTTCACCTCTCAAAGCGCTGAACTATCTGATCCACGAATTGGAATCGGATATTGTCACGATGGATTATCGCGTGCGTGGTTTCACAAGAGATGTGAATGGCGTGAAGCACTATATCGATCACGAAATCAGTTCTATTCAGAATTATATGACCGAAGAGGTACAATCTCAGTATTACATGATGGATGTCAATATTTATCAGGAAAATTTATTTCATACAAAAATGATGCAAAAAAGATTTGACCTGAATGATTATCTATTTAATGCCACACCAGAGCAACTGAGTGAAACTGAGAAGCAGGAAATTACCCATCTCTTGAAAAAAGAGATACAAGAAATTTATTACGGACGTAATTTACCCGACATTTAAATTTCACTCATTTATATATATTTATATTTAGCTGGCAGATGCCCATATTTTCAGATATCTGCCAGATCAATTTTTAGCGGTTATATTTTCTCTTCCACAACAGCTAAATTAATTATATTAATAGATTATCCTCATTACACACCTAATGCCGCACTCGTTGTAATTTCAGCACCGTAAATGGCTTTAAGATAATCAAGAGCTGCTTGCTGATCAACACCAGGAAAGGCACACACAGCATCTGACAAGACCTTAATGCGATAACCGCGTATAAACGCGCCATAGGCAGTATGCCTGACACAACAATGAGTATGCTGCCCTGTTAACACAACCTCCGTTACGCCATATTCTTTAAAAACATCTTCCAGATCGGTGCCATCGAAAGCTCCATAAAATCGCTTGGGTGAAACAATTTCACGATCTGCCCCAATTGGAGCCAGTGCCTCAATGACATTAGCCCCAAGTGTTCCGGCCATTGCATGTTTGCCCCAGATACTCATTTCTCGATCATTCGCTCGATGAGCATCATTCGCATAAACCACCAGCCACCCCGGTTGGTGCCGGGCATGATCAATCAACCGTTTGATTACCGGTACGATCTTCATCGCACCCTCCTCATTGGCCAGCGCTCCTGTGACAAAATCGTTCAACATGTCGACTACGATCAACGCTTTCATTAGTTTTGCTCTTTAAATGAATTCTTAAAAAACAATCACTGTGACTTACTCCCACCACTCAGTTACAGACAATTTTGACAAGATTTTCTTATGATTAATAATAGTTCATGAAACCAAGCTGGTCAGTTTTTTAGCTATTCCATTAGCTAACAACAATGTCAGTAACCTCTACTATACTTGATACATAACATTGTAGGGTTATTATAACCCTATCAAGATAAAACAAGAAAACCGGAGGATGGATAGCAGAAACGCGATAGCAATGATAGAAGCTGACGGATGGTATTTGGTGAGGGTTAAAGGTAGTCATCATCAATTCAAACATCCAACCAAGAAAGGATTGGTAACGGTAAAACACCTACAAAAGGACATACCTTTACCAACATTGAAAAGTATCAAGAAACAATCGGGACTTTGAGTCCACTTTTCGGAGGTGTAAATGTTATATCCAGTTGCTATTGATAAAGGTCATTCATCCTTCGGCGTCCGTGTCCCTGATATCCCAGGTTGCTTTTCTGGTGGGGACAATTTCACAGATGCAATAGAAAGCGTCCGAGAAGCAATTGAAGCGCATATCGAATTGCTAATTGATGATAATGAAGCAGTACCAGAAGCGACAAACGTAGAAAACTACCTAACAGATCCTGAATATACGGGAGCAATATGGGCATTAGTTGATGTGGATATTACTCAGTTAATGGGAAAATCAGAGAAAATCAACGTAACTCTTCCATCATTACTGATCCGCCGTATTGATCAATTCGTCACAAGCCATCCAGAATACAAGAGTCGCTCTGGCTTTCTATCACATATAGCGGCAGAAAAAGTTATTGGCAGAGTCAAAATATAATATCTCTGAGGTGTCAAGTTATTAATAATAAGCTAGCTTTTTTCTAATAAAACACCATCACAATAGTTTCTTCAAATCATCACTGCCCCGAATAAAATAGTTTATTCAGGGCAGTTTAATAACACGGTGATTATTTCGATGGGGTCAGAGAAAAGGTCAATGTCTCTAACGGCTGAAGGGTAAGCAGCACCGTTTTATTGATAAACTTCGGCACCGAGTTGTTTTCGCCATAGTCTATCTTAACGTCATATACCGAAAGCTGATCATGAGGCAATTCGAGATCGCTTTGCAGATCCAGATAATATTGTTTCACTTCATTAGCAGGATTGCGCAAAGTAATAATTGATTTTTCCGGACTCCAGGCTCCCCAACCATACACCTCTAGCTCGGTGGGATCTTTACCAATCCAATGGGTATCAAACAGCACATCTTTATTTTTCTCTGACCATTTCGCCGCGTTTGCCAGCGTATCCCAATCCTCTGTGGTCAACAATTCAGGCGTAACATACATCTCCTGTAACTGAGTACCGCTACCAAAATAGCTCCAAACCTGATCGGCAAAATCTTTAGGTGACTGTTTATCCAGATGCTTAGCCTGTTTAGCATAAACAATGCCATGCAGCATCAACGAATTCAGTGGGAATAACGGCCCCTTTCTTACGACATTACGATAAGTTTCTACATCACGATAGGTAAGCCACTGCTGCACTTTGGAACCTGTACCGTGAAACCCCACATCATAGCCACCACGCCAAATAGAATCGGCGAAAAATAGCCAGGAAGGCGTGGCTTTGGTGCCTGTGGTCAAGTTGATAAACAGATCATTTCCGGTACTGCGCATATCTTCAATAAGATGGATAGCGGCATCAAAATCACTGGTGAATGCACTTCCTTTAATCACACGATCAGCATTGCCAGTGCCATCTAGCTTAAACATGGACACATTTTGTTGTTGAATCAGATTGAGCACCCGGTTATGAAAATTGGCGTAGTAATTAGGGCCTGAAAGCGCAAATCTGCCATCTATCACTTCATAGCCAAACTCCTCCGCATGAGAAACACGTTGCTCACCGGGTTTACCATAACCGCCCCAAGGAGAAAGCCAAATACCTAAACGAGCACGATATTGATCTGCTTCCTGTTTAAGATTTTTGAACTCATGGGGAAATGCCTGACTAAAACCCCAATCTCCTTTGAGGTTATCCCAGCCATCATCAAGCAGATAACCACCCAACTTCACACCGCGCTTAGTCACCAACTCCTGCCCAAACTGTTTGATACGAGTCAACGACTCTTGTTCGGTATAAGGCGTGAAGTAACCAATATCGTACCAAGAGTTGTAATGTAGGTAAGGACTATATTTACGCGAACGAGTATTGTTCAAAAACTCATTGACGTTGCGCCGCAATTGCCCTTCCTGATAAACACCAACATACGTCTTATAACTTAACGTTTTCCCCGGCTCTAACGGGATAGAGAGCGCAATTTTTTGCGAAGCGCTCCCTTTATAAGCCTCAGTGGAAATCAATGGATTACCGGGAACAATAAAGAAGCTATCACTGATAATCGGTGAACTGGCGATAGACCCGTGAACAAAAGGGATTTTAGTGCTAAATGGCATCAACGAGACAGCGCTGAGCTCTAACGCGTTTTCCTGCGGTGTAATGGTGATTTCAAACGAGCCGTACTTATCTTTATCCTCCACAGTAATGATATTTCTTACCTGAATGTCGCCATGTTTCAGGGAGACAACAATACGATTGTTTTTTTTGCTGATATCAGTAATCTGAAAATCTTTAGCCGCGAGCTTCTCTCCTGATTTCAACGTGATTTCAAACAGATTGTCAGTAATGATTTGATCGTGGTTTTTCGGATTTTCAAATTTTAGTTGCGTCACTTTACCGTGTTCGTCGCTAACAGTTACACGGTAATTGTCACCCTCCAATCGCCAGTTATCTGCCCAGACTGGAGCACTATACAACACGGAACTAGCTAATAAACTTAACGTAATTTTATTTAACGTTCTTATTTTCACAGCAGTTTCCTTATAGTCAGAATGAAAAAACAGAACCGTCACGAATACAGCTTACCTGCACTGCCACAAATCCGGATCTTCTCTTCTACTACTGCCTGCATAGCCTGTTTTCCCGGCACGATATATTTACGTGGATCATTCGCATCTGGATGCTGGATGAAATAGCGCTTTACCGCATCAGCAAAAGCAATTTTCAGATCAGTCGCCACATTGACTTTACCTACACCAAGACCAATCGCCTGCTGTATCATCACTTCAGGAATACCCGATGCGCCATGCAGCACCAACGGAATATCCACCTGTTCACAGATTGCTGCTAACCGATCAAAATCCAGATGCGGTTCACCATGATACAAACCATGCGCAGAACCAATCGCTACCGCCAGAGAATCAATACCGGTACGGGCAACAAAGGCTTTCGCTGCCAGCGGATCGGTAAAGAAACTATCGGCACTGGAGACCTGTAAATCATCTTCCTGCCCCCCTAACCGCCCCAATTCCGCCTCAACGCTAACATCGTAACGATGGCAAAATCGTACCACCTCTGCCACCTTACGAATATTCTCCTCAAAGGGTAAATGCGAGCCATCAATCATCACTGAACGTACACCTGAGGTCACTTTATGGCTGATATCCTCTAACTCCTCATGATGATCGAGATGCAACGCCAGCGGCAAATTGTGGCGGCGAGCGGCATCCTGACAAATTGACACTAGATAGTCAGTCCCCGCATAACTGAAAGTACTCGGCGTACCTGCCAAAATAACCGGTGATGCCAAGCGAGCAGCGGTTTCCGCTACCACCTGGATAGTTTCCAGATTATGGACGTTGAAAGCAGGAACCGCATAACCTTCACGCAGAGCCTTTTTCAGCATTTGACGACTGGAAATCAGGTACATATACGCTCCTTAAATGCCATCCAGATTCAGGCTGTCATATCGCCGTTTCTGTTGTTCATGCCACAGGCTGGTCAATCCCCGCCGCCCACATTCCAGCGCCATATCACGAAAGGTTTCCAGCGCCATACCTTCACGGTCCAGCATCATTTCTACCACCAACTGCATATTCGTACCGGTGATAACTTCATAACGTGGATTGACTATCGCCAGTTGTGCCGCCTGCCGAAACGGTGATCCCCCTAGCAAATCACTGAGAATAATCACACCATCACCACTATCACAGGCGGAGCAAGCCGCCTCCAGCAACACCAATAATTTCTCAGTGCTGATCCCCTCAGGAAAATCGACAGCACAACTCTGGGGCTGCTGCCCTACAACCTGTTCCACCGCCTGCAACAAACCACTGGCGAAATACCCATGACCGGTGATTACAATACCTAACATGCCATCTCCTCAGTGCGCTTGTTAAAGAAAACCAACAAATTTACCCACAATGCCGATCACCACCGTCAAGCCAATCAACTTGACCGGCGAAAACCCTTTTTTCATCAGCCAAAACACCAGCAGGGTGAAACATAACGGCAATAAATTAGGCATCAGTTTATCCAGTACATCCTTTTGCAACGCCACACTGGCTTTACCGGCGTTGACCACCACCGGTGTTGAGAGATGAACATAGGAAGCCACTAATGCCCCGATCACCGTCATTCCCACGATTGATGCCGCGTGGGAGATCTTTTTGGTATGTTTTTTTAACAATACCAACGCACTGGTTCCGGTACGATAACCATAATGTGCCAGACCAAAACGCAAGCCAAAATGTACGATATTAAACAGCAACAGAAATACGAGGGGGCCAAACAAACTGCCCTGTAGCGCCAAAGATGCCCCAATCCCAGCGCAGATGGGTAACAGCGTCAGCCAGAACAACGCATCACCAATCCCGCCCAGCGGTCCCATCAACGCGACTTTCACGGCACGGATAGTCGAAATTTTCTCTTTATTCCGTTCCATTGCCAGCACCAACCCGGACAGGAAGGTGACATCAAACGGATGCACATTGATAAATTCCATGTGCATCTTCATAGAATTCGCCAGATCTTGCGGATCTTTATGGATCTTACGCAACCCAGGGATCAAGGTGTACAACCAGCCTCCCGCCTGCATACGCTCATAGTTAAATGATGCCTGTAACAACAGGGAGCGCCACGCCATACGATTCAGATCGCGGTTAGTCAGATCTTCACCCGGCGTACTGTCCTGATAGTCATCCTGCTCAACCTGACTGGTTGCCAGTGCCTGCGCCATCCTTTTCTCAGCTTTAGCTGCCATAGCAGCATCGGTGTCGTTAAATGCCATCTTCCATCTCCTGAGACTGGGTGGTAGGTGCGCCTCGTTCAGCTGCATCTTCTATACGGGAACGGTTAAAGAAATCGATTAATGCGATCGCCAATGCGCCAAGTGCTACAGCGATAATCGGCATATTAAGGAACGTGACCGAAATAAAGCCCAGAATGAAATAGGCTATATAGGTCTTTTTCATCATGATTTTCATCAGCATGGAAAAACCGATGGCAGGCATCATTCCGCCAGCAACAGCCAACCCGTCCAACAACCACTGCGGCGCTTTCTGCACCATGACGCTGGCAGCATCAGCGCCAAAATAGACGGGCAAAAACGCCACAATAAAGTAGAAGCAAAACAGAATGGTGATGCCCAGATAGTTCACACGTTCTACACCGCGCCAATTCAGCTTTTTCACCATCTGATCGCATTTATGCATCATGGGTGAGAACAGAGTAAACAGCAGCGTAATACAGCCTTGTACCGCAATGGAAAATGGCACCGCTATACCAATCGCCACTTTAGGATCAGCCTGAGTCAAAATAGCAAATGCGGTGCCAATCACCCCGCCAATCACCACATTTGGCGGTTGAGCGCCAGCCAGCGGCACCATTCCCATCCAGACCAGCTCCAGAGTCCCCCCCACCAACAAACCCGTCTGTACATCCCCTAAAATCAACCCGACCAGCGGGCCAATCACCACAGGGCGGTGAAAATGGGTCAATCCATCAAACAGATCCACTCCCGCCAACCCGGCCAGTAATCCAATCAATATCGCATCAATCAGCATAACTCACCTCTTTAGAACAACAGTTTATCGATAAGCTCTCCCGCTTCATCCGGTACCCGCCGTATCTCGCAGGTAACACCCAGTTGCTCTAGTTCACGAAACACCACTACGTCACTATCATCAACCGAAACAGTCTTATGGATCTGGCGCTTCCCTTCAGCAAAATGCATATTTCCCACGTTAACAAATCGGATCGGCACTCCACCCTTTACCAACGTCAGTACATCTTGCGGTGTTTTACAGACGATAAAAATTTTCTGGCGTTCAGCCGCTTTATGGATCACATCAATGGTTTTTTGCAGAGTGAAATAACGGGTCTGAATCCCATCGGAAACCACCATATCCATCAGGTTTTGCTGCATCAAATCACCGGCAACTTGATCGTTAGCCACCAATACCAAATTGGCCCCCAGTGAATTGGTCCAGGTCACACCTACCTGACCATGCACCAACCGGTTATCAATTCGGGTCATTAAAATATTCGGTATCGACATAATCACTCCTGCTTACATGCTGTTCTTTGTGAATAAGATGGGAGATAAGGATAAATTTCCACCCCCTTCACTACACGGTTGACCTCCCCTGTTGGGCATGGATTGTCCGGCGCTATACCCAACGCCAGCGAGGTTTCAAACGCTAACATCTGCAAAAACATCAGATAGGGAAAAAGCAGCCAGATATCATCTTGTTCACTGTTAATCGCCGTAAATCCTTCCCCCGGCGTGCCACTCAGTGCAACAACCTGACGCGCCAGACCGTCGTGATTCAGCTCATGCCACAAATCGAGATCATAACGACGACGATACTTATCAGCAGAAAGCATCATGACCACCAGCGTATCGCGTTCGATCATAAACTTCGGCCCATGACGCACTCCCATCGACGAATCGTAACGGGTGGCAATGTACCCCGCAGTCAACTCCAGCATCTTGAGCGCCCCTTCTTCGGCTATACCGGTAAAACAACTGGAGCCCAGACACATCATGCGCTTAAAGCCGCTGCGTGCCAGTCGCTTAGTCTGTACCTGCCACTGTCTCCACTCGCGCTCGCACAACGCAGCCATCGCCATCAGTGGCGCACTACTCTGTTCCAGCGTTAACGGCCCTAACAGCAACGCTGTCGCCAGCGTCATACAACTGAAACTGGAAGTCATAGCAAAACTCTGGTCATGAGAACCCTGCGGCATATTCAATGAGCAGACATGAGCACGTCCTTCGGCATAACGAGCCAGTGCACCATCAGGATTGCAGGTCAACATCAGGTGATAACAGCGTGGCAGTATCTGATCTGCTAGTTTTACCGCTGCCACGCTCTCCGGACTATTGCCGGATCGCCCGTAGGAAATCAGCAACGTTGAACGTGTTGGATCGAGGTATTGCAAAGGAGAAGGCACAATATCCGTGGTGCTGTACGCGACCACATTCAGCCCACACTGCTCACGCAACCAGGGGGCCAACGCTCGCCCGACAAACGCAGATGAACCTGCGCCACACAGCACTACCTGTAACGCCGGGTCAGACAACAAAGGCAGCAAAAAGGGCCGCCACAACGCTTCCTCACGTTGCAGGTTTTGATATAACTGACGCCAAAGCGCAGGCTGTTGGTGAATCTCTCTGGCAGTATGTAACGCGTGATGCTCACGCAGCCAAGCTTCGGTATAGAAAAACAGTTCATTCATACGAAAGCTCCTTGTGCCTCAGACTCACAAGCCTGGGCATAGTTCAAGAGCACAGAACGAATCTTGTCCAACACCCAAGCATACGGGTCATTTTCCAACCTTCCCGCGTTAACTGCCTGCGCCTGTTCTGGCAGGTACTGACTCAACAATGAAAGGGCAACCGGATGACGGCGCAGATTATCCATCAAAATACTCACTGCCTGTTGTACCTGCGGGTGCGGCCAGTAGTAACGCACGCGATCGCTCAAACTGTATTGACGATCAATAAACTGCTGATGCGGTGTACCGTGGTAATAGCCGTTCCAGTATTTCGGCTGTTCAAGCATGACCTGCTCCAATGTAGCGCACAAATTCGCTGCGGTCTGTTCCCCATTCCATTCACCATCAATTTTATCGAGCGCGAAAAGCGCCTCACGCAGAGCAAAAGTCAAAGCAGGACCGACTTTCAGAATAGCGAAATGATCACGCACCAATTCCCGGTAAGCCTGTGCAGTTTGATAATCGGTAGAATGCGCTTCATAGACCAAGTAAGACTGAGATTCGATATATTGACTCAGTGCCGCCGCACGTTCCGATTGATAATGTTCGACATTATGGTGATCAAACTCCACACCGGGCTGCACCACCAGCGCAATCACCCGCGGCCATACTTGTTCCAGCCCGGCCAATCGCCAGGCTTGTTGATGTACATTCAACGTTGTGGCTGCTGCCTGAGGTGTCGTGACCTGCATTCCTTCCAACGCTTCTTTAGCGCCGCCCGGTACCGGCACTTCGGTGCCAATCACATAAACCGGTGATTCTCCCCCCACCTGCTGCCAGCAACGTTCAGCCACCTGGCACAAACGAGCCGCACGTACCGCAATTTCATCATCACCAAGCGGTATTGGATCATCGGCGCAAGACATAGAGCAATCGAGGTGGATCTTACGAAATCCTGCGGCCACATAATCGTGTATCAACGTTTCAGCCAGTTTCATCGCCTCTGCTGCGGAGCGATCCTGCCAGGCGTTCGGCCCAAGATGATCGCCGCCCAACCAAACACGATCACGCGGCAAGCCGATAAGATCAGCTTGTCGCCAAACTGCATCACGGAACTGAGCGGGCTGCATACCGGTATAACCACCAAATTGATTAACCTGATTAGACGTTGCTTCAATCAATATCGGCGTCTTACGCTCTTTAGCGACGCGCAAAGCACTTTCCAATACCCAAGAGTGGGCGGAACAGACCGAATAGATCCCCACCGCTTCACCTGATTTATGGCGACGAATAAGTTGTAATAGTGACTGCATGGTGTCTCCCATGCGGGCAAGAACCCGTTTATCAACTCTTAGGCAAGTTCTAATCTCTGTAAGAGTTATTCGTCGGCAATAACCACATCTACGCCGAGTTCAGTTAATGCCCGCCTATAGTTATCGGGGATCCGGCTGTCAGTAATCAGCCGATGAATCTGTCCAGCCTGACGGATCATACAAAAGCTTCTGCGCCCAAATTTACTGGCATCCGCCACGGCGATAATTTCATGCGCCACCTCACACATTACGCGATTAAGGTGAGCTTCGCCGGGATGGGGCGTGGTAATCCCTGCTTCCAGATCAAACCCATCGACACCAAGAAACAGAGTATTAAAGCGATACTGACGCAATTGCTGTTCCGCCGCCGGACCATAAAGCGAGTAGGAGTTCTGACGCACACTCCCGCCAAGCACCATCACTTCCATCTGATCAAATCCCGCCAGTTCATAGGCGATATTCAACGCGTTAGTCATTATCACCAAATCACGCCGCTCCTTAAGATATGGCACGATTTGCGTAGTCGTGGAGCCGGAATCAAGGATCAGGGCATCACCATCCTTAACAAACTGTGCCGCCCTGGCCGCAATGCGTGATTTCACATCACGATTCATCCGGCCTTTATCTTGCAAGGGGCGATCAAAGGCGAATTGCTGATTCAACATGGCGCCACCATAAGAACGCAGCGCACAACCTTTTTGCTCCAGATAACGCAGGTCATTACGGATAGTGACGCTGGAAACCCCAAAACGGGAACTCAAATGCTCAACACGTACACTGCCCTCATGGCACAGCAGGTCAATAATCTGTTCACGTCTTTTTACAGTGTCCATTGCCATTCCGTTATGCTCCTCAGATTTCAGCAACAAGTTCACGTCGCCTGTGATGAATTGCTTTCCCTCTCTTTCGGTTAAATTACAACAAAAGCAATGAAATGAAATTGTGATCGGTGTTACAGTCTATTATATAGACAAAATAAGGTTAAAAAGGTTTCGATTGAAAACAAAACGAAAGAGAATATTAAGTTCTATCGTTACTTATGCTTACCCCAAAACAAGCTTTCATCCGCTTTGTTAGTAGAAATTGATATTAAAGAAACGAAAGCCCTTGGTTTTCAATCAACAACCATAAAGTTTTATTTTGTCAGGTGATAGAGATCACAAATTTTGTGATTGGATGTGAAAAGACTGATAAAATCCAGAACTGAATGCTCTCACTGTAATAAAAGGACACACCACATGACAAAACGATTTTCAGTGCTGACTGGCGGGCTCCTACTCGCCGCTTCTTTCGGAGCTCAAGCTTCGAATACCCCCGATCAGACCCATCTGACAAATACTGTTGATAAGACCATACACTCCCTGATGCAGGAATATGACATTCCGGGAATGGCGATTGCGGTAACTTTCCGCGGTCAGCATTTCTTCTATCAATACGGTGACGCGTCAAAAGAGAACAACACGCCGGTCACCAAAGAGACGATCTTTGAATTAGGCTCGGTCAGCAAAACCTTTGCCGCCAGCCTAATTTCTTGGGCGCAAGTGACAGGAGCCATTTCCCTCTCCGATAAGGCCAGCCAGCATTTTCAACCGCTGGCAGGCAGCGCCTTTGACAACATAAGCCTGCTGAATATTGCCACCTACACTGCGGGCGGCCTGCCATTACAATTCCCTGACGAGATCGACAACAATAGCAAAATGGTGAACTGGTATCAGCACTGGCAACCGAAGTATGCACCTGGAACCCACCGCCAGTACTCCAATCCCAGCATTGGCCTGGCGGGTTATATCGCTGCCCAACGCCTTGGAAAACCTTACTCAATGCTAGTAGCAAACCAAATTCTTTCACCGCTTGGTTTGCATCATGCCCGGTTTAACGTGCCCGCGCAGGAGATGAGGAATTATGCCTGGGGTTATTCAAAAGAGAATAAACCGATTCGTATAAGCCCCGGCGTACTGGATGAGGAAGCCTACGGTCTGAAAGCCAGTGCGCAGGATATGATCGGCTTCGTTGATGCGAATATCGATCCTTCCCGCATCAGTGATAGCAAGCTGGCACAGGCCATTCGGGCAACCCATACCGGCTACTACCGGGTGGGGGAAATGACGCAAGGGCTGGGTTGGGAGCTTTATCACTGGCCCGTTACCCTTGAGCAGGTACTGAGCGGCAACTCAGCGCAGATCGCTTATCAAGCCAACAAAACCACGGAACTGTCGCCGCCTGAGCCGCCAACGGATGCGCTTTTTATCAATAAAACCGGTGCCACCAATGGTTTCGGCGCGTATGTCGCGTTTGTGCCGCAAGAGCAAATGGGTATTGTACTGCTAGCCAACAAAAACTACCCCAACGAGGCGCGTATCAAAGCAGCCTGGCAAATCCTTGATGCGCTGAAATAAACACGCAGCTACGTTAGATACAGTGTCTGTTGACAGCGACAACGCCCCCTGTGGGGCGTTGTCCATGGCATATCGAGTCGTTAAACGTTAAGTAAGTAAGGCTTCCAAACCAGCGGTCACCGCCTCCATACGGTGACCACCTGAGTGCTCAATCACATAACGCTTGCCTACCTGAGAAGAGGCATCCAGGCCCCAAATACCATGTTCGACCTTCTGACTCAGTGGATCACTACTGGTATTGATGTGAGTGACGTTGGCACTATCCAACTTGTCGGCCAGCCGATCCCGCAATCCTACATGCAACCCCATGCTGTTGAATGCGGTGACCTTAATCCCATGTTTGATGCCCACATATTGCGCCAACCCACCGCCTAAAGAGTGGCCCAGAACCTCAACCTTGCCGCTATATTGTTTGGTAAAAGCCTTGACCAAGCGGTCAGCATCCTGAAACGCGCTGTCCTTGATCCCTAAAGCCGCTCCAACATCACTCTTCACAGTACCAGGACGCTTGGTTGGCTGGGTGCCCACAAAGGAAAGCACCATGGTATCGTCACGCTTATAGACAGCAACCTTGAGCGCAGACCATGCATCCCCCTCAAGGATTAAAGGCTCATTCTCCCCCTTGCCAAGGCGAACATGCAGGGTTAACTCACTGCCAGTCCCACCACTGCCATCCTCCCGGCGAGCCAATATTGAGGATGGGATATCAGCCAAGGTGGCATGACTGTAACCAGCCGGCATATCCCGATAACTACTGGAGCAGCTGACTCTCGCCAATTGGGCCGCATCCATCACCACCCGGGCTCCCACAGCATTCAACGGCTCTTGCTCTGCTTTAGCCACAAATGTGGGTTTAGCGATCACCTTGGCAGAATTCAGCAATTGCTCAGCACGCGTTCCAACCTGCAAACGATCGGACGCACCAAGCGGTAGGTGCGAGACTCCCTTCGCGCCCGCTCCGGCCAGCCCCAAGGCAGAGGATGCCAGCAAACGTCCTGTGGATTCCGCCAAGTTTTTAACGCCTGCGACACCAACCGAAATCGCACCACTCGTTACACTACTGGCACCGCCCGTGATATTAGCCAATCCCTTGATAATAGCCCCAGTCCAGTAACGCGCCTTACCTTTGGCACTCTGTGCATGAGAGTCATGTCCTCCCTGTATGGCAGTGCCAATCTTGCGAGCCGGGGCACTCAATGTCAGATATTTCAGTGTGGTGGTCAGCACCTTGCCCGGCGACACCTGAGTACCAATACCAGTACTGGTGTAATGGGAGGCAAGATGATGATGAACATTATTGCTGCGAGATGGTGTCTGTACTTCTCCGTTCGAGAGGGGCGACAATGCAGTAGCGTTGGGGGTGTGCCCAAGACCTTGAATAGGCATCTTAATTTTCCTTAGTTATTTAGATGACCGTGACTCAGCATACGATGGCTGAACCTGGTAATGGATGCAGTGCGGATGCTCCGTTCTGCTGGGTGTTGATTACCTGAAACTGAGATTGCAAGCTGATCCCAAGATCAAGAAATTCTCCCAGAGTCTGCATAAATGTAGTTTCATCGAACATCTCGATCAACGCAGAGAAACTCAACACCAGATAATTGGTACGACTGTCCAGACTGATCTGACTGCCGCCCGTGGTAAGACCGAACATATTCAACTCAAGGGCAGCCCGAGTCAGCATTAACTGGCTCGGCTCATCCGCTGGCAATCGCAATAAAGGAATATAGAAATAAAATGCCTGAACGTCGTTGTTGTCCGGCACTTCAATGATGCACTCTCCATCCTGGCCGAAAGGTACTGTACAGTGACCATCGCTGCCAAGGCTCAAAGCCACGCCCTGGCGTTCACCAACAAGGCGCAACCATTCCGATACTGTTTGTTGATATGTTTTCACTATGATGTTCTCCGCTCGTTATCCCTTGCAAACCGAAGGGTTTCGCACGCAAATAGGAAGTGGGAGCATGTTAACAATCACTGGCAAGCCATGATTTATCCTTAGGGCGAAGTTTTTTATATCGACGTCGAAATAGCGACTTATCGGCAGTTGGGTTGCACCTGGAAAAGTTATATCAACAACAGTGTCTCCCTCGGAAATCTACATGGATTTACCTCATTTTCTTTCCCCAAAATAAATGAGAATTTCAGATGGAAAAATGGCATTGGTTACCCGATAAACGATGCCAAAAGCAATTTCCTGACATGATGCTTTTATCCGTCCAGGACGGTGATGGGCACAGTTTCAGCGGGGGAAGAAAATGTTGTCGCGGACTTCAACGATGACATTACACTTGTTCCCCCGCCTCGCCTGCGAGCAAAAGGCGGGGCTTTGTGCAATGGATTTTTACGTGTGTTTCATTGCTCAACGCCTATGCTTTCTAACCATTCCCGCAGACTGACGACAGCTCCCTTATCAGTATCCAGTGAGATAAGAAGTCAAATTATGAAGTCATTTATTTTTA
Source organism: Photorhabdus tasmaniensis (assembly GCF_011189505.1). Lineage (GTDB taxonomy): Bacteria > Pseudomonadota > Gammaproteobacteria > Enterobacterales > Enterobacteriaceae > Photorhabdus > Photorhabdus tasmaniensis. Next base: position 20,220 of record NZ_PUJU01000021.1, read on the forward strand.
CTGCCCTTCGCAATTCAATGAAAACTGCTCCAACCCTATTCTAGAGATGGCTAGCTATATTCCATTACAGAACTATTAATGCCTTTTTGTCATTTCATAACCTTACCACCGACTCCTATATTCATTCGAAACAGTTTCATTACTTATAAATATTTCACTGGATACAAAGGGCAATTGTGGATTACTTACCGATATTTGTTGAGTTAAAAGGGCGGCTTGTATTACTTGTCGGTGGTGGAGATGTGGCCGCACGTAAAGCGACGCTACTACTACGAGCAGGAGCATTATTACAGGTTGTAACGCCTGAATTATGCTCTGAATTACAACAGCGTTATCAAGCTGGTGAACTGGAATGGTATAAAAGAGAATTCCAGCCTGAATATCTTGATGGCATTTTTCTGGTGATTGCAGCGACTGATGATCACATTCTAAATCATCGGGTTTTTACCGAGGCGGATAAGCGCGGTATTTTGGTTAATGTCGTTGATGATCAATCTCATTGCTCATTTATTTTTCCATCAATTATCGATCGCTCTCCTGTTTTAGTGGCGATTTCATCGGCAGGAAAAGCACCGGTATTGGCACGTTTAATCCGGGAAAAGCTGGAAGCGTTGCTACCTTCCAGTCTTGGTGCAATGGCGAAAATTGCCGGGAATTGGCGTGAACGGGTGAAACAGCGATTAACTTCCATGCGCCAGCGTCGTTCTTTTTGGGAACAGGCTTTTAATGGTCGTTTCGCTATGTTGGTTGCAAATGGTCAGATCCAACAGGCGGAAGAGCAGCTTGAGCAACAACTGGAACAACCTGGTTCACCGGGAGAATTGGCTCTGGTCGGTGCAGGCCCAGGTGATCCGGGATTACTGACATTGAGAGGATTACAGGTTATTCAGCAGGCTGATGTGGTGCTTTATGATCATCTGGTCAGCAGTGAAGTGTTGGATCTGGTCCGTCGAGATGCAGATAAAATTTGTGTTGGTAAAAGAGCCGGTAATCACTCTGTTTCTCAGGAAGAAACTAACCAATTGATAGTGAAATTTGCCAGACAAGGGAAAAAAGTGGTTCGCCTTAAAGGCGGTGATCCCTTTATTTTTGGCCGTGGTGGTGAAGAGTTGCAGGTTGCAGCATCAGCAGGTATTCCTTTTCAAGTCGTACCGGGAATTACCGCCGCTATTGGAGCGACTGCTTACGCGGGAATTCCGCTGACTCACCGGGAGCACTCGCAGAGTATCACTTTTATTACAGGTCATTGCCGGGAAAATGGTAATGAACTGGATTGGCAGGCTTTGGCCAAAGGCAATCAGACTCTAGTGATTTATATGGGGACAGTGAAATCCGCCTTGATAAGTCATCAATTAATTTTACATGGGCGGGCAGAAGATACACCCGTAGCTGTTATCGGTTGTGGTACTCGTCCAGAGCAGCAAGTGTTGACAGGCACTTTGCTGGAACTGGAACAGTTGGCACAGCTGGCACCGTCACCGGCGTTACTGGTCGTGGGGGAAGTAGCTCAACTCCACCATCAAATAGCCTGGTTTGGGCAACAACCTATTGCCAGGATAAGCCGTCCGGCAGTAGTCGATTTTGCATAAGGAGTGGTAATGGACGAGAAAAGATTGACACACTTGCAGCAACTTGAAGCTGAAAGTATCCATGTTATACGGGAAGTGGCCGCAGAGTTTGAAAACCCAGTGATGCTTTACTCTATTGGTAAAGATTCTTCGGTCATGCTTCATCTTGCACGCAAGGCGTTCTATCCGGGAACCTTACCATTTCCTTTGCTGCATGTGGATACGGGCTGGAAATTTCGCGAAATGTACGAGTTTCGTGATCGTACTGCCAATAATTACGGTTTTGAACTCCTGGTGTATCGCAACCCGCAAGGGGACGCGATAGGAATAAACCCATTTGTGCATGGTAGCGCCAAACATACCGACATCATGAAAACGGAAGGGTTAAAACAGGCACTGGATAAATATGGTTTTGATGCGGCTTTCGGTGGTGCCCGGCGTGATGAAGAAAAATCACGAGCCAAAGAGCGTATTTATTCATTCCGTGATCGCTCACATCGTTGGGATCCTAAAAATCAGCGTCCTGAATTGTGGCACAATTACAACGGTCAGATTAACAAAGGTGAAAGCATTCGCGTATTCCCGCTTTCCAACTGGACTGAACTGGATGTTTGGCAATACATCTACCTGGAACAAATTGATATCGTTCCTCTCTATTTTGCTAAACCACGTCCGGTAATAGAGCGTGATGGCACGCTGATTATGGTTGATGACAACCGAATCGATTTAAAACCTGGCGAAGTTATCAGTCAACGTAAAGTTCGTTTCCGTACTCTTGGCTGCTGGCCGCTGACGGGAGCCGTGAGATCTGATGCTGAAACATTGCCAGAAATTATTGAAGAAATGCTGATATCCACGACAAGTGAGCGGCAAGGGCGGCTGATTGACAGTGATCAATCTGCGTCTATGGAACTGAAAAAACGTCAGGGTTATTTCTAAGGAGAACAACCATGTCCGCACTTGCACAAAATGAAGCTATTGCTGATCAAATTAAACAACAGGGTGGTGTGGAAGCCTATCTGCGTGCTCAACAGGATAAGGGATTACTGCGTTTCCTGACTTGTGGCAGCGTAGATGATGGCAAAAGTACCCTGATTGGTCGTCTGTTACATGATACCCGTCAGATCTACGAAGATCAGCTTTCAACATTACAGAATGACAGCAAACGAATCGGTACTCAGGGTGAAAAATTGGATTTGGCTTTGCTGGTGGATGGTCTCGCCGCAGAGCGTGAACAAGGCATCACCATTGATGTCGCTTATCGCTATTTTTCCACAGAAAAACGCAAATTTATTATTGCCGACACGCCAGGACATGAACAGTACACGCGTAATATGGCGACAGGTGCATCGACCTGTGATCTTTCGATTCTGCTAATTGATGCCCGTAAAGGTGTTCAGGAGCAGACCCGCCGTCACAGTTTTATCAGTACCTTGCTGGGGATCCGCCACTTGGTGGTTGCTGTGAATAAAATGGATCTGATGGGATACAAACAGGAGGTTTTTGACCTGATCAAACAAGATTATTTGAACTTTGCCGCTCAGTTGCCGACAGATTTGAAAATTTATTTTGTTCCGATCTCTGCACTTGATGGCGATAACATTGTCACCAGAAGTACCAATCTGGTCTGGTATGAAGGACCTGCGTTGTTGGACATTCTTGAAACCGCAGATGTAAAGAAAGAAGCTTCGAAGCAATTACTGCGCTTCCCGATACAGTATGTCAGCCGGCCTGATCTCGATTTTCGGGGTTACAGCGGTACTCTTTCATCCGGGATTTTACGCAAAGGGCAGAAAATTAAAGTCATGCCATCGGGTGTAACCTCACAAGTAGAGCGGATCGTGACTTTTGAGGGGGATTTGGATTTTGCTGTCCCCGGTGAAGCCATTACCGTGGTGCTGAAAGATGAAATTGATATCAGCCGGGGTGATCTCCTGATTTCTGCTGCTGATGAGATGACGGTTACCCGGCATGCGTTGGTGGATGTCGTGTGGATGTCTGAACAGCCTTTGGTGCAGGGACAAAATCTTGATATCAAAGTGGCAGGTAAAAAGAGCCGTGGGAAAGTTGAGAATATCCAGTATCAGGTGGATATTACGAATCTGACACAACGAGTGGCGGTTGATTTGCCATTGAATGCCATCGGATCAGTGGAGTTTTCTTTTGAAGAGCCATTAATGCTCGATAACTATCAGCAAAATAGCGACACTGGCGGCATCATCTTTATTGACCGGCTAACTAATGTCACGGTTGGTGCGGGTTTGGTACGTGAAATTCAGACAGATGTTTATGAAGGGCCAAAAGAGTTCAGCGAATTTGAACTGGAGTTGAACCGGTTGATTCGCCGCCATTTCCCCCATTGGGGGGCCAGAGATTTACTGGGAGGTAAATAAATTGGCAGAAGGAATTGAAAATTTGGCACCAGAAAATGTTGTCTGGCATAGATATCAACTGACCAGAGAGCGACGGGAAGCAGAAAATGGACATCCCGCATTGGTTATTTGGTTCACGGGTTTATCTGGTTCAGGTAAATCCACGGTGGCTGGGGCTTTAGAACAGGCCCTGTTTCAACGAGGAATAAAAACGTATCTGCTTGATGGTGATAACTTGCGTCATGGCCTTTGCAGTGATTTAGGTTTCTCAGAACAGGACAGACAGGAGAATATCCGCCGTGTGGGTGAAGTCGCCAATCTGATGGTGGATGCAGGTTTAGTCGTACTGACCGCTTTTATTTCTCCTCATAAAGCCGAGAGGCAAAAGGTGCGTGAATTGCTGGAGCCGGGGCAATTTATTGAAGTTTTTGTCGATACACCATTGGAAATTTGCGAATCCCGTGATCCTAAGGGATTGTACAAAAAAGCCCGTGCGGGTGAAATCCGTCATTTCACCGGGATTGATTCAGCCTATGAGATTCCCGATAACCCAGAAATTTATCTTTCAGGTCAACAACCTGTTGAAGCATCAGTGGAACAGTTGCTGGCGGAATTGAAAAAGAACGGCATTATACGTTCAGGAATTAATGACCTATAACATCAACATAAGCACATTATTGAATCTTCAGTGATGTGCTTATTTCATGACTTTATCCTCAACTATTTTTCCCCCATCCTGTTTTGTGATAGTAGCGTCGCTCTTTGAGTTATGGGATGATTGACGGATATTTCAGGGGGCGGAAATGGGTAAGCTAACGCTACTATTAGTGGTTTTACTCGGATGGTTACAGTATTCACTGTGGCTTGGTAAAAATGGTGTTCATGATTATGTACGGGTTAAGAATGATGTTGCTATGGAAGAGAGCAAAAACCGCAAACTTAAACTGCGTAACGATCAGTTATCAGCGGAAATTGACGATCTTACTGGCGGACAGGAGGCCATTGAAGAGCGATCCCGCAATGAATTGGGCATGATCAAACCGGGTGAAACTTTCTATCGTTTAGTCACTGATAAATCTAAAGAAAATACTTCACGTCCCTCGACTCCAAATAATACTCAATAATTAAAATGAACGATCTATTATTGCATTCCTGTGCTGATATTATTGCTTTGGTACCCGCAGCGGGCATTGGTAGCCGAATGAATTCGGATTGCCCAAAGCAATATCTGTCTATTGCCGGAAAAGCTGTTATTGAACACACTCTGGCTGCATTACTTGCTCATCCCCGTATTCAACGCGTTGTGGTTGTTTTAAATCCTGCTGATACACAGTTTCAATTTCTTGAGGTTGCATCAAATCCGCGCATTACGACGGTAATCGGAGGGAAGCAGCGGGCAGATTCTGTATTGGCTGGTTTAAACCATCTGGCTCATTTGGCCGGGAATGATAATCGCTGGGTTTTAGTGCATGATGCAGCCCGTCCTTGTTTACACCATGACGATCTTGAACGTTTGCTACAATTGGCAGAAACGGATGAACAGGGAAATATGGCATGTGGTGGTATTCTAGCATCTCCGGTCAGCGATACGATGAAACGTGGAGGTGTTGGTCAGGTTATTGACCATACGGTAGAGCGCCAAGATCTCTGGCATGCGCTAACACCGCAGTTTTTTCCACTGATGTTACTGAGGGATAGCTTATCAAAAGCACTGTCACAACACGCTAATATCACTGACGAAGCTTCTGCACTGGAATATTGTGGCTATCAACCGGTATTGGTTCACGGGCGTTCGGACAATATAAAAGTCACGCGCCGCGAGGACTTGGCATTGGCAGAATTTTATCTGTCCAGAAAATGAAGGAACAGACATCATGAGAATCGGACACGGTTTCGATGTGCATAAATTTGGTGGTGAAGGGCCGATTATTATCGGTGGTGTCCGTATCCCTTATGAACAAGGGCTATTGGCTCACTCTGATGGTGATGTTGCTCTCCATGCAGCAACTGACGCTTTGTTAGGGGCGGCGGCATTGGGTGATATCGGGAAATTGTTCCCGGATACTGATCCGGCATTTAAAGGTGTGGATAGCCGTAAGTTATTGCGTGAAGCTTATCGTCGTATCAGAGAAAAGGGTTATCGGATCGGTAATTTGGATATTACGATTATTGCTCAGGCACCAAAAATGCTGCCGCATGTCCCGCAAATGAGAGTCAATCTGGCAGAAGATCTGCAATGCCACATTGATGATATCAATGTTAAAGCCACAACGACCGAAAAATTGGGATTTGTTGGACGTAAAGAAGGTATTGCTTGCGAAGCGGTGGCTTTGCTGGTTAAGGAATAATTGATGGTATTAGCTGAATTAAATTGGCTGTATGGGCAACCGGAAGCGACGGGGATATTAAAAGCTTCACCAGATGATTTTATTGTCCGCGAGGATTTAGGTTTTTCTCCTGACGGGGAAGGTGAGCACTTGATGGTGCATATCCGTAAAACGGGTTGTAATACTCAATTTGTTGCAGAGAACCTCGCCCGTTTCGCAGGTATACCGCCTAGATCGGTCAGTTATGCCGGTTTAAAAGACCGCAACGCAGTGACAGAACAATGGTTTTGCTTACACTTACCCGGTAAACAGGATCCTAATTTTGCATCGTTTCAGCTTGAAGGATGTGAGGTTCTGGCGACAAATCGTCAGAAACGTAAACTGCGCATTGGGGCACTGAAAGGAAATTCATTTACTCTGATTTTACGGGAAATCAGCCATCACCAATTTGTTGAAAACAGATTACAACTGATTCAACAAACTGGGGTTCCTAACTATTTTGGTGAACAGCGTTTTGGACGGGATGGGCAGAATCTGGTTCAGGCGCAACGCTGGGCGGATAATGAAATCCAGGTAAAAGAGAGAAATAAACGCAGCTTTTATCTTTCAGCCAGTCGCAGTGCTATGTTTAATGCGGTGGCGAGTGCGCGGATTGCTCTTGAACAGCAGCAGCAGGTGATTAATGGTGACGCCTTACAATTAACGGGGCGTGGTAGTTGGTTTGTTGCTGACAAAGCAGAGTTACCTTTATTGCAGCAGCGGGTCATCGACGGCGAGCTACAGATAACCGCGCCACTGCCTGGCAGTGGTGAATTGGGAACACAGCATCAATCTGCGGATTTTGAACAGCAATATTTGCAGCCTTATGAATCATTGTGGGAACTTATCAAACGGGAAAGAGTAGATTGTACCCGCAGGGCTATTCTGGTTCAGCCTCAGAATCTGCGTTGGGAATGGTCAGATAATAGCAGGGTAAAAATCAATTTCTGGTTGCCTGCCGGCAGTTTTGCTACCAGTGTGGTCAGGGAAATCATCAATCAGGATCAAAATAATGTTACGAATATTGCTGAGTAATGATGATGGTGTCACCGCACCAGGTATTCAGGTTTTGGCGACAACATTGCGGGAAAGCTATCATGTGCAGATTGTTGCGCCTGATCGTAACCGGAGCGGCGCATCTAATGCATTGACACTTGATCGTTCATTAAGAATTCATACGCTGGAGAATGGGGATATCTCGGTGCTGGATGGCACACCAACAGATTGTGTTTATCTCGGTGTTAATCGCTTAGTTCTTCCACGCCCGGAAGTTGTTGTTTCTGGTATTAACCGTGGCCCCAACCTTGGGGATGATGTGATTTACTCAGGTACTGTTGCTGCCGCGATGGAAGGCCGTCACTTGGGATTACCGGCATTGGCTATTTCACTTGATGGCGAATCGTATTACGAAACGGCGGCAGAAATCACACGCCGTTTGCTGCAAATGTTACAAACAGCACCTTTGAGAGCAGGTAATATTCTGAATGTGAATGTACCTGATCTGCCACTTGATCAAATTAAAGGTTTTCGGGTAACGCGCTGTGGTAGTCGTCATGCCGCAGAAGAGGTCTACTCCATGCAAGATCCGAAAGGAAACATGCTTTACTGGTTGGGGCCGCCGGGAGATAAACATGATGCGGGGCCTGAAACAGATTTTGCAGCTGTAGAACAGGGATATGTCTCTATTACACCATTGCAGGTCGATCTGACTGCGTATAAAGCGCAGGAGTTAGTCAGAGACTGGTTAGCTAAAGCTGAGGTTGATGGAGAATGCTAAGTCGGGCAATGAAAAATTTGCTGACACAATTACGCCAGCAGGGAATAAAAGATGAACGTTTACTGGCAGCCATTTCTGCTGTGCCCAGGGAGCGTTTTGTCGATGAAGCATTGGCGCATAAAGCGTATGAAAATACGGCGTTGCCTATTGGTTATGGGCAAACGATCTCTCAACCTTATATTGTCGCCCGAATGACTGAACTGCTTCAATTAACACCTGACGCGAAGGTACTGGAAATTGGTACAGGCTCTGGTTATCAGACGGCGATATTAGCTCATTTGGTCAAACATATTTTTTCGGTAGAACGGATAAAAGGTTTACAGTGGCAGGCTAAACGCAGATTGAAACAGCTTGACTTGCATAATGTCTCAACCCGTCATGGGGATGGCTGGCAAGGATGGCCGTCGCGTGGGTTATTTGATGCTATTATCGTAACCGCAGCGCCTCCGTATATCCCACAAGAACTGATGTTCCAGCTTGCTGATGGTGGTGTTATGGTTTTGCCCGTGGGTGAACAGACACAAATACTTAAATCTGTGAAACGTCATGGCAATGGTTTTCATAGTGAAGTGATTGAAGCTGTACGGTTTGTGCCTCTTGTTCAAGGGGAACTGGCTTAAATTTGTAGTCTATTGCAACTATTTTTCAATTAATGGTTATATTTGCTTTAATAAGCGAAATTATTTTTGTTTTGAAATTTTTGTGGTTATGTATAACCTTTAAGAGTTATTGATTTTTACGCTTATTATTTTGCCGTTATGGGGGAAGAAAGTATGAATTCGGGAAGCCCAATGAAGAAAATACAGCGGATTGTAATTTGTTCATTGATGGGAATCTGGTTAGTTGGTTGTACAAATCCGCCAACTCGCCCAGCACCTATCACCAGTATTAATCAGGAACAAAGCAGGGGTATCAATCGTCCGGAAATCTCTTCAGACCGCTCTGCTATCTCTACACCAATGCTATCTTCACGGTCATCAATGAGTACTACCGGTAGCAATTCACAAGGAAGAATTATTTATGACCGTGATTATGAAAGTATTCCCAAAGGTAGCTATAACGGCAACACTTATACCGTAAGGCACGGTGATACTCTGTTTTATATTGCTTGGATAACGGGGAGTGATTTTCGTGATCTTGCGTGCAAAAATAATATTTCAGAACCTTATAGCCTGACGGTAGGACAGACTTTGAGGACCGGCAGCGGCGGGATGTTAACCACTTATAGCCATAATCAAAAGCAAACAACGCTGGTTGATTCTCAATCAACTAATGCGTATCCTGCAAATTCCGGAAAACAGAAAAGTGTAAAAATGTTGCCACAGGCAACTACGTCAACCGTAAACAATACGTATGTAAAATCACCGACGACAACCGTGAGCAGTGGAAACAGTACTGTCAGCAGTTGGATGTGGCCCGCTGAAGGCAAAGTGATTGAAAATTTCTCTGATACCCAAGGGGGTAACAAAGGGATTGATATTGCTGGCAGTAGTGGTCAGTCAGTATTCGCAACAGCAGGTGGCCGAGTTGTCTACGCCGGAAGCGCCTTACGTGGATATGGAAATCTGATAATTATAAAACATAACGATGACTACCTGAGTGCCTATGCTCATAACGATACAATGCTGGTTCGTGAGCAACAGGACATTAAGGCGGGGCAAAAAATTGCCACTATGGGTAGCACGGGTACCAGCTCTGTAAGATTACACTTTGAAATTCGTTACAAGGGAAAATCCGTAAACCCGCTGCGTTATCTTTCGCAGCGATAAACTGGGCAGAATGCTGAATTCTGCCTGCATTATCATGGGTAGGGGCAGCTTATGAGCCAAAATACGCTGAAAGTTAACGAGTTGTATGATGATGCGGATTTAGATGAAAGTGGTATTGAAGCTGACAACTTCGATGAGAAATTATTAAAAAATGGTGAGGATGACCAGGCTGATCTCGAGAATGATTTAGATGTATTGCAGGGTATGAACCAGCGAGTTCTTGATGCGACACAGCTTTATCTCGGCGAGATTGGTTTTTCTCCTTTGTTGACTGCGGAAGAAGAAGTTTTTTTCGCCAGGCGGGCATTACGTGGTGATGTTCTGGCCCGCCAGAGAATGATCGAGAGTAACCTGAGGCTGGTTGTTAAAATTTCTCGTCGTTACAGTAATAGGGGGTTAGCGCTTCTTGATTTGATTGAAGAAGGCAATCTTGGTCTTATCCGTGCTGTTGAAAAATTTGACCCGGAGCGTGGGTTCAGGTTTTCTACCTATGCAACATGGTGGATTCGGCAAACTATTGAACGGGCGATTATGAATCAAACCCGTACTATCCGGTTGCCAATCCATATTGTTAAAGAGCTCAACGTCTATTTGCGTACAGCAAGGGAACTCGCCCATAAATTAGACCATGAACCTAGCCCGGAAGAGATAGCAGAACAACTGGATAAATCGGTTGATGATGTAAGCCGTATGTTGCGGTTAAATGAACGTATCATTTCGGTTGATACACCCATTAGCAGCGATTCCGATAAAGCATTATTGGACGTTCTATCTGATGAAAATGAAACAGGACCGGAGGGAACAACGCAAGAAGATGATATGAAGAAGAGTATCGTCAAATGGTTGTTTGAGTTGAATTCGAAGCAACGTGAAGTATTAGCCCGTCGCTTTGGTCTTTTGGGGTATGAGGCTGAAACGCTGGAAGATGTAGGAAAAGAGATCGGTTTAACAAGGGAAAGAGTGCGTCAGATCCAAGTCGAAGGTTTGCGGCGTTTGAAAGATATTATGCAAACCCAGGGTTTGAATATTGAAGCGTTATTTCGTACTTAATCCTATTTTGATTAAATGATTTGCACTATAAACAGGGATATCAGCAGAACCACGCCATGAAAGGGGCTGTATGAAGCCCCAACAGTATGATTCTGCTGATGTCATATCTTTATCAAGCTGATAAGTTTACCTTTTTAATTTTCACCTGTTCAATCAACTGGAATGCCGCTATGGAATTTAAAATCGCTATCTGGATTTTGAATCAGTTCGGCTTCAACACGACCAAAATAGTTAACCCGCTCGGTAATATCTTCATTCGCAATAGATTGAGCCAGTACAAGATAATCCTGGTAATGGCGTGCTTCAGAGCGAAGTAGCGAGATATAAAATTTACTCAATTCTTCATCAAGATGAGGTGCCAGTTTGGCAAAACGCTCACAGGAGCGTGCCTCAATATAGGCACCGATAATCAATTTATCCACCAGTGTATAAGGTTCGTGGTTGATGATATGGCTAAACATTCCTTTGGCATAACGGCTGGCGCTGATACTTTCATAGCGAATATTACGTGCATCCATGATCTCCAGCACCTGATAGAAATGATGTAACTCTTCTTTGATCAGCAATACCATCTTATCAATCAGATCTTGACTGTATGGTGAATCAGCTTTGGCGGTGATCTGCTTAGTAGCCTGGTTTTGACTTCTTAATGAATGGAGATCGCCAATTTTTTTATAGGCAAAATCTTCATAGGGTTTAAACCATGCCAGCAGTGTATCCGCGCTTTGCTGATCCACAGCATACTTGCGGATCAAGTACATAGCGCTCTGTGCTGCTTTCAATTCACACAATAAATGATCGCGCAGAAGCACAGGTAAATTTTCCAGTTGTTTTGCTTTATCCACCCACAAATCAGGGGTTTCACATTGCAAAAAACGGGAGATCGGTTGTAAAAGGTTTTTGTCGAACACTTTCTTACACCATATCTTTCAACCGATAAATCCATTCCAATGCTTGGCGAGGCGTCAGGGAGTCTGGATTGAGATTTTCCAATGCTTCAACCGCCGGTGAGGTTTCTTCTGTTAACAGCGCAAGTTGCGGTGTATCCACATGACTTGCAGTTGCATTGTTGGACAGCGATTCGAGCTCTTTAAGTTTCTGGCGCGCCCGTTTAATCACTTCGCGTGGCACGCCTGCGAGAGAAGCCACTGCTAGCCCATAACTCTTACTGGCTGCGCCATCTTGTACGCTGTGCATAAATGCGATGGTATCCCCATGTTCCACCGCATCCAGATGAATATTAACCACACCCTCGAGTTTTTCCGGCAACGTGGTCAACTCAAAATAGTGAGTGGCAAACAGAGTCATTGCTTTAATGCGGTTTGCCAGATTTTCTGCACATGCCCATGCCAGAGAAAGACCATCGTAAGTTGATGTCCCTCTGCCAATTTCATCCATCAACACCAGGCTTTGTTCTGTTGCATTGTGCAGGATATTGGCAGTTTCTGTCATTTCCACCATAAAAGTTGAACGGCCCGATGCCAGATCATCGGAAGCACCCACACGGGTAAATATGCGGTCAACTGGGCCGATTACCGCTTTCTCGGCAGGCACAAAGCTGCCGATATAAGCCAGAAGTGTAATAAGGGCTGCCTGACGCATATAGGTACTTTTACCGCCCATATTTGGACCGGTAATAATTAGCAGACGTCGCTGTGAGGATAACGAGAGTGGGTTGGAGATAAATGGTTCACGCAGAACTTGCTCAACAACGGGATGACGACCGCCGGTGATTTGAATTCCCGGTTTATCGTTCAGTGTTGGGCAGACATAACTCAAGGTTTCTGCTCGTTCAGCCAGGTTTGCCAATACATCAAGTTCAGCCAGTGCTTCGGCGCTGGCTTGTAATTTGGCTAAGTGAGGCAGTAATAGATCGAATAATTCCTCGTACAGGGCTTTCTCTATTGCCAAAGACTTCCCTTTAGAAGTCAGAACCTTATCTTCATATTCTTTTAGTTCAGGAATGATATAGCGTTCAGCATTTTTCAGTGTCTGGCGGCGGACATAATGAATGGGCACCTGATGGCTCTGTCCACGACTGACTTGAATATAGTAGCCATGAACACCATTAAAGCCGACTTTCAGAGTATCAATGCCCAGTTTTTCACGTTCGCGGATTTCCAGTTGTTCCAAATAGTTACTGGCACCATCAGCCAATGCACGCCACTCATCCAACTCGCTGTTATAGCCGGGCGCGATCACGCCACCATCCCGAACCAATACCGGTGGTGTTTCTACAATCGCTTTTTCAAGCAATTCCTGTAGCTCATCAAATTGACCAATGTTTTTCTGTAATTGTTTGATATACGGTGAATCCGAAGAGTCCATAATCTGATGGATATCAGGCAATTGCTGGAATGCATGGCGCATTCTTGCCAGATCCCGTGGCCGGGCAGAGCGTAGAGCCAGGCGGGCCAACACACGTTCCAAATCACCGACTTGCAGTAAAAATGGCTGCAACTCCAACCCAATTTCCTGCAAGGTAGCAATGGCCTGCTGACGATTCGCCAATATCTGGCGATCCCTGACAGGAGCATGCAACCAGCGCTTCAACATTCGACTACCCATTGGCGTTACACACAGATCAAGAACGGAAGCGAGAGTATTATCTGTACTACCAGACAAATTTTGTGTCAGCTCCAGATTACGGCGGGTTGCTGCATCCATAATGACCGTATCTTGCTGACGCTCCACCGTGATGCCACGGATGTGAGGCAAAGCTGTGCGCTGAGTATCTTTGACGTATTGCAACAGGCAACCTGCGGCACGCAGAGCGAGAGTTGCTTTTTCCACACCAAAACCGACCAGATCACGGGTACCAAATTGCAGATTAAGTTGCTGCTTTGCTGTATCCAGTTCAAATTCCCATAAAGGACGACGGCGCAGGCCATGATAATTTTCAATCAAAGCCATATACTCAAAACTTTCAGGATAGAGCAATTCAACAGGACGGCTACGTTGCAATTCAGCTGACATCGTTTCCTGTTCTGCCGTTTCGGATATTTGGAAGCGACCAGATGTTAAATCCAGCGTGGCATAGCCAAATCCCTGATTATCGTGCCAGATGGCTGCGAGCAGGTTATCTTGCCGTTCCTGTAATAAAGCTTCATCTGTTACGGTACCGGGGGTAACGATGCGAACAACTTTACGCTCAACCGGGCCTTTGCTGGTGGCGGGATCACCAACTTGCTCACAGATAGCGACTGACTCGCCTAATTGAACCAGTTTAGCTAAATAGTTTTCTACTGCATGATGTGGCACACCCGCCATCGGAATAGGATTCCCGGCAGATTGACCTCGTTTGGTCAGCGAAATATCCAGCAATTTTGCGGCTTTTTTAGCATCGTCATAAAAGAGTTCATAGAAATCCCCCATTCTATAAAACAGCAGGATATCGGGATGCTGTGCTTTAAGACGGAGATATTGCTGCATCATGGGCGTGTGGGCGTCGAAAGTTTCTGTATTAATCATGCAGTTGTCTTACGTTAAATTTGTGAATTAATTCTTTTGTTATGGTATCGCACCAAGCCTTAAACTTACACAAGTAAAATCTGGAAGTAATTCGCAAATTTAATTGTGATTGATCTGGCTAAATTGTAAGGATCTGAATGGATCGGAAAAAAGGGCAGATATTTTACTACAGCGCAATAAAATTGACACTTCAGCAACCCAATAGTTCACTATTTGTCATATTGTTACCCCCAGGGTGAATCTATGTCATCAAAGTTAAACTGGCTTTTGCAAAATACTACGCCGGGCTTCTTGGTGTTGCAATCATGGTTGACAAAGCACAACATCAGCCCCTCTTTAGCGAATAAATACATGAATAAGGGTTGTAAGCCGTCATCGCTCACGCTCTGGCCCTGCCTCGGGTCGCTGCTGCGAGGTCTGGCGCTCCTGCTTTTCCTGCTCTCGGCCACGACTGAAATCGGCCGTCTCCCCGGCGTTCAAGCGGTTCTGAACATGGTTCATGACCGACTGAATGCCGGCCTCTTGCGCCTCGGGCTTGCCCGGCATCTTCGATGCGAAGTAGGCTGCTGCCGTGTGCATCGTCTTGTATGCCTCTTGCAGCTCGGGATGCTCTTTCAACGCTTCGTGCTCAGTCATCTGCTCGAAGGCCACAGCGCGGCTTGGCCATACTGCATCGCGCAGCAAGTCGGGCAAGGCCCGGTTGCCTTCTAGCCTGTCCTGCGTGTGCAGGATTTTCCGCATAGTGTTTTCATGCTGGACGTTCGGCTTCGCCAGCTCGTTCACGCTGCGGTCGCGGGCGATGTAAAGCAGATCGCGCCCGACATCGCTACGGCCGAATCGCTCCCAATCGACTTCATAGCCGGCTTCCTTGGCAAGCTGCTTAGTGAAGGTGCGAAGCGTGCGACTGTTGCCGTCGCTGAACGGGTGTACATAGTCCAGCTCTGCGTAAATCTTGGCGAACCGTGCCGTGAATTCAGGCGTCTTCAAGCCGCACAGCTCGTCGGGGTTGGCTGCTTCAAGCGCCTTGTCCAGTCGGGCCGTGGCGGCATCGTCCATCCGCGAATAGGCGACATAAAACAGGCCGTCCACGGTCGATAGGCCGCGCTGCTTCATCCAGTCCAAGCCATCGGCAAGTCCTGAAAGATGCGCCAGTTGACTTCCTTCAAGTGCGCTGCGTCGAAGTTGCCGCGCACCGGGTCTAGCTCAAGCTCTACAACCCGCTTGAACGTGTAATCGGCTTCGAGCCGCTGCCGCAGCTCGGCCGTCAACGCATTAGCGGCTGTGGGCTTGTTCTGCATCGGGCTTCACCTGGACGAAATCGGCAAGCTGGATGTCACCCTTGATGAACTGGCGTGCGCCCGTCTCGGCGGCCTTGGACGGCTTGAAGCCTTCCAGCCCTACGGACGAACGGGCGAAATTCACGGCGGCTTCGCGGCGGCGGCTCTCAGCCGGGGAAATGGCATCGTTGGCCGGGCTGTGGCCGCGCTCGCGCGACTGCTTGACATAGGCCCGCATGAATTCGCGCAGCACCTGAGCGGCCGGGCGATCTTCCAGCAAAGCGGCGTCGG
Source organism: Photorhabdus tasmaniensis (assembly GCF_011189505.1). Lineage (GTDB taxonomy): Bacteria > Pseudomonadota > Gammaproteobacteria > Enterobacterales > Enterobacteriaceae > Photorhabdus > Photorhabdus tasmaniensis. Next base: position 36,161 of record NZ_PUJU01000021.1, read on the forward strand.
CAAACTCGGCACGCAATTCCGGCTCAACCCGGAACGTCATTTGCACTTCTTTGGACATGGCGTGTACCTCTTTCAAAAAATGGCAATTTGGCGTATAAGCCAATCTCTATTTTAATGTATGTACATTGCACAGTCAATGTACATACATGGCTATTTAGGGTGGCTAACAACAGGGTGGCCGATTTAGATCGGGCTTTGAATTCTTGGCCGGTCCACTTACAATTGGTCAAAATGGCTTTACTTATTTTAGCCACCTCCAAATGAAAATTGCTGGTATCTATGAAAGAGTCAGTACATCAGAACAGGATCTAACCCGCCAAGCTGATATCGAAAAGATGGCAGTAGCTAACGGTTTCTACATTGCAGGAATTTACCGGGAAAAAGCACCGGGTGCCCGGCCAGACAGGCCTGAGCTACTCCGAATGATCGCTGAAAAGATTGACCGCATCAGCCGTCTTCCTCTTCCTGAAGCAGAAAAACTTATCGCATCTATCAGGGGGAAAGGTGCCAAACTGACCATTCCCGGCATCGTGGACTTATCAGAACTGGCGGCTGAAAACGACGGTGTATCCCGCATAGTCCTAGAGTCTATACAGGAACTGTTGTTAAAAGTAGCTTTTCAGGTGGCTCGCGATGATTATGAACTTCGCCGTGAAAGGCAACGACAGGGTGTACAACTTGCCAAAGCAGCCGGTAAGTATTCTGGCCGGATGCAGCGCATCCTTGTGCATCAGGCCAGAAGATTACATTCGTCTTGTGCGAAGCTGGTTTCCTCCAGATTATTTGATCACTGAAGCGTCGATCAAGGTAGTGCCGCCGATAAGAGCCCAAGTGGTCCACGATGAAGTGGTTTGCCAGAGATGCCAGAGTGCCTTATCAAGGCCAAGTACAAAGACTTCAATCCGGCCGTCTGAATTCTTCGCTACAGTTGGGGCACTGGCGATGATGCCTGTGAATGAGGTCCAGTTAGACCACGGGCCGTTATGGGAAGTTTGCCAGGTGCGCCAGAGTGTGTTATCAGCGCCGCGTGCAAAGACCTCAAGCCGACCAGAGATATTCTTCACCACAGCCGGGGCGCTAGTGATCACACCATCCAGGCACTGCCAGTTTGACCATGAAACGGAATCGGAGCTTATCTGTGAGATGTGCCGGAGTGTGCTATCGGCACCACGCGCAAAGACTTCGAGCCGACCATCGCAGGTGTCGATGACCACTGGGTCGCTAGTAATTACACCGTTTAGTGACTGCCAACTTGACCACTGATCAGTGTGTGGAACCGTTTGCCAAATGTGCCAAAGGGCATTATCGGCACCGCGCACAAAGACCTCAAGCCGGCCATCGGCGTTGATATGTGCTGCTGGGTTACTTGTGAGCGTACCACCCAGAGATTTCCAGCTTGACCACGAATTGGTATGGGCTACGGTTTGCCAGATGTGCCATAACGCGTTATCGGCACCGCGAGCAAAGACCTCAAGTCGACCGTCGGAGTTGATATATACCACCGGGTTGCTGGTGATCCCACCATACAGTGGTTGCCAACTCGACCAAGTATTGGTATCAGCGGCGGTCTGCCAGTTGTGCCATAGTGCATTATCTGTGCCGCGCACGAACACTTCTAATCGACCGTCCGAATTACGATGAACGGCGGGTTTGCTGGTCACTACTCCGTTAAATTTATTCCAGCCGAACCAAGAGGAGTTTGGGAGCGGTATTGTTTGCCAATTGTGCCACACTGAGCTGTCAGTGCTTACACCGAAAACCTCAAGTCGACTATCGGCATTGCTTTCCACTGAGACAATTCCAGATAACGCTATCGCAGAATTTTCAATTTCTATCTCACCGGAAACATAGGATTCGATATTATCTGGATTTAATGTTTTAATAGATTCTTGTTTCATTACATATCCTCTTTAAAAATAACTTTTCAGATTAACCAAATGATAATTTAATAAGAGAGATACTTTATTTCGTATATTAGCGTTTTCACTGACCTCCTATTCTTTAAAAAATAAATAACAATATTTTTATTTTATGATGATTTTTACCCATATAAGATCAAGGTAAATATGGTTTTACATTATGTCATTTCACGTAATCATTTAAAGCTGATTAATTGCATATAAATTATTTTAAAGCCTCTTGGGGTTTTTATTTTTAAAATATCTGATTTACCATTATTAAAGCACATAATTCATAGCCTGGCTATTGAGAAACACAGTTCCTGATTTAATTGTGTTCCCTAAAACGGTTATTCTGTTTAAAGTTGCTTTCCAAGCATATCCAACCAAAAGCCTATTTGGGATAGGCAAAAATATATCCTTGCTATCAATAATAATATGCGAGTTCGAACTTATGCTGGATTTATGTATTGCACGTTGGGCTAACGTTAGCAAATTAGGTACTATTAGCCCGATGCAGCACAGTAAATATTTTCCTTAAATGCATCGGGCTAGAAGATTACATGCGTATGGCGCGAAGCTGGTTCCTTCCAGATTATTTGATCGCGGAAGCGTCGATCAAGGTGCCGCCGAGGGATGCCCAAGCGGACCACGATGATGTGGCTTGTTTAATATGCCAGAGTGCGTTATCACCGCCGCGTGCAAAGACTTCAAGCTGGCCGTCAGCGTTTTTCGCCACCACTGGGGCGCTGGTAATCACGCCTTTTAATGAATCCCAGTTTGACCACGGGCCAGCATGGGAAACCGTTTGCCAGATATGCCAGAGTGCATTATCGGCACCACGTGCAAAGACCTCAAGCCGACCATCAGAGTTGATATGTACTGTAGGGTTGCTGGTGATCACGCCTTTTAATGACTCCCAGCTCGACCACGGACCTGCATGGGGAACCGTTTGCCAGATATGCCAGAGTGCGTTATCGGTGCCGCGTGCAAAAACCTCAAGCCGACCATCGGAGTTGCCGAATACCACTGGATCGCTCGTGATCACGCCTTTTAATGACTCCCAGTTTGACCACGGGCCAGCATGGGAAACTGTTTGCCAGATATGCCAGAGTGCATTATCGGCACCACGTGCAAAGACCTCAAGCCGACCATCGGAGTTAATGCAGACCGCAGGATTGCTCGTGATCACGCCACCTAGCGAATCCCAGCTCGACCACGGACCTGCATGGGGAACCGTTTGCCAGATGTGCCAAAGTGCGTTATCGGTGCCGCGTGCAAAGACCTCAAGCCGCCCATCGGAATTAATATATATCTCCGGGTTACTGGTGATACTGCCACCTAAAGATTGCCAGCCTGACCAACCTGAATTGGGAGCGGTTTGCCAGTTATGCCATAGTGCATTATCTGTGCCACGTACAAATACTTCCAATCGGCCGTCCGAATTGATGTAAACGGCGGGTTTGCTGGTGACTCCTCCACTGAGTGATCTCCAGCCAGACCAGGAAGAGCTGGTGTTTGGTATTGTTTGCCAATCGTGCCACACTGCGTTGTCAGTACCCACACCGAAAGCTTCGAGCCGACCATCGGCGTTATTTGTCACCGAGACAATTCCAGATAACGCGGTGATAGAATTCTGGGTATTATCTAAATTTAATATTTCAACAGAATCTTTTTGCATATGTATTTTCCTATTTTAAAAAATCTTTATGACTTACCAAATAGTAATTTAGTAAGCAAGACATTTAATTTCTTACATTCATATTACCACTTATCCCCTTTCTTACTTTCTTAAGAAGAGAAATAATAAATATTTTACTTGAAGCTAACCTCTGATTTATTAAGCATTAAACAAACGTGATTCTATTTTATAAAACCCCATGTGTTAATATGTATTTTTGCGTACAAGCACCTAAGAATTATTAATCACACACAAACTATTTATTATTTAAAAATCACCCTGTATTTCTATTAAAAATATATTTATACCATGGTTACCCTATTTTTATTAGAAATAAAACCCGTCAGGTACAGTAAATTGTTAATGGCGCAACGGAATGATTTAGTGAGTTTATTTGAAACTATGTTTACTAGTAATTAAATCATAACAACTTAAATAAACCAATTGCTTGTGCATTCCATAAACTTATATAGGTAGAATCTAGCATTAATTTGTAAGTTTGGTTTTGATTTTCAAATTTATTACTATTTAGTCCTTTAAAAACTGAGTAAAACCTTTATTCTATTAAAATACTTAAAAATAAATTAACCACTTTGTGTGTGTTTTCCGTATTTTCGGGAATGAACCTTATCTTTTATGTATTAAAGACAGAATCAAAAAGCGTTCCCTGTGTTCACGGGGATAAATGGCGTGCTGTCAAAAAAAGGCATATCAGCTCAGTGATATGCCTTTAGTTTAATTAATTGATTTAAAAGTAAGTCGTGATCCCGGCACGGAATGTCCTTCCCGGCGAAGGAATATAACCCAAGCTGAGAGGCTGGATATAATATTTGTCGAAGACATTATCCACACCAAACTCAAACTCGACATGTTTATTCGCCCTTGCGGTCAGGGAGACATCTGCCACTGTAGCGGGTCGCCAAATAATGGGTGACAGCAGGAGAGCGGAACCTTGCCCCGGTTTTGCTGCGGGTACAGATCTTTGACCATAATGTGAAACTCTTGCATTGATGGACATTTTGTCATCAAAGAATTTTCGTGTCAGATCGAGTGATACAGCATATTTAGGAGGAATATGATTAGTGGCGTAATCTGAAGGGAGACTGCGTGCGACACAGCCTTCATTTTCAGTACAGAATCTGACTTTCGTGTAGTAATTCATAGATAAACGAGCATCAAAATGATCACTGTGGTAAACACTCGCCAATTCCAATCCTGCGAATTTCGCGGCTTTAATATTGCTGATGTACATACTCCAATAATCATCCATCCATGACCGATTGATATAGTCTTTTACCCGGTTATCAAAGTAGGATATTTTGATATCGAAACTGTCATTGTCGGCAATCACATCCAGGAAGCGTGATGTCAGCCCTAATTCTATATTTTTTGAAATTTCAGGTTTTATATGGTCATCAACACTCATCAGATAACCACGAATACCTTCAACCATTGATGGAAAGCGTGGTGCATAGGCATATTTGGCATGTAGTGCGGTTGTATTATTAAGTTCAAGCTTAGTGCCTACCCAATAACCGTGGGCATGATCTTGTTTGTTGTTTACCTTTCCTGAGGTCAGTTGTGGTAACCAGGCGTTACCTAGATGGGATGGGCTATAATCTTCTACCTGATAGGATTTGTAATCCCATCCACCCATTAAGGTAAAGCGTTCGGCAAGCATATAGCTGCCGTTCAGGAAAAGATGGCCTTCCTTACGCTCTCCTTCCCGATTAACGGCATACTCCCATTTTCCTTTGCTTGGGCCAGTGCGTTCACGGATAAAACTGGCACCGTAGTTCAGTTCAATATCTTGCATTGAAAGCTCAAATAATGAGGTGTTACTCAGATTTATCCCTACTGTACGCATGAATTTTTTATCACCGAGGGTATTATTCGAAGTTCGGGGACGATCGTTAACCCGTGTTTGCCACACGCCTATGTCCAAATTAATCCAAGGATTCGATGCCGGCTCCCATTTATAATTGAGGCTGTGCCTGTTCATGTTGAGCCGTGTCAGTGGACCCTGATCCAAGATCATGAAAGTTTGGCTCAAGTTTGCCATGTCCAAGTGCTTTCAGACCATTATCGGGAGAGGTTCATATTAGTGAGGTTTTGGATTCGTTGCTTGCGAAAACACAAGTTATTTCAGATCCGTTTGAGCAATCGTTTTTTATAATGGTTCACTTGCCATATTTACAACCTTTTGCAGATATAAATAAACGAACTTCCCGCTTGGCTGCTAATTTGCCGTTGCTCCGTTCAAACCTATGCCCGTTGACCTTTCTGGATGTATCAGAAGAGACATATAGCCGTGCAATGCTCGGTATTTATGAAATGACCAGAGTTGAATTGCGACGAGATCTCTACCTATGAGCTTACGAGCGTTCTACCCAAGAATATTTGGCTCTTAGGCAAGAAATAGCAGAACCAGACCCATTAAGATTGCAATATCGAAATACCGTCAAACAAATTGTTTATCAGGTTATTGTGACTCTGGAAATGGATTCAATTGAGGTTATAGATAAATTAATTTCCAATCAATTAAGTCCATCTGAACGTGACACGTTATAAGGCATTGGTTATTGAGGAGTTACGACGATTACATGAAGGTGTTCTGGCAAGGTATGGTCTCCGGCCTTCACAATTTGAAGAATGGAAGGGAAAACACAGATAATCTTTTCGTTAACTTAATTAAATTAGTCGTTCATCTGTAAAAATATCTATATTAATCATTATATTAAGTTATTTTTGTTAGTAAATTAATCCTTTCACTATGTTATCGCATCAGGATTTCAGCTTGTACCGCTAAAGACTGAATACAATTCTCATATGATTGTATTGACATCGCTAAACACCCATCAGTATTTTCATCTCAACTTGGTCAGACATTATATGCAGGGTTGCTGGCATCAATGAATCCTTGATGAAACGGCACACATTTTTAACTTATTTATCAAAAAGATGGATAAGATTGGTCACGTTATCAAGTTGTTCCTTGCAATACGATGTCGCTTTAATGCTGGTTTGTGCTTAAACAGATAAACCGGAAGTTTATCTGTTTAAGTAGGGCATATTTATACAGGATTATCCTAAAAAAACAGAAAGTAGTATTTTTTTGATCTAAATTTTCGCATTATGTTCTAAAAGCAGGCAAAAAAAATGTTTAAGTAAGGATTTTAAATGGAAATACCAATTTATTTTCAATACTGGGGTAAGGCGAAGCGAACATCAGAAGCTGAGAGTATAGATTATCATCTACTTCCTTATCATTGCTTGGATGTCGCGGCTGTCGGCATACAGTTACTTTCTTTAGAAAGATCGCTGACTAAAGATCTCACTAATTTTTTAGCGTTATCGACAAAGCAGTTACAAAGTATTGTCTCTTTTGTACTGGCGTTGCACGATATTGGTAAATTCGCATCTGCTTTTCAAAAATTATTTCCTGGTCAGTCAGCCGGTCTGTATCGACCTTATTGCTGCAAAGGCTATGATGGAAGTTATTTTTGTCATGACCGTATGGGGCTGTATTTTTGGGAAAATATCAAACCGAAGTTGCTTGAAAAGCTGATTAATATTGAGGATATTAAACGGAGAGAACAGCAAGAGATTTTCGATACCTTAATGGTGCTGATGGACTGTGTATTAGGACATCATGGTCAGCCAATAGATAAAACAGACTATAAAGCTATCGAATATTTTACCGAACCTCATAATCTCGATGCCGCCACACTCTTTGTTCATCATTTAATGGACTTACTCCAACCTGAGTTTCCTATTGAAAAATTACAATCCAAAGAATGGCGACGGCGATTAGAGCAAGTGAGCTGGCAGTTTGCTGGTATTGCGATATTGGCGGATTGGATTGGTTCTGATAGTCACTATTTTGTATATCAATCTGAACCTATGCCATTAACAGATTATTGGCAACGTGCTAAAACCGTGGCAAAAAAAGCGGTGATGGCGACAGATTTAGGCAAAGCGCCGGTAGTAAAGCCATTTATTTCTATTCAGGACTACTACGGTTTTGCGGCGACGCCATTGCAGCAGTGGGCTGAATCAATACCTGTAGATGATTCTCCTCAACTCTTTATTTTAGAAGATGTTACCGGTGCAGGAAAAACAGAGGCGGCATTAGCGCTGACACATCGTTTAATGCAAATAAAAGCAGCCGATGGTTTTTATTTTGGTTTGCCTGATATGGCGTCGTCCAATGCCATGTTTAACCGGATTGCTGAACATTATCAGCAAATGCTATCAACAGACGATGGCAGTAAACCAGGTATTATTTTGGCTCATGGTGCACGAGAGATAAATGATCAATTTCGTGAAGCCATTCTGGCGTTAGGTCATTCAGACAGAAATTATGGTGAAACAGATATCACCACTTCAGCGCAGTGCAATCAATGGCTAGCGGATCCACGCAAGAAAGCATTGTTAGCACCTGTTGGAATAGGCGCTATTGATCAGGCTTTATTGGCTGTATTACCCAGGCGTTATCAGGCACTGAGATTATTTGGGCTTAATCGTAAGGTATTAATCGTTGATGAAGTTTATGCCGCTGATGAATTTATGTTTAATTTATTGGAAAATTTATTAGCTCTGCATCTTTACCAAGGGGGTTCGGCTATTTTGCTGACAGCGACACTGACCCTGAAACAGCGTCAACGTTTAACCGATATTTGGTTGAACGCCGGTGGATTGAGCTCACAACTATTGCAAAAAACGGATTTTCCTTTAGCGACAAAAATAAGCTTGAATGCCATATCACCCGTTATTGAACAACCGTTATCAAGTCGAAAAGATGTTAACCGGGAAGTCAAGGTTGATTTCTTAAATAGCTTTGTCTGTTGTGTTGAAAAAGTATTGTCTGCGATTGTACAAGGGCAATGTGTTGTTTGGATCCGAAATACAGTAGACGATGCTATTGAAGCTTATCAGACATTGCGAAGCTTGCTCACTGAACCTGAACGTTGTCTGTTATTTCATAGCCGGTTTGTATTGCAACACCGGAAAGAAATTGAAAATCATGTAATGACTATTTTTGGTAAAAATAGCCATAGTGAGATACGCCGCGGTAAAGCGTTAATTGCTACACAAGTATTCCAGCAAAGTTTGGATGCTGATGCCGATGTGATGATTTCAGATATTTGTCCTATTGATGATCTGATTCAGCGAGCAGGGCGTTTACAACGCCATACTCGTGATAGTGATGGCGTTTATCAACATGGAATTAAAGATTCACGTCCTGCGCCAATACTCTTTATCCTCGCGCCTGAGTGGAAGGAACAGCCCGAATCAGATTGGTTAAGCCATAATTTCCGCAGCACACAATATGTTTATCGCTCGCCTGCACGTTTGTGGTTAAGCATGCGTGTGTTGAGAACGCTGGGTGCAATACGTATGCCTGCGGAAACCCGTGAGTTAATTGATGCGGTTTATGGTCATGCTTATGAGCAAGCGCCTGAAAAGTTAAAGCGCCAGGAAAATGTATTAATTGGTGAGGAAAGAAGTCAGGAAGCCAAAGCGAAATCTTATTGGTTGCAGTGGCAATTATATGGTTATTGTGATCGAAGTGCTGATAATTGGTATGAAGATGATGCCGATATTCATACCCGCTACAGTGATATTGAAACCGTTGAGGTGTTATTACTGAAAAAGACTGATTCAGGACAACTTGTACCCTGGGTAAATTCCGCTGAATTTTCAGTGTCATTGAGTACAGTTACATTATCTAAAAATAAGTATGCGGATAAATTAGCGCCAATTCCAAGGAAATTAATTCCCGCTCTCAATGCATTACAACAGAGATATCACCAAATTAGATACTTGCAACCTTGGTTGCCAGAACAGGACCCAAACTTTACTTATTCTTCAACAATGGGCTTTTGTGAAAAATAAAAGCAGGAGGTGTTATGAACTTAGTTCAGGACCCGTGGTTGCCTTTCCGATTACGTGATGGTAGTGAAAAAGTACTGTCCATTAATGCGATATGTGACCATGATGTTATGGACTTTGCTTTACCAAGAGCTGATTTTCAGGGAGCGGCTTGTCAATTTGCTATTGGCTTATTGCAAACGGTTTTTGCGCCGGAAGATCAATATCAATGGCATTCCCTGTATGAAACATCGCCTGATAAGAAAACATTACAACAAGCTTTTGCTAAAGCTGAACATGCTTTCAATATTACCGGTACAGGGCCCCTTTTTATGCAGGATTTTGATCCTCTGCAAAAGGTAAAATCAACCACTGTCGCTGGACTGTTAATTGAAGCACCAGGAGCCAATGGTTTAAGGCTGAATACGGATCATTTCATTAAACGAGGCATTGGTGATGTGATGTCTCTTGAAATGGCCGCTTTGGCGCTTTTTACCTTACAAATTAACGCGCCATCAGGTGGTGTGGGGCATCGGGTCGGGTTGCGGGGGGGAGGGCCACTAACCACATTAGTGCTGCCGGGCCAGGCTGACGCGACACTATGGCAAAAACTGTGGTTAAACGTCATTAACCGAAATCAATGGCATTATTCAGAACCTGATTTAACCAGTGCTCAGGTTTTTCCCTGGTTAGCGCCAACAAAAGCAAGTGTTAAGGAGGGGACAGAAATTTATTTTTCAGATGTTCATCCTTTGCATATGTATTGGGCAATGCCAAGACGTATACGTCTTGTGGTGGAAGAGAAGGAACAAATTTGTAAAATTTTAGGCAAGCATTCTGCATTAACTGTTTCTGAATATCGCACACAGAATTATGGTGGCAATTATTCAGGTGATTGGTTTCATCCATTAACGCCCTATAAATGGGACCCCAAAAAATCAGCAGAACATTTATCTGTTAAAGGTCAGCCCGGAGGCGTGACCTACAAAACGTGGGATACTTTGGTATTTAGCAATCATGAAAAAGGGCAACGCTGTGCGCCGGTAGTGGGCCATTTTTATTCTTTATGTCGTGATTTTGCTGAACTTCAAAGTGCCATGCCTTATTTGTGGGTGTTTGGCTACGATATGGATAATATGAAAGCACGTTGCTGGTATTCCGTTATCATGCCGCTGTTTTTTGTCTTACCTGAACAGCAGGAAGATATTCTGTGTCAAGTTAAAGATCTACAAAAGCTGGCAACCACGATAATTTGGTTATGCCGAAACCAAATAAAAGCGGCTTGGTTTGAAAAGCCCGCAGAGGTGAAAGGAGACACTTCTTTTATTGACCTTGCTTTTTGGCAACAAAGTGAATCATTATTTTTTTCAGTGGTTCATCAACTTATCGACAATGCACGTTCGAATGATCCTTTTCTTACCCCGGAACAGGCCAAACATTGGCTCAATACCTTGCGTCATCTCTGTCTGGATTTATTTGATGAACATGCCGCTTTATTTGAACTTAGTAATGAGCGTTCAATGGCGAAACGTATAAGAGCACGTCAGCACTTAATCATGGGGTTATATGGGCAAAAAGCTTTAAGAGAGATCAAAACATTTATTACCAATAATCACATTAATTCTGGCAAAGAGGAGGTGTAATGGACAGTAAAACTGAAATTATATTATTGCGTTGGTGGCAAAGTATGTCTCTGTCACCAAAACAGTTAAAAGAGAAAGATATTGTTCCATATCCTCCTCTTTATAAAGCCCAGTTAAAGCGCTGTGAAAATGTTGAGATGGCGATGTTAACTGAAGGTTTTCGGGCTTTATGGCTCAGTTTACCTGACGAAATTAGCTTATCTGATAATCCGGTAAAAATAGAATATTGGGCCACGATGGCAGCGGTATTAGTTTATGTCAGAAACAACAATAGTATTAAATTGGCAGTAGCGGCGGGTAAGAAAGGAGGGGGGAATAAACCGATTGTCAGTGAATTGCGCTTTTCACAATTACAAAATGCGAAAACACCGAACGAGTTATTACATCGATTACGTCGGATCCTACAGCAAGTAAAAGGCAATGTTTCTGTACTGGCTTTAGCTCAGGATATTGAGGAGTGGTTTGCTGAATATGGGCAATTACGACCGTGTAAAGCAGATAAGCGTATCAATGTAAAGTGGGTGATGGATTATTACTGTGCTGCCAGTAGTAAATGGGTTGATTTATCAGATTCTTATTAATTAAATTTAGGAGAATGACTATGAGCCAGTTTATTCAGTTACACCTATTAACCTCCTATGCACCATCCAATCTTAATCGTGATGATTTAGGCCGGCCTAAAACAGCGAAAATGGGGGGGTTTGAACGTTTACGTGTGAGTTCTCAAAGTTTGAAACGCCACTGGCGTACTTCTGAATTATTTGAACAAGCGTTATCAGAGAATATTGGTATTCGCACAAAGCGCTTTGGTATCAAGGTATTTGAAGCTTTGATCAGTGCCGGCGTGAAAGAAAAATCAGCTAAGGCATTGGCGGCAAATATTGCCGGTGTTTTTGGCAAAACTAAAAAAGATGCGTTAGAGACTGAACAATTGGCACATATCAGCCCGGCAGAGCAGCGGTCTGTCATGTCGCTGGTCGCGGTGCTGGCAGAAGAAGACCGGGCACCAACATCGGAAGAGCTTAATTTGTTAAAAGCTGAACAAACCGCTGTAGATATTGCGTTGTTTGGTCGAATGTTAGCTTCAAGCCCTGCATTTAACGTCGAAGCCGCTTGCCAGGTTGCTCATGCGATTAGTGTGCACAGTGTTGTCGTTGAAGATGATTATTTTACGGCGGTGGATGATTTAAATGATGGTAAGGAAGACACCGGTTCGGCCCATATAGGAGAATCGGGTTTTGCGGCAGCGTTGTTCTACAGCTATATCTGCATTAATAAAACGCAATTAATAGAGAATTTGGATGGTAATAAAGCGCTTGCTAATAAAGCGATTAAAGCATTGACAGAAGCGGCGGTGAAAGTCTCACCGACGGGTAAACAAAGTAGTTTTGCTTCTCGTGCTTATGCCAGTTTTGCTCTCGCTGAAACAGGGGAACAACAACCACGTTCTTTATCTGTCGCATTTTTAAAACCAATTCATAACAGTGACCAAGGCCCATCGGCAATTCATGCATTAGAAAGCCAAATGCACAATATTGATCAGGTTTACGGTGCGTGTGCCGATGCCCGCTATAAATTCAACACATTCACAGGGGAAGGAAGTTTGACAGAGCTGCTTGAGTTTATTACGCAGTAATGGGGGCAAAATGAAAGCATATTTAGTCTTTCGATTATATGGCCCGATGGCAAGTTGGGGCCAACCTGCGGTTGGCGGGGAAAGGCCAACTGGATCATATCCTGGCCGATCTGCGATTTTGGGATTATTAGGGGCCGCGTTAGGCATTCGACGAGATAATGAATCTGAACTAGCAAAATTACAAAAAAGTGTGTTGATTGCAATTAAACAAATTGTTCCCAGTTCTTTAATGCGTGATTACCATACGACGCAGGTACCAACGCACGAGAGTAATGTGATTCACCAGAGCCGTAAAAGTGAATTAAGTTCAGATAAACTGAATACCATATTATCTAATCGTGACTATCGCTGTGATGGTATTTGGATCGTTGCCATTGCATTAACCCAGCGAACTGCTTTTACGCTGGAACAATTACGGGATGCTTTACTTAAACCGGTATTTGTCTTGCATCTTGGACGTAAATCTTGTCCACCAGCTTTACCTCTCTGCCCTAAATTAACAGAGAGATCGACATTAAAATCGGCGTTGGATATCTCTTTTCCACCACTGATTCATTCTGACAAGGAAGATAAGTTATGGCTGGGAGCAAATGGTCTTGTTACTTACTTTTGGGAAGGAAAAAAAGATGAAATTATCGCTTCAAATATCTTAATAAGCCATCCTTGGGATGAGCCAATCAACCGGGGTCGTTGGCAATTCAGGCAACGTACCATGTATCAACTTTCTATCGGGGAGGATGTTAATGTATTTGTCTAAAATTACACTTCGGCAATCAGGACAGACAGCAAATATATTGGCGAAACTTGGTGCAAATGGAGTTTATACCTCTCATCAATTGCTATGGAAATTATTTTCTGAAGACGTACAGCGTCAATTTCTATTCCGGCAAGAAATCGGAATAATGGGATTACCTGTATTCTATGCTTTATCTAAAACATCACCTCAAACGCAGTCACCGTTATTTGATGTTGAAACGAAATCATTTTACCCTCTATTGTATGAGGGACAGCGTTTAGCTTTCAAATTACGAGTTAATCCAACAATCTGTGTTACCGATCCTTCTGGAAAACGCCGGCGTCATGATGTCTTAATGCATGCCAAGTTTCAGGCAAGACGGCAAGGTGAAACTGAACAGGGAAAAATAAAGACCATGATGGAGGATGCTGCCCGTAATTGGCTCTTGGATAATCGTCGTATGCAGCAATGGGGTATTCAGTTTGATGATTTACTGAATATTGAAGGTTATACTCAGCATCGAAGCGTAAAAAGGAAGGGACAAAAAATCCAATTCTCCAGTGTCGATTTCCAGGGACTTCTGACGATTACCAATGGTGATTTATTCTTGGCACAATATACAAAAGGTTTTGGTCGTTCTAAGGCTATGGGGTGCGGATTGATGTTAATCAGAACAGTATAATGGCATTGACTTAATTTAAATTTATTTCTGTTAAGGATCGTAATACAGTCGCCTTAAGGGTATTTTGATTGTTGAAGATGGTTCATTTATGTTATTAGGAGTTCGAGTTAGCAGAGTAAAAGGCGAGATGACTAACTAATGTCTTCATGCTGCGATATCCTATCGCGTTGGGTGCAGTCGCTACTCTAAAAGTACTGATAAAATAATTACTGTGTTCCTCACATCTGTGGGGATAAACCCGGATTTTGGTATACATTTGCACCAGGAAGAATATACTTCCTTTGCTTTATGGGATAAAACGCTATAATTAACCAATAAGAGACCGTGTTGGTGAATGTTCCTTGTGTCTACGGGGATGAACCAAACTCTATAAATCTTATTAATGAACGAATTTACATGTTCCCTATATTGACGGGGATAAACCGCGTCATGAGTGATGCTTTAGTAAATTTACTAAAAGTTCCCTGTAATTACGGGGATGAACCTAGCAGTGCTCCTAATAGCATAAAGCCAGGAATGAGTTCCCTGTACCATCGGGGATAACCCGTATAAGAATGGCACTGATGATTAGCTTTACCTATGTTCCCTGTCTCTGCGGGGATAAATTGTTTCAACATGTTAAAAACAGTTAAAAAAATTTTCCCTGTGTACGGGAATGAACCGAACTGATATTGTTGTATCTCTGGCTTGGAAAAAGGTTCCCTGTATTACTGGGATAAACCGAACAGTTAGCGATTGAGTTAGCGGAAACATACATGTTCCCTGTTCATTGGGGATAAACCGCTAAATACAGAACCCTCTTCGTCTGTTGTAACTGTGTTCCCCGTAACTTGAGGGGATGGACCGTCATCGGGGAGGAAAATTCCCGCAATAGTACCAGAATTCCCCGTGTCTACGGGGATTAACCAGATTCAGGTTTTGTGGTAGTAACAGAGTGAAACGGTTCCCCGTACTGACGGGGATAAACCGATAATAGAAAAGATACAGATAATCAATATGAAGTATTCCCTGTGCTTACGGGGATAGAGTGGCTGTATGTTGTTCATTGAGTACCTGCAAATAATCCTCACTGGTCAGGTTGCTGATGTTATCGCCGTTTTCTAAATGTGTTTTCAGCCAATGAGTAATCTGTTCCTGTAATTTCCCTCGTGGCTTATCCAGCTTTATTGCCAGCTTACCGTGGTTTTCCCATAAATCACTACTGATCACAAATACCTTCCCTCTCAGGGCATAATCGGAATGATGCCAGGCATGCGATAAATGACTACCGAGGACGAAAGGCCGCTCATTCCCACCTTGACCGCAATTCTCAGGGCGGGAATAAATCTGGGGTTCAGGGGTATCAATCATTAATTCACTCACTGGTGTCAGAAATCCTGACCAATCGCTAATTATCATTACCGGTAATAACTGACTGAGAACACGCGCATCCATACTGCGCAAAATCACTTGCCTCTCCTGCAATATCACCTGCTGGCGCGAACGCCAGTGATTAAGCTGTTGGGTCCATAAATCCTCACTGCGGTAAGCCCAGCCCCAACTGTTATCGCTCAGGGTTTTGCTATCAAGCAGATGACCGATGACTGACAGATAGCTTGACTTAGGCTGAACCAGCCAGGGGCTTTGTGCCAGCAGGTGATCCATCGGTGTCCCGCTGTATAGCGGAAAAGCCTGTTCTACCCAGTCGTTTTTGTAAAAGAGAGTGACAGGATCCGGCTTTGCCAGTGAATTGAGTATAAAGAAAACGGGTGGCCTATTAGGCGCTGTCAGCCACTGTTGCCAATTAATAGAAATGTTCATGCATCCTCCTGATTATCGATAATCAAACTAGCTTCCAGTTGAGCCTGCACAGCACAAAGCGGTTTGGCTGGAAATTTAACACCCGGCAGAGGCGCAACACCCTCTGGCAATTGCAGAGACAAGCCTCGCCCGGCACCGGCAGAGCCTTGCCCGACGGATAAATTTGGGGAAGTCAGAATACCGCCAGGAGTTAACCGAATAAAATGGCTGCCGACTTTTAAGGTGATTTCTGACGCCGCTTCCAGTACGATTTTACCGCCGCTTTTCAGGTGCGTTTCCTGACCGCTTTCAGCGACCAATGCTTCCCCGGCCTGTAAATGCTGACTGCCGGTGATACGGTGCGATACATCCCCATCGGTACTGTATTTACCGGAACCGGCGATTTTCCGGTGGTCATCAGCGCGGATTTCACTGTAACGGTTATTGTCGATCCGCTGTTTATGGTCGTGTTTAATATGCCAGTAAGCATCATGCTGAATATGGGCGGTCAGATCTCTCTGCCCGTGCAGGTAAATCTCTTCCTGGTCTTTGGCATCCTCAAACCGCAATTCGTTAAAGCCTTCCCCTTTGTGAGTCCGGGTTTTAAAGGTAGTACGGGTTTTTTCGGCGGGTAAATTCAGCGGCGGCCGGTTTAAGCCGTTGTAGGTGCAGCCGGTGACAATCGGCCGATCAATATCGCCGTTCAGATAGGAGACGATAACTTCCTGACCGATACGGGGAACCGCCATAAAACCGTAACCGCTGCCATTCCAACCCTGTGCGAACCGTACCCAACAAGACGCGTTTTCATCGGCCTTATCATAACGATCCCAGTGAAAATGGATGCGGATACAGCCGTCTTCATTGACATAAATCTCTTCCCCTGCCGGGCCCGCCACGGTAGCCACTTCATCACCATCTGCCAGTGGTTTGTAGCGATATAGCGCTCGCCAGTCCTTATAACCGGAAATAAAACTGAATTCATTATGCAGATAACTTCCTGATCCGCCACGGGTTTCTTCCAGCGCCTGCGGGCACTTGCCGTAATGATGAATGGTCACGATTTGCCAGCGGGTGTTCATGGTATCAACCGGATGTTCACTGAGATCAAAGATTTTACCGGGCATCAGTTTAAAACAGTTGCTTTGCCCGCTGCCCGCCTGTTGTTGATTCTGGACTGCTTGCTGACGGCGCTGGACAAACGGTTTCGCCTCCGCGTCTTTCTGAAAACGGCCGTAGCTTTCAAAGATCGCGAACAGGGTTTCTTGCCCCTCAACACGAGGATCGACATTGGCCCGGTGTGTCAGGCGGTAAGCGGGGTTTTGCGGATTTCGGTCTTTATAGATCACCCGTTGCGGGGTCATGGAGACCCCCAGACGCACTTGATTAACCACATTCATTTCAGTGGCGACTTGTCCCTGAGGATTGTAAACCAGCGGTAAATTGGCCGTCATGCCTAAATGGCAGTCACTGAAAAACAGTTTGTCGTCTTCAAACCAGAAATTCAGTCCTTCTTCGGCGACTAACCGGGCGAAAAAGTCATAATCGGACTCGCGTTTTTGCGTCACATATTCGCGTGTGTAATGAAACTCATTGAGTTGGGAATCGGCCAGAATAAAGTGTTTTTTCAGCAAGCTTTTTAGGATTTCCGGCACGCTTTGCCGATGATAAATCCGGCTGTCCTGATTCAGGGTCATCCGCCAGAGCGCAGGCCGGACGGTGAGGTGATAAATTGTGCGGTGAGTATGGGTGTCACCCAGTACCGCCTGGGCGATAATGCCGCTGACCTGACGTTGTTCAACGCCGTTAAAAACTACCCGAAATTTCACCGATTGTAATAACAGTGACTCCAGATCAATATCGGCCCGTTTACTGACCAGGACTAAAGAGAGAGTAAACAGTTCGGATAATTCTTCCTGTAAAGAGAATTCAGCTACCGCAAATGTTTTCTCCGGCAAATCGGTAATCTGACAGAGAAAATGTAATCCATCGTTCATAGGGACCTCTTATTTCTGGTGTTGGTGTTTAGGTAAATCGGCTCATTTTGGTTAGCACAACCTGAGATTAATGTGATTAACAAAACCAATAAACATTGTTTGATATTTATCATGGTCAGTTTTCCTGATGAGATTACTTTATATATCGGTAATCGACTTCTTGGGTCTGAGTTTCAATATGCCCGTTGGGATACTCAACCCATTCTTTTTCTCTAGTCACGGTGATTTTCGGTATTTTGGTTTCATCCAATTTAGGCTTAAAGGTGATTTTCCATTCCTTTCCCGGAACCAACGTTAATCGAAAGGGGCGCATTCTCACTTCACCCTGTAAGAATATTCTGTTCGGATGTTTCTCAACCATCTTCAAAACAGGGTAAATAATGGGACTGTAATTAATGGTATTCGATGCTGCCGTTTCGCTAAGATTTGTTCGCTCTGCATCGTTGATAAAAGCGGTTAAACCCGTTCCTCCACCTCCTTCATATATAACAACGTCTTTCATCAGATGACTAACATCGGTATAACCCACCGATACAAAGGCCCGGTCAATTTTCCATTTACACCAGCCTCCGCCATTGAAAGGTAATTTCGCCTGAAAGTAACCCGTTTGTGGATCGGCCTTCACACTCAGACGTAATCCGTGATAAGTCGGCACCTTATAAAGGGACATGTCAGCATACCATTGATATTTTAGACAATCTTTTGAGATATACACAGCAGACACATTCGGTTTTGTGTATTTTGGTGCAACTCCTTCTACCGTGATCCACTGATTCTCTTTGGGGGGAGAAAGCGGCTCATTTGGGTTAGCGCAGCCTGAGATTAATGTAATTAACAAAACCAATAAACATTGTTTGATATTTATCATGGTCAGTTTTCCTGATGAGATTACTTTATATATCGGTAATCGACTTCTTGGGTATTGGTTTCAATGTGTCCATTGGGATATTCAACCCATTCTCCTTGTTTGGTCACAGTGACCTTCGGAATTTTGGTTTCATCTAGATTAGGCTTAAAAGTGATTTTCCATTCAGCTCCAGGAGATAATTTCAATCGAAAGAAACGTGTACCTACTTCACCCCGTAAGAATAGGCGTTTAGGAAGTCCCTCAACCATTTCCAGAATAGGGTAAATAACAGGTCTGAAATCTATTATATTCAATGCATTAATCTCAGTACCATAGTTTTGTTTTGCATCATTGATAAACGCAGTTAAACCTGTTCCTTTTCCTCCCTCATTAACAACATCTTTCATCAAATGACTGACATCAATATAACTCACCGATACAAAAGCCCGGTCAATTTTCCATTTACACCACCCTCCACCATCGAAAGGCAACTTTGTCTGAAAATAACCTGTTTGAGGATCGGTTTTTACATCTGGATGCAATCCGTGATAGGTCGGCACTTTATAAGGTGACATGTCAGCATGAAATTGATATTTAATACATTTTTCTGATTTGTACACAGCGGACACATACGGTTTTGTGTATTTCGGCACCACCCCTTCTACTGTGATCCACTGATTATCTTTTGGAGGTGAAAGTGGTTCATTTGAGTCAGCACATCCTGAGGTTAATATAACTAACAATACCAGTAAGTATTTTTTTATATTTATCATGATCAATTTTCCTCAATTCCTACCCCGTTATCCGTATAGCGTAATAAGGCCAACGGACCTTGTTTATCCTGTTGAGTACAAATCAATGCTTGTGTCAACTGATGATCCATCTGTAAAAATAATGCATCCCGTTGCCGAATACCTTGAACAATATCGGTCCTTTCATTCAACGTTTTTTCAAATAATTGTTCTTGATCCCGGAAAAAATGGTATTTCTCCGGCGCAACCAGTTCGGCAAGCCGTGCGCCAATATAACGAGCATATTTCAATGAACTGTGATCAGGGAAACCCAGCGCATCTTTTAAGGTCGGGTTTTCATTCAATGGAAACCATTTAGCTTTATCTGCCTCACTGATCTGTTGAAAAAATTTTTTCTGAATGTCCCCGGCATCCTTCAGATTATTTTCTGTTTCACTGTTTAATGACGGAACTAAATACAATTTTGTTTTGGTGGGTAAGGTGGTTCTGAGCCGTACATGATTACTGGGGTTACGTTCTTCCAGCCATTCAATAACCAGATTGATTTTACAAAAGTGCACTATTTTTCCGTGATGCAGAAAAACTTCACCGCTGTTGGTAAAGTCCAGCAATTCAACAGGGCTGAATAGATAACCCAGTGGTCCCCAACAATTATAAAGCCAGTTATCCAGATTTTTTTCCGGGGGCACAGCAGGAACCGGATCATCTTCATTGACATGACGATAATGGGTGATATCCGCCAGTTCCCGTACCGCACTAACCGTTAACACTCGTGGCATTCCGTAGCTATAGAGACAAGGATCATGTTCTTTCAGTTGTGCACTATGCAATAATGCCAACGCACCGCCTAAACTATGACCACAAATGAATAACCGTTTGTTTCTAACCAATCTGACTATATCAAGGAATACTGCTGTAGTTTCATCATTGGGAATTGTCAACGTTTCAACCAAACTAAATGCTTCCCAGAACCCTTTATGCACTTTACCGCTGTGAATAAACCCACTGCACAATGCTTTCTCATCACAACTTAATCCCAAAGGTTGGTACGTCGCATCCGTAATAGCATCCGTCATACTGGCCGTGCCTTTCCAACTGATAACCACATCACGCGGGCTGGCCGCATAAAACAACTGGGTATTACCTCCTACACCATCAACATTTGCTGAATCAATAAACTCCACCCGAGAATAACGTTGACTAAACGGCACATCATAAACCACAGGCGTTGCCGATAATTTCTCAACTTTATAGGGCAGCGTTGAAACATCCACCATTTGCCGATTAAAAAAGTGAGTCACCGAGCCTTCAGTATCAACATCACCACCGGCATAAGCCAATACGCTCATTAAACACTGGTTATACGCATTAACGATGGAATACTCTTTTTGATGATGCAACTGCAAAACCCAGGCTCGAAACGGGCATATTTCCAGTACATACCGTTGATTTAATGGATGAACCGTGTAGCCACTTGGCTCAGGGTCCGGAAAATGATAGGGAGGCGGAATTTTTTTAGGATCATGCCAATCCTTAATCACCGGCAACCCATCACTGATCTGCCCGATAGTTACATAGTGATATTGATGACCGTCAGCTTCGGCTTTTGGCTTCACCATCGACGCCGCTTCACCACGTATTTCCCGCAACGGGCGCTGTTCCATCTCATCGGCCAGTGATTGGGCATGGACATACAATGTCACTGGATAAGCTGACAGGTCTTCTTCCCTGAGCACCCCGAAACCATTGGTTACTCCCTGACGCACATAACCCGGGGTTCCGTGACTGATCAAATGATAAGGCTGGTTAACCAGCGGCTTATCCTGTTCATCTACCAACTGAAACTCTACCCAGTGTCTCAAATACTTCTTACAATCTATACACAGAAGCGGATCTGATATACCCATTGGTTTAACTTCCTTCTTTTAACATTAAATATAGGGACGCAGTCCGAACATCATCTCTTGAAAGTCCCACAAGATTTCTCCCGTCTGACCATCAATCACCTTCATCATCAAAAAAGCGCCCATGCTAATGAAAACCGTCAGCAGGCGTGTCACCACCAGGCTGAACTGATACATCTCCCCCTGATTGGCAAAACAATCCGGGTTCAGGGTCAGGATAAGCTGGTGGCCCCGCACAGGAACGCCTTTGTCCAGCCTATCTATCGGGATGTTCTCCAGCCGGACGATACCGCTAATATGTGACTGGAGACGTCGGCTTAATACCTGATCCGGGGAAAAATCAAATATTTTCAGAAACTCTTGTAACGGGCGGGTTTGAAATATTATCCAGGGCGAGCCGGCAAAGCAGGAAATCAACGGCCAGGCTGATCTTTCCTCTATCATGGAGGGATAACAGGCGGAAACCGGGGTGATATTGCTGACCGTCAACCCGGTGGCGTTTTCTCCCGCCAGATTGATATCGCCGATGCCCAGGTCAGCTGCCTGAGACTGATAGCCGGTAAACTGGCAAAAAATGGATTGCGACGGCAGGTTATCCGCCGCTTTACCATGACAGTCAAAGAAACGCAGCTGATAGCGGGTATGCTGCAAAATATCGCATTCCGTATTCAGCTGATAATAATAAAGAAACTCCGCATCCGGCATAAAATGGGCGGTTGGAGTAAATTCTCTAATGGGCAGATAGCGGTAGGGTTGCCCGCGTTCCAGCTTCGGCTCCGTCGATACGTAAACGTGATCCAGATTGAACAGCCGTTCTGTCGGATTTAATGGGATTTCATAATCGCTGATGCCACTATTCACCGGGATTGCCGCACTGGTCATCGGCTCCAGTTGTCTGACCGGCACGCAATCCAGCAGAAAGGTTTGGGCAATATCAGTCAGTTCCAGACTGCCTTCAAACCGCAAAATCAACTCGAATGTCCGGTCAGCGTTCAACGCCACTAACGAACGCCCCCCCGAGATATCAATCGTCACAAAATCATGCACATGCGGGAAATAGTAATATTCCGTCATCAGTTGCAAAATGGAAAACGGTGAGTTTTCCCCGGACGGAAGAATGGCAACCTGCCGCTCTGTCCCCCACAACGCCGATACCGGGTAGCTGTCACGAAGCGTGACGGTTTTACCCTGCGTCCGTAACTGAATATCACAGAGATGAAAATCAAGCCATAAAGCTAATTGCGCCGCCTGCTCACGATCACGGCCCAAAAAGAAATGCAGCGGCTGACTTCGCCATTCCAGGGTATTGCCCGAACAGCGCAGCGTTAACGTTATCTCACTGTACTCGGCGGTGGCGCTCAATTGCCGGTCGATCACCGTCAGCGGTTCGATATGCAGGGGACAACAGGTTTCAAAACGGATTTCCTGCCCGCCTTCGCCAGCAAAAACCGACGTCCCCGCCGGCAGCGTTGTCGCCCCCAGGTGATGACCTTCCTGCGGTGAAAATTGAACGAGACTCGTCGGCGGTAACGGGCGCAACGCTTGCGGCCAAATATGCGTCAACATATTTAGCGTCACCTCAGGAAAATCATCCTCAATTTTGTAACGTAGACGGGAAGCTAACAGGGAATAAACCTGTATTGCTCGTTCAGCATCCGGATCACCCGCCCCCTCGGACAAAAAACCGGCCAAATGAGGGTGTGCTTTTGCGGCTTCCTGCGCCAGTTGCCGCATATAATTCAGTTCTTGCAGGAAAAGCGACATTCTTCTATTCATCACACGCTACCCTTATCTATTTTTTACCTGAAAAAGTGTCTGTGAGGCGATCAACGTGGCACCACACGAGGTTTTCATGCCCTCCAGAGCAAGCCCCTGTTGATGAGTCCCCATTGCAGCCGAAGTGCCTTCCGCAATAGTTTGCTCCCCGCCGCACTTTGGACAGGACACCGGATCGTTAATCCGTGCCACCCCTTTACCCAGGATCTGGAAACTGTCATCACCCGCTAAAACAGCGCCGCCATGAGAGGTTTTATCCCCTTGTCGTATGATATTTTTCAGCATAAATATTCCGCCAGGAATGGAAATAATTGAGCTCGCCACCCTAAAAATAAGGTAGCAAAAATCCTATTACCACAGACAAAAGCACAGCGCTATGCAGTGAGTAATAAGAAATTGAACGACAGGAAGACAGCAATGTATCCCAATCGATTAATCCCTTTGAATAGAGGGAACAGAAGTTGAAATTCCTTTCATACTGCTCATATGACGGAACGTAAGTAATAATTATTAAACTTTCATCAGATAGCAAGCGTTTTTTATAAATTTACAAAAATATAAATTTGTCAGAAAGTGTTAACAAACTCAATATGCATTGAATTATCGTCAATCATATGAAGTGTAAAAATGATAAGAATAATCCCTTTTCCTGAGAGGTATCCTCGATATATAAAGCAGTCTGACATTCACTTGCTTTTCAAAAAAACCATCAAGTAAAATATTCAATATATTGATTTTTAATTAAAAAATATCTTTATCACAACTTGCTATGGTGACCAATAACATCCTCTATTTAGTCGTTTCATTAATCACTAAGAACCTATCCCAATAGGCGTCATGGTTGCAGGCAATTCGAGTACTGCCCAGGTTAAAAACGGCAAATAAAATAGCCCTGTTGTGATAAGCCGTCAGTCTGAATTCAATATCGGGGATATTATTCTACCGGGGAACGCCAACAAGCGTGAAAATCATCCCATCGGTAATAAGTATTAATCTGAGGTTATCTTATTTTTGCATTCATTCTTATGGAGAAAAATACAGATAATTTGAGATTGGTTGCCATGCAGAATGCAATTTATGCCAAAAACAATGCCAGTTTTTAAGAAAGGCATAGATAAAACAAAAATAGATACCAATGAATTCCCATCCCCGTGGACACGAGGAACAGTATTTGAAGTCAATTGAATTATCGCTTCATTTATGGTTCATCTCCGTGGATGAGGAGAACATACTACTGGGATCTCCAGTAAATCAGTAATATGACAGAGAAAGTGTCATCCATCGTTCATAGGGACTCCTTATTTCTGGTGTTACTTTATGTAACGGGTATCTACCATTTGAGTATCCGTTTCAATGTGTCCATCGGGATATTCAACCCATTCTCCCTTCCCGTCAGTCACCGTGATCTTTGGCATTTTGGTTTCATCCAGTTTAGGTTTAAAGGTGATTTTCCATTCCGCCCCTGGAATTAATTTCAGCCTAAAAGGATATGAATCCACTATACCCTGTAAGAAAATTCTGTTTGGGCGTCCCTCAACCACTTTCAAAACAGGGTAAATAGTTGGGCTGAAATCTATCGTATTCAATGCACGAGTCTCAGAGGCTTCAGAATAATTTGTTCGCGCTGCATCGTTGATAAAGGCGGTTAAACCTGTCCCCACATACGGCTCGGCATTTTTCATCAAATGGCTAACATCGGTATAACTTACTAATACAAAGGCCCGATTGATTTTCCATTTGCACCAGCCTCCACCATTGGAAGGTAATTTTGCTTGGAAATAACCGGTTTGCGGATCGGTTTTTACATCCAGTCGCAGCCCATTATAGGTCGGCACTTTATGAGGTGACATACCTGCATCAAGTTCATATTCAAGACAATCTTTTGAAATATATTCTGCCGACACATGCGGTTTTGTGTATTTCGGTGCGACACCTTCCACTGTTATCCACGGCCCTTTTCCAGCAGATGAAAAAGGAAAAAGCCAGTTGAAAAAGGTATCGCCTAACGCCCAGTAAATAAAATAAAAAAATAATAATAACAGCGTGGTTTTCACTATTTTCATACTGAAAGTTCCTTTCCATCGCAGTAATGTTGTAAGGCCAGTGTTCCTTGTCCTTCCTGCTGGCTTACGATCAGTGATTTTATTAACTGTTTGTCCATATCCAGGAAATAGAGATTACGATAGTAAATGTTGTCAGGGATAAGCATCTTATCACTATCCATTTTCGCCTTAAATTGACACTGACTGTCCTGATAGACCGTAATCTTATCCGGTTCGCATAACTCTCTGAGGCGCTTATCAATATAACCGGCATATTTATACGAGCTATGATTAGAAAAGCCAAATCCCCCTTTTAAATCAGCGCCTCTATTTTCAACAAACAGTTTATCTTTTTCTTGTTGACTGAGCTGATTAAACAACGCATTTTGCTGCTCACCGGCCAGAGAAAAATCCTTTTCTGTTTCCGGGTTTAATTCAGGAATTAAATAGAGCTTTGTGGTGTTATTCAAGATTTCTTTAGCCACACCTGTTATAGGGGAGAGATTCCTGGCGGAAATCAGCCATTCCGGGCAACTGTTGGCTTGAAAAAAATGAACAACTTTACCATGATGCCAATAGATTTCTTGACTGGCAGTCGCTTGTTTAATAGCTTTAACAATCGGTGACGGAGACACCAGCTTCATTACTTCCCACTCGTACCCCGCTGGCACCCAGTAATGGAAAAAACCATTATCCATATCCTGCTCAAAGGGCACAGCAGGAATGACATCATCTTCATTAACATGGCGATAGTGAATAATAGAAGACAACTCTTCTACCGCACTACGGGTTAATGTTCTCGGCATCCCGTAACTGTAGAAGCAAGGATTGTGTTCTTTCAGTTGTGCACTGTGCAGTAATGCCAATGCTCCCCCCAAGCTATGGCCGCAAATAAATAACCGTTTGTTTTTCACCAAATCTAAGATATCTCTGAATATTTCTTTGGTTGTCTCACTGGGGACTGTTAACCGTTCAACCAAGTTGAATGCCTCCCAGAATCCTCCGCCGCACTTTGGGCAGGACACCGGATCGTTAATCCGTGCCACCCCTTTACCCAGGATCTGGAAACTGTCATCACCCGCTAAAACAGCGCCGCCATGAGAGGTTTTATCCCCTTGTCGTATGATATTTTTCAGCATAAATATTCCGCCAGGAATGGAAATAATTGAGCTCGCCACCCTAAAAATAAGGTAGCAAAAATCCTATTACCACAGACAAAAGCACAGCGCTATGCAGTGAGTAATAACAAATTGAACGACAGGAAAACAGCAATGTATCCCAGTCGATTAATCCCTTTGAATAGAGGGAACAGAAGTTGAAATTCCCTTCATACTGCTCATATGACGGAACTTAAAGTAATAATTATTAAACTTTCATTAGATAGCAAGCGTTTTTTATAAATTTACAAAACTATAAATTTGTCAGAAAGTGTTAACAAACTCAATATGCATTGAATTATCGTCAATCATATGAAGTGTAAAAATGATAAGAATAATCCCTTTTCCTGAGAGGTATCCTCGATATATAAAGCAGTCTGACATTCACTTGCTTTTCAAAAAAACCATCAAGTAAAATATTCAATATATTGATTTTTAATTAAAAAATATTTTTATCACAACTTGTTTTGGTGGCAAATAAAATAGCCCTGTTGTGATAAGCCGTCAGTCTGAATTCAATATCGGGGATATTATTCTACCGGGGAACGCCAACAAGCGTGAAGGTCATCCCATCGGTAATAGATGCTAATCTGAGGTTATCTTATTTTCTCATTCATCCCCGTGGACACGAGGAACAGTATTTGAACTCAATTGAATTATCGCTTCATTTATGGTTCATCTCTACTGATTCAGAGAACATATCATCCACCGTTCATATGGATTCCTTTATCGTAAATCTGATGAAGTATGAAAATGACAATAATAACCTATGCAGAAAAAACAATCCACGAGATATGAAATCGTCTGTAATTCAATTGCTTTTCATACAATTAATACCAAGATAAATATTTAACATATTAATTTTTAATTAAAAAACATATTTTTCACAGCTATAGTGTACTTCATTGTTAACAGGTTTCCTGTTAGTAATAAAAATTTCTTGTTGATCTAATGACGTCTCTTTCATTGTATTTTGATAAATCTGATTTATCTTTAATGATGATAGCAAAAACAATGAAAGCTATCAGCGATTTATACACTATTATTTAAGAAATTTTAACCATAGGTGAATTATGACGTTATATGACATAAAACCGAAATTTCAAAACTTATTAAGACCTTGGGTGATACGTCTTTATCAACGTGGTGTTACTGCCAATCAGGTGACGTTGTGTGCAATGATAACCTCGGTGATTGTAGGTGGAATTCTGGCATTTTTTCCTTATCCACATCTTTTTCTTCTCTTACCTCTTTTTCTATTTTTCCGTATGGCACTTAATGCTATTGATGGCATGTTGGCAAGAGAATTTAATCAACAATCCCGATTGGGGGCCGTATTAAATGAAATAGGCGATATCGTGTCTGATTTTGCGTTATATTTACCTTTTGCTCTTTTAGCGAATACATCGCTTTGGTTAGTTATTTTTACTGTGATATTTGCCATATCTACTGAGTTTTGTGGTGTTGTTGCGCAGACCCTGACAGGCGTACGAAGTTATAAAGGGCCTTTAGGGAAAAGCGATCGGGCTTTCTTGTTAGGTGTTTATGGTCTGTGTATCGCACTTTGGCCGCAATCATTGGTTTATTCCAATTATATTTTCATTGCAGCAATATTATTATTGTTCTGGACATGCATTAATCGTTCTCGGGATGCGATTGCGGAGCCTAAATAAGAGGAGTGACGATATCTATTTCTTTCTGATTGCTATGGAAGGCATGATGATTAGCGGTGTAAAGTGCCAGTGCAGTTTGACAGGGGTTGATCTGAAAACACCACTGAAACTGCACTTGATACTGAATTTACATATCACCTATTCCGTGAGAAAAATGAGCTCAAATCAAGCACCAGTGTCCATGGTAGTGATTCATCTGAAACTTTTCTCATTGGTGATAGCGTTATCCTATATTTAGTGGGTTAATCCAAGTCCCATAGCTGATGGTAGCGGTCTCGTGACCAGCGATAATAGAGCGCTAAAAAGGCATTAATATTGTTTGGATGAAATTGCTCAGGGTTGAAGTGTTCATTTTCAGGCAAACCAAGCGATTCATTTATCCATTGCAGTGTTTCTTCATATTCTTCATGGTCAGGATCATTAAGTATTTCTATTAAGTTTTCGTAACCATAAATACCTCCGGTATCTTCAGGGGGGCATGCGCGGGCACCATCCAGACAGTAAAAAGGCAGCGGAAGATTACTTTCAGGATAATGATTGTTTTCTAAAATAATTTCGTGTTCCCAACTATCGCCAAAATCATAGATATAGCTAAAAGATCTCCCTTTTTGTTTAATCAGGTCAATCAGGCGATATGCACATTCTTCCTCTCCATTCGATGGGTCTGCTGGCATTTCTGTTAGTCGCAGTTTGCCAATATGAAATTCATGCAGATGGCTATCTTGCCATCCCATCACAATCTGTATGACATCATGCAGCCTATCGAGTGAGATAGAGGCAGGAACAACAAATTGCCGCCAAATAGCAGGTTGTGAGTCTGTGAGAGTAATTTTTAACTGATAGAATTTTTCGTTCATTACTGATTCTCCTAATAGTTATGGGATTATTCTTTCAACGTGTTCCATCTGTTGTCAATATTTCGTTGAATTTCTTTGGCTAAAATTGCAGGAATACCAACATGTTCTGCTGCTGTATGAAAATCTTTGGCTATGTCATAAATTTCAGCGGCTATATTCATCATCGCTTTTGCGCCTGGTAATCCGGCCTGACCTGCCATTAATTCCATTGTCTGTTTTGTTATTTTCGAGCCATCGCCATTGAAAGCTGTCATATGTTCATTATAGCGTGATGGACTATACACAATGTCGTAGAAAGGAGAGATACGCCAGTTATCATTGTCATCGGCCAGGAAAGCGAAGTTCTTTGCATGATCATCTTGGTTCATCATCAGATAGTTAAATATGGCTCTGTAGAGAAGTTTCTTGGCTTCATTAGTGTTACATAACATTCGGGTCGCTTTGATCAATTCAATATAATCCAGCGAAGGTTCCCTGAAAGGGGAATCCAGTAACCCACAAGCAGAAATCATATGAAAACGCCCTTGTTCACCTACACAGTCAAAACGGGATTGCTGTAACCAATATTGCCCATTCCCGGCATCAAATAACTCAAAATCGGCAACTTCAATATTTACGCGTTCTGCTATTTTCATATAGGTATATTCAATAAGGCTTTCATGATGCCCTAGCGCAAATTTTTCTGAGGTTAATTTGATAATCAGTTTTTCGCCAATAGCATCTTGTTTTGTGGTAAAAGTCCCATTTGCCAGTTTGGTTACATTAAGTTTTGGTCTTGCACCACCTGAACCCCCTGCGTTCATTAGGTGTGCTATTAGGTGAGATTCCGTTCCTTCAAATTCTTTAATGGCTTCTTTACCTAATGTAATGAGTTCTATATCTAGATATTTGTCTCTGTTTCCAATTTGTATTTCAGGCTCATAGGATAAAGCGCCAGGACCACGATTTCCGATAAACGCCAGTCTTTCCAATGCTGTGATATTTTGGGGAACATAACCATTTTGGCGGAAAACTCGATCCATCAAATATAATCCCCATCCATCGGGCAAGCTATCACCAAAAACGCCATGTAATCCGTAGTGAGGTTGATGTGGTGCTTTTTGCAATGAATTATCGAACTCGAGATTAAATGGAGCAATAGAGCTTTTATGTGTTGATAAATAATTATCATCGTATTGAAAGTAAACCCCGTTGCTGTTTTCAGCTAATTTACCGACGTTCTCAACGTTTCCATTACTGAATGTGCGCTTTACCAGTAAAGGGATATTAAGCATGTTTTAATACCTCTTCGATACTTTGGGGATGGTGTTTTATTTTGGTTATCTGATGAATATCATTGAGATTGCACAGTGCATCATAAAGCATTAAGAATTGTCTTAAAGAAATATTACCTGTTGCTTCAAATTTTCGAATCGTACTGTTGGGCACACCGGAATGTTGCGCTAGTGCCTCAACGGGTAACTTACGGTTTTTGCGAACTTTCTTCAGATATGTCTTAAGCGCAATCTGGGTGTCGTATGGGGTATTTAGTGATAGCATTTCAGTACCTATGGGATTGTTAATATTGCTACTATTATAGCATAAATAGGGTATTTTTGCCATTTTTTGCTATCATAGTGACAATGTTGTTATGGTGAACGTCAGGGCTTTTAGATCTTATGGATTAAGGACATTATTTATCTTTGATTTTGATCCTTTTTTTCGGTTAATTACAACCTTTTGATTTACAATGACTAACGTCAATGTAATGCTGTCACGCTTATTATGTGAATCCAAGAATTACAAGAAATAATAAGCCGCATCGTATGATATTAATAATTATTTTAGCGAATGAAAAAACCTCATCAGTATATACATGGATGAGGATTTTTTATAAAAAGAGATATTAAGATTAGTCGAGACCTTTTGACGGTATTTCCCATATTCTGGAGAACCGTTTTACATTGCTTGCCGTGTAAATAACGGTATGGGATATATTGCGGTGGCCGAGATAATCCTGAATAAGGCGTGTATCTCTTCCGAGATCAGCAAGAGCATAACCGCAGGCATGTCTTAACATATGTGGGTGAGGTGAAATATTAACTAATGCTTGTCTGCCATAACGCTTTAATAAACCATAAACTTGCTGGCGTGAAATAGCGCCTGATTTTTGTGATAAAAAGACCCACGATGTATCTGATTCTCTCCACTGTCTTCTTATATTAAGCCATTGATTTAAAGCAATTATTTCTTCTGTAAGCAGTGGGTGTGTTGTTGATAATCCCCCTTTTAGTCGCCTTACATGAATAATTTCCGAGTTAAGATCAAGATCGGATAGGGTTAGATTACATAGCTCACTGACTCGAAACCCATGAATGAAGCACATGAGTATCATGCAGTAATCTCTCTCAGCATGACGACCTTGACGTGCTTTTTCTAAAATCGCATTAATTTCATGTCTTGTTAAGAATTTACGCTTCTTCATGAAAATAGTTCCTGTGAAATCGGAGCAGATAGTTATCGGCAGAAAATAATATTAATCTACCGGAATATATCAATTAATAGAACTTCTATAAAATTATTAGCTGGTAATTCTATTTATTTGTGACGAAATCTATAAATACCGTTTTCAGATAGTCACAAATAGTTATTTTTTAATAGAAAATATCAGCTTGTACACTTTGTAATTATATATTTGGAAATCATTAGACAATAAAAAGAAACTAAACAGAATGCACCAAACTGTAAATATATTCCTACAAAACCACCGCTTAAGTCAAATTTAGTGTAATTCCAGATTGCCAATATTTAACTATTTATAATATATATATTTTCTTTGATAATTTTTACTATTTCTCGTAACTAATATTAATTAGATTGTAAAAACTCAGTCAATTCATCTGAATTCAATCAGATATTAATTAATCACTCAGATTATTAATTTAAAGTTATATGAAATTTTGAATTTTTACTCCGAATTATTATTTGTTACCAGTGTTTTTAACCAAAAAAAACAGTTTGGTGCATTTTGTTTGGTTTTAAAAAATATTAATCCGAAATTTTGAAACCCTATTTTGTGCCAGATATCGAGTGCATGGATCGGAGATCCTGCGCTGCTATTTTTTTATGGTTACGGGTATTTTATCCTTAAATTCAAGGAATTAATTCACATGAAATTGAATAAATTGGTTATGGCTCTAGGATTAGGCATGGCTTTAGTTGCAGGTTCTGTCAATGCAGCTAATCCTAGCCAAGGTCATGGAACGGTAACTTTCACGGGGTCTATCATTGATGCGCCTTGTTCTATCACCCCCGAAACGGTTGATCAGGTTGTACCATTGGGTTCTATCTCTAACGTTTCTTTGAAAAACGGCGGTCGTTCTTCTTCTAAGTCGTTCAAAATTTCTTTAGAAAACTGCACGACTGAAACGATAAATACAGTGACGACGACGTTTACCGGTGCCAAATCCAGTATCACTGGCGGTGAGGGTCTGCTGGGTATTGAAGGATCGGCTAAAGGCGCAGGCATTGCGATCACCGATGGGGGTGGCAATAAGATTAAACTGGGTACCCCTTCTCCCGCAGTAGCACTGCATGATGGTAGTAATGATCTGAACTTCGCTGCTTACCTTCAAGGTGATACCGGGCCTGATGCCGTTGTTCCGGGTGATTTCACCGGTATTGCCAATTTCCAACTAACTTATCAATAACCCTTTCATGCATGGAAACGCTTACAGGGAAGCGAGCGTTTCTTACTTAAAAGTCTTGAATGAGTTTAGCCGGAGAGAAGTCATGAGCCGATATTCTGCCGTTGTTGTGGTGCCCTGCCTGCTAATGTTTTCCTGCATTGCCGTCGGTGCTCAAGCAACTGCTGCACGAGGAACACAAGGGCATGGTCGCGTTAGCATGCAAGGTGCCATTATTCATTCGGCCTGTGCGATTGACGCAGGTAGCCGTGACCAGACGATTGAGTTAGCCACGACTCCGGTAAGCCGGATGGTCCATGATGGACAGGGACCTGTGCGTCCCTTTTCCATTCGCTTGACTAATTGCGTACTGACTTCTGCCACATTGGGTAAGTCTGACCGACGTCACTTTCAGATGATGTTTGACGGCGTGCCGGATGGTAACAATTTGCGGCTGTATGGTGTGGCGCGAGGTGTCGCGTTGCAAATTACTGACATAAACGGCCATCAGGCCTATCCCGGAACGCCATTACCTGTGAAGGAGTTACAGGAAGGGCATATGACGCTTAATTATGCGATGCGATTGGTGGGTAATGACCAGTTATTACAGGTGGGACAGTATCGAACCACTGTCCGGTTCAGGCTGGATTATCACTAATCATCGATCAGAGAATGTTATGGCTTTGTTTTTTGGTTTGACCGCTGAACATGACAGGGTGGTTTCAGTTCGGCGTGTCCTGAAATCTTTTGCTGTTTTGGCCCTGTTTGCCTTGATGGGTACTCATGTTGCGTATGCGGAAGAAGAAATTGAATTTAATACGGATGTATTGGATGTTCAGGATCGCTCGCGGATTGATTTAAAAGAGTTTTCCCGTGCTGGTTATATTATGCCGGGGGATTACCAGATGATGATACGTCTGAATAAAAATGAATTATCGGAGATGCCGGTGACTTTTATGGTGCCACCGGATGATCCCAAGGGCAGTGTAACCTGTCTGCCGCCAGAGATGGTGAAGCAGCTAGGACTGCGGGCGGAATGGGAATCAAAGATTACCTGGTGGAATAACAATCAGTGCCTGGAGATTAAAACGCTGCCAGGAATGATGGTGCGCGGCGATTTGGGCAACAATACGTTATATCTGAGTGTGCCGCAGGCTTATCTTGAATACAGCTCATCAGACTGGGACCCGCCATCACGTTGGGATGAAGGGATTTTGGGAATGATGTTTGATTATAACGTCAACGCTCAGGTATCTAAGCCGGCTAAGGGAAATGAGAATCATAATATCAGCGCCAACGGCACAACCGGGATAAATTTTGGGGCGTGGCGTCTGCGAGCAGATTGGCAGTCACAGTATAACCACACCACTGGTCGGGCAGGGAGTACAGAAAGAAACTGGGATTGGAGCCGTTACTACATGTACCGGGCAATACCGCATTGGCAGGCCAAACTGACACTGGGTGAGGATTATCTCAATTCAGGTATTTTTGACAGCTTTCGCTTTACCGGAGCGAGTCTGGTGACGGATGACAATATGTTGCCGCCAAACCTGCGTGGTTATGCGCCGGAGGTGACTGGCGTAGCGAAAACCAATGCCAGAGTGACCATCCGTCAGCAGGGCCGGGTGTTATATGAGACCCAGGTTGCGCCTGGCCCATTCCGTATTCAGGACATCAATGATGCGGTCAGCGGCAAACTGGATGTACGGGTGGAAGAACACGATGGTGGTATACAGGAATTTCAGGTCGATACCGCGAGTATTCCTTACCTGACCCGTCCGGGCCGGGTGCAGTACAAACTGGCGGCGGGTAAGCCAACCAATTGGCAGCACCATAGTGAGGGGAACAGCTTTGGGCTGGGCGAATTTTCCTGGGGGATAAACAACGGTTGGTCGCTGTATGGTGGGTTATTGGGGGCTGGAGATTATAACGCCCTGTCGTTGGGGGTAGGCCGTGATCTGATGGCCTTCGGCGCATTGTCATTTGATGTGACTGAATCCCGTGCCCGTTTACCGGATGAGGGCCAAACCTTGACCGGCGGCTCTTATCGTCTGAGCTATTCCAAGCGTTTTGAGCAATATGACAGTCAAGTGACGTTTGCAGGTTATCGTTTCTCGGAACGTGACTTCATGAGCATGAGCCAGTATTTGGATCGCCGTTATCACGACGGGGATGCGGAGAGCAATAAAGAACTTTATACCATTATGTTGAATAAACAGTTCACAGATTTGGGAGTCAGTACTTATCTGAACTACAGCCACCAAACTTACTGGAACCGGTCGAACAATGATCGCTACAACATATCGGTATCACGCTATTTCGGTATTGGAACTATTAAGAATATTAACCTAAACCTGTCCGCTTATCGTAATAAATATGAAGGTAAAAATGACGATGGTATGTATCTGACGTTATCCCTGCCGTGGGGGAATTCAGGAACGATCAGTTATAACGCGATGGTTAACCGCAAAGGTAATTCCAATACAGTAGGTTATTACGACCGGATTACTGAAAACAGCAGCTATCGTTTAGCGGCGGGCACCAGTATTGACGGCAAGGCAGCGGCTAACGGCTATTTAACCCATTACGGTGATCTTGCCCAACTGACGACCAGTGCGAGTTATCAGGATGGGCGTTATACCTCGGCGGCGCTTGCTGTCCAGGGTGGGGTGACTGTCACATCAGAAGGTGCGGCACTGCATCGCATCAATACGCCGGGTACGACGCGTCTGATGGTAGATACCGATGGTGTAGGGAACGTCCCGGTGAAAGGCTTCGGTGCGATTACCCATACCAATATGTTCGGTAAAGCAGTGATCTCTGATGTAAACAACTACTACCGCAACAGTGCGAGTATTGATTTGAATAAACTGCCGGACAATGTGGAGGCAATACGGTCGGTACAACAAGCGACGCTGACGGAAGGGGCGATTGGTTACCGTAAATTTCAGGTGATATCCGGTGAGAAAGCGATGAGCATGATCCGTTTGCCAGACGGTAGTACGCCACCGTTTGGGGCCACTGTGTTGAATAAAGATAAACGGGAAATCGGTATCGTCAATGATGGTGGGAATACCTACCTGAGCGGGATAAATCCGGGGGAGAAACTGGATGTACGCTGGGATGGGGAGTTGCAGTGTGTGATTGAACTACCACATGAATTACCCATAGTTGAAGAGATGGCCTCGTTATTACTGCTCTGCCAGTTGGCCAGCGGTAATAGCAGCCATAGCTTCAACTGACAGGCAGCATGGAAACCTTGTTGCTGTCACCGGAACTTATCGCGGTGACCTGTAATGACGCTGAAATAACATATTCTGAGAAATGAGTAATTGAGCATGAAATTGAAAAAAACAGTGAATGCAGTAACGATCGCCGCCCTGAGTTTGTCAGTGGTCTGTGAGTCAATAGCGGCCATTGCACTGGATCGTACCCGGATAGTGTTTAACGGTGAGGATAAATCCACCAGCATGGATATCAGCAACCAGAACAAAGAGTTGCCATATTTGGCTCAGGGCTGGATAGAAGATGAGCAGGGTAACAAAATCAATGGTCCGTTAGTGGTGACACCGCCGGTACAACGAGTGGAGCCGGGGACAAAAAGCCAGGTGAAAATACAGTCACTGCCAGCAATAGCACAGCTGCCACAGGATCGGGAAAGCCTGTTCTATTTTAATTTGCGTGAAATTCCACCGCGCAGTAAGAAGCCGAATACACTGCAAATTGCGTTGCAAACCCGAATAAAGCTGTTCTACCGGCCGAAAGCGATTTTTGCCAGTCGTACTGATCTGGATAACCCTTGGCAGGAGAAGATGACACTGACACGTCAGGGGGATCAATATCAGGTGAACAATCCGACACCGTATTACATCACTGTGGTGGATGCGTCGAGTCAGCTTAAGGGAAAAACGGTGGAGGACTTTAAGCCATTGATGGTGGCACCCAAAAGCAGTGCCACGCTGAGTGGGAGTGCCGGGGCTTTGGGAAGTGCGCCAGTACTGACCTATATCAATGATTATGGTGGCCGGCCGCAACTGACATTTAGCTGCGCAGGAAACCAGTGTCAGATGGCTAAACGTTCGTCGTGACGGACGAAGCCGGGAGAAGCGACGATGAACATAGAACGGACAGGTTGCGTACTGGCACTGGCGATCTTACTGATACCGGTGACGGTGAGTCAGGTGGTAGAGAGCCGGGTTGCGAATATCGCGGATATAGATGGTCACCACGGTGAACTGCATGTGTTTGGTATGTTAACTGAGGCGGCGTGCCGTCTGGATATGACTTCCCTGATATTCCGCGACTGTTTGCGGGCCAAAGGAGCGGTGCGTGATACCCGGACAGGCAATCTGACGTGGGGTAATTTGCAGCCGGTGGTGACTATCAGTTTTGTGGCTGCGGCGGATCGGGATTATCCCCATCTGGTACGGGTGGCGGGTGTCACCGGGTTGGGGTTACAGATCACCGATTCCGCTAACAATGATATCCGGCTGGGAGACCGGGGACGCCCGCGTTTTGTGGCAGCCGGGCAGGATAGTCTGACGTATTACGTAACACCGGTGCGGACGTCGGGAGCATTGGGGATTGGGCATTACTGGGCCGTGGTGGATTTTAGGGTGAATTATGACTAAACCTCTGCGAATAAAAAAACTGTACCGCAGGCGAAAAAAATGGGTTGTATTACTGCTGGGTTGTTTGCTGAGTGCCAGTGCTCAGGCTGATTTACCGACAAAAAGGGTAAACGTTGCAGTAACGCCGTTTAGCAGCCTTTCGGGTAAAACGCCGGTCAATATATATGGTGTTGTTATCGCGCCTCCACCTTGTGTGATTAATAATGGTAATACTATTGATGTGGATTTTGGTGAAGTGCTGATTACTCGTATTGATGGGGTTAATTACATGAAGCCGGTTAAGTACACGGTGAAATGTGAAAAAATGCCGGCCAATGCGATGAAAATGATGATATCGGGTAACACCGCCAGTTTTGACCGGGCAGTGTTACAAACCAATCACTCTGGGCTTGGTATCGCGGTTATTCATAACGGACAGAAATTACCCGTCAATGATTGGATGAAATTTACCTACCCGGATTTTCCTGAATTACATGCGGTGCCGGTAAAAAATATGACCGCAGTATTGAAAGGCGGTGGTTTTGGCGCAGCTGCCACGATGATGGTTGAATACCAATGAACAGGAGACACTGATGAAACATTTCATTTATCGTGCTTTCTGGACGGTTTGCCTGGGTTTAAACAGTGTAATGCCGGGGCAGGCGGCAGATAATATGTGGTTTCATGGCACACTGCTTGAACCGCCCCCTTGCATTATTAATGACAGCAATATGATTGACATCTATTTCGGTCATAACGTTGGAATACATAAGGTGGATGGAGTGAATTATACCCAGCCGGTGAATTATCAATTGGTGTGTGCGCCTAATGTTTCAGGCTGGAGTTTAGGATTGACAGTGATTGGCCCACAGACTTCATTTGATGCTGCTGCTTTGAAAACAAATATCACCAATTTGGGTATTCGTCTGACTTTGGATGGTAAAGCATTCACCCTTAACAAGCGTATTCCGGTGACATCACAGAAACTGCCGGTGATACAGGCTGTGCCGGTGAAGAAACCGGGGAGCATGTTACCAGAAGGGGCGTTTGAAGTGACAGCGACATTACTGGCGGAATACCAGTGAAAGGAAAGCCAATGAATTATTTCAAGTTATTCGTATTGCGCGTTGGTTTTATGATTGTGGCTACTGCGGTTTATTGCCATCAGGTGGTACAGGCTGCGGATAATATGCGTTTTTACGGCGCATTGGTTGAAGAACCCTGCACGATTCAACCGGGTGATGAAGATATCCGGCTTGATTTGGGCACGATTGCTGAAAAATATTTGTATCTGCATGGCCGGACCAATAGTGAGCCTTTTCAGCTAAGGCTGTCTGGCTGTGATATGAGTGTGGGGAAATCTATTAAACTGACATTCAGTGGGGTAGAAAACACACAATTACCGGGTTTATTAGCATTAGGCGCGGGTAGTCAGGCTTCCGGGATTGCCATTGGTATCGAAACGGCGGAAGGCAAACGGTTACCGTTGAATAAAAATGGGGATGCCTATTTGCTAAAAGAGGGTGAAAACGTGATTATCCTGAAAGCGTATGTACAGGCTGAACCAACGGCGCTGGCTAACCAGACGATTAAACGGGGCGTGTTTCATGCTATTGCAACATTTAATCTCAACTATGACTAATCGAACAGTTTTGGTTTTATTTTATTAGGTAAGTAAATGAAAAAATTATTCTCTGCTTGTCTGGTATTTTTATCGCTGTTTTCATCAGGTGCTACGGCATCAATATTTTCATATATCACTAAATCTGAAGGTGTTCCCACAAATGCCTATTATACTTTTGTGATTGAACGCTGGGACGAAGAGAACGATTTTACGCCAAATCCTTGTTATGGTTATTCTGCGTGTTGGGTGTCTGTTAACCATCGTCATAGTGTAGACGGTTATTCAGGGCAGCCATATAAACTATTCAATATCCGTGTAGAAAGATACAGGACGATGAAACAAGTTCAGGCTCAGATATTGAAACAAACCAGTTTTCCCATTACCGGAATTGCAAAGCATTTTGGCCCGGCTATTCAGTCTCACCAGGAATGTGTGGGGTTGTTTTATGAAACCGATCGAAATGGTTTTAGAGGAAGACTATTACCGGGATCTTTATGTGGTATTGCCCCCCCTCCGATAGGTTTTTGTCAGGTCAGTGAGGGTTCAGTTGAACTTAATTACGGCAACATTGATGAAGAAAAATTGGAAGGTGCAACCAGAGCCGAGAATATTAATGTGACCTGTAATAGAGATATGGAGATTATTGTGACAGCGACTGGCCCTGACAGGGGATTCGTGCCGTTGAGAAGTGATGGTAGTTTGAAAGCCCAGTTATTATTAAATAATAGAAAAGGCGAAGAGGGTGTTTCTGTTTTTGTACCGGCGGGAGGAAGTGTACCCGTTACGGTAAAATCAGTTTTACAGAAAAATGGCAGAGTAGAGGCTGGCCCTTTTTCTGGATCAGGGGCAATAATTTTGGCAATGCCATAAAATAGGGTATTTTTTTAAGCTAAAGGCTGGGATGAAAATGAAACAAGATCATCTATTAGTAGGGAAGCGTATTCAGAAAAGAAGGAAAGAATTAGGTATGACCGCAGTAAAATTGTCGGAACAAATAGGTATCAGCCAACAACAACTTTCACGCTATGAAAGAGGGATAAACCGCATTAATTTATCCCATCTGGTGCAGATCGCGTCAATATTGGATACACCGATAAACTGGTTTTTCCTTGATTGTAGCTACCCTGCAACCAATAACAACGTCAGTAAATTAACGGACCAATATATTCCTATTGCGGAAGCGACATTGGGTAAATTTGGATGTTGACTGATTATGGTTTAAAAGGGGGAAAGATATAAACTGGTCGATGGCTGAGTTTCGTGACCGACGGAACGGTCACTTTAATGATTTCGTTGTTAGCGATATTATCACGACAAATGAATAGTTCATTCTTGTCTATTTATCTCATTTTTTTAGCAATCATTAAGAGAGCGTTCATATTGCTACGACCAGCCCGATTATAACGTTCCCAAAACTTTTCAAAAGTACGTGTGTACTCTATTCGCCAGGGTAATTCACTCCATTTTTGGCTTATCATTCAGTCCTTTGAGCATGGCTTCTACAAAGTGATAACGATGTTCTGCTTTTATTTCCAACTCTTTGGCTTCTTGTAAGGCTGCTAGTGTCTTAGCGGAAGGACGTCGTTTAACTTCAAAGGGCAGCCCTTGGATTGCACGACTTGCTCTTAACCTACCGATGGCGGGGAAGCATGAAAAATTTGTTGGACGAATGATACTGAACGTGTTTGTCTGACATTCCGATCGTAAAAAGCTATGGAAGCACCTATTTCAGACACAGGAACTTCCATATTTGCAACAGCATTAATCACATAAAATACACATTATGCCGATAATACCACATTTAACCCCGCATTTCGGTGATTTCAATTTCTTTATCGAAACGTAAATGCTCATCGGCAGCCATCGGAACTAACCAGCGTAAGTTATAGATAACATTATTGGGTAATGCATTTGTTTCATAGATATTGACGATCTCTTTTTCAATTGATTTTGCACAATAGACTCGATCATCACACATATAGAGAAAATTTACCCGGTAAACGTCAGGACGAGTTAAAACGGTAAATAGTCGCCACTCTTCAGGACGTGTTTCAACTCCTGCTTCTTCTGCGAATTCTCTTGCCATTGCCTGTTGAGGGTTTTCACCTGCCTCTATTTTACCGCCAATCCCATTAAGTTTCCCTGTTTGCCAACTGGGTTGTAATTTTGAGATTAAAGAGACATGTTTTTTATCTTTAGAAAACATAAATCCAGTTACATAATGAATCATTATCTTTCCCGCTCTTATTATTAAATGACTAATGTCTGATTTCTATCTGGTCCATATGAGATATACTTGATAGGAACTCCAGCATAGTCTTGAATAAAAGACAAGAAGTTAATCAATTCTATGGGAAGCTCTGCCAAGTGTGTATATGATCCTCCGTTAAGCTCTCCCCAACATTTAAAGGTTTTATAAATAGGTTTTGCTCTGTCTAACTGTAATAATGCGTTATCACAACTCACGATTTCATCGTCAATTTCATATGCAATAGCCGCTTTTATCTCGTGTAAGCCAGCAAGAACATCAACATTCGTGATTGCCAGTTCTGTTACCCCATTGAGTTTTACCGCATGTTTAATCAGAGATAAATCCAACCAGCCACAACGTCTTGGCCTTTTTGAAACGGTACCATATTCGTTTCCACGTTCCCGAATATAGTCAGCTTTCTCGTCAGATAACTCAGTGGGGAATGGTCCGTTGCCTACGCGGATCATATAGGATTTCATCACACCGACAATATGTATTTTCTGCGCCGGGATACCTATCATAGCAAAACAAGTTTGAACTAATGTCTGATATGCTACGGTATAAGGGTAAGTACCAAAACTATTATCTAAGAAAGTGGCTTGTGATGTTTCAAGTAAGACATCTTCCCCAGAATTCAGCAAGTCACCGATGACCTCATTAGTAAATGTGAAATAAGGCTCTATTCTCTTGCCATATTGATGCGTTTTCTCTAGCATCTCTTCAAAATCTAATGTGGCTTCTTCATTAAAAACATGGTTAATCTGTTTTTCCCTGATACCCCAAAGAAACTCTAATTTTGTTCTTAATTTCTCTTTATCTAAAGTATCAATAAGCCGGATACCATGGCGATTAGATTTATCTTCAACGCAGGCACCGACGCCTACACCAACCGAGCCTATTTTATTTTTACCTTTATATTTCTCTGATGCTTTATTTAGCTCGGCATGTAATGGCAAAACAATATGGCATCGAGGATCGATAAATATATT
The DNA here is from genome assembly GCF_011189505.1 of Photorhabdus tasmaniensis. Classification (GTDB taxonomy): domain Bacteria; phylum Pseudomonadota; class Gammaproteobacteria; order Enterobacterales; family Enterobacteriaceae; genus Photorhabdus; species Photorhabdus tasmaniensis. The sequence goes on from NZ_PUJU01000021.1 coordinate 78,234, forward strand.
AGAGTTAATGTTCTCTTTTTGTATAAAATCAATCTCTCTAATGAGTATCGGTAGGCTGATTAAAGCGCCCTGGCATATATACAAATTTTTTTCATTCAGTGATGAGGGCAATTGAGAAAAGGAGCCTCTTATATTCCCACATTGTACACTATGGCCGGCATTTGCTCCGCCATTAAATCTGGCGACGTTATTAATATTAACGGATAAATAGTCAACAAACTTTCCTTTTCCTTCATCTCCGAATTGAAGCCCAACGACAGAAATTAACATAAATTTATTCCTTTTATTTATGGAGTGAACATAGATAACAGTTAAGTTTTATCTTTAATCATTTATTTTAAAATATTCAAAAATATTTTTTTATTATGGTTATTTTTGGCAGTTACTTTTAATAAATTCCTTTTTATTGTTTATATACCAGAGAATCTGCTATTAATAGCGCTTCACTTAAGGTATCAACAACGGGAACACCTGCGGTTTCAAGACTTATACGGCTGTGGGTTCCCCCGGTATAAAGAATGGCATGGGTACCTGCCGCTAATGCCGCAATGGCGTCATCAGTAGCGTCACCAATAACCACACTTTGTTCAGGAGAAACATTGAGTTTTTTTAGATGATCCGCTAATTGCTCTGATTTGCCGGTTGTTAACAGTGGCGTATTTCTACCATCTACCTGGGTAAAGAATTTGCCGATACCATGATTATCGAGCATAGGTACTAACTCATCATGTTGCATCAGTGAACATAATGATTGAGTAGCCCCTGTTTGATATCGGGAAGCAAGGAGTTGACTCACGCCTTCAGTTAAACTGGCTTTCTGAATACCTGGCCGATAATGAAAATTAAACGTTTTCCCGATCACTGACCATTCAGAAGATGAAGGTTCACGTCCAATCACTTGTTTATAGAAAATTTGCACCGGAACACAATAATATTCCCGATATTGTTCTAAGGTCAGCGATTCAATGCCAATTTCTGCAAGCGCAAAATTGGTTGCACTTAATGAAACATTGACATCATTAAGCAATGTTCCATTCCAATCCCAAATAATATGTGCTATTGCCATAATCAATTATTTCCCTTTTCTAAACTAATTTTCCGGGCAGAACATTCAGGGCATTGATGTGCCAGAGTCTTAAATGCATCTATTGGTTGCTGACAATTCAGCGGTGTTTGTGATTTCAGATTCGATAGAAAACACAATAATTTTGTTGCCCATGTTGAGTCTGCCAAGGAGTCATGAAGGACAGATAACAAACTGTATGAATAGGCGACCCAATCCGCAGTAGTTGTATGAGCGTATTTACCATCAGTTAAAAGCTGGGTAACCAAACTGTTTAATACCCGATGATGCCTGAAACACCAAGGTGTCAATACATCTAACGTTTCAGGGCTGAATACACGATCAGGATGCCCATAAGTACAGGTGCGTAACAGTTTTTCCCAGTGCAGTTCGACGGCTCGTGCTTTCGGACGTTGCCCGGTTTCCGCGATCACCAGGTCGATCGCCTGACGTAAGGTATCGCCGGTTCCACAATTATCATCAATAATCGTCACTGTTTGCCCAGACGGAATGTCAGGTCCCCACAGACGATTACTCTTACTAGATGCATCATCGTAGCGTGAAACTTTCACTAAATTGAGATCGCTGCCCCATGCCGCTGCGGTTACTGCCGCCGCCGCTGATCCTCCCAACATAATGCCAACAATTGAGGAGCTTGGGCATGCGTCAATTTGTGCTGCGGCTAACGTTAACAGGTGATTATCCCCTTCAATATACGGTCTGGGCACTTTGTGTTCCGAAGAAAACGGCAATTTAAGGTCACGGATCGAAGAGGATGAAAAACTGAATGCCGTGCCTGTCAGTGTTGAGCTGACGACTTTAGCGCACTCTTTGACCCCATCAATAAACGGCACGATATCTTCGTTAACAATTTGCGGAGAGCTTAATAAGCTATCAATAATTCTGAGCAACTTTGCCAGGATATGATCGGCTAATATGTATTTTGATGGGGTAGCGCACAGCTCATCTGTACACTGGAGTTGAGTGATGTGCTCCGCGTAATCTTTCGCTGTAGCCAATAGCTCCCGGCAAGATTTTTGTTCGTAATAGGCAACGCCACGGGAACCGACGAATTCCGGTGTCTCTGTGAGTAAACCCGGAAGCGACGTCACTTCTTTCGCTAAATAGCCTGCTTCGGGTATGCTGCGTAATTCCCCCAATAAACCAATAGCACGAAGATCCAAATCAGGAGATAAAGAGAACGTCCCGGACATATTCAACTCCTCGGCGATTGCGTTGCGGCAAGGGCATCTTCAAGAGAAACTTTACCGATATGTAAAGCCTGACCAAGAATTGCACCTTCAACACCCAGAGTATACATGTCCGCTAAAGCACGCAGATCATCTATGCTTGATACCCCGCCGCCGGCAATCACTGGTGATGAAGTTTGCGCACAGACTTCACGTAATAGAGTGAAGTTTGGTGAGCTCATCATGCCGCCCCGCTCAACATCGGTCACGACGTAGCGCTGACAGCCTTGTCTATCAAGGCGTTCAAGGACATCCCAGAGATTGCCATTGTTTACATTCCATCCGTGGGTTGCCAGTTGATAACCTTCTGATGTGCTTCTTACATCCAGAGCGATTGCGATTTTATCGCCATGTTCTGCAATCGCCCGGGCACACCAATCTGGTTTTTCTAGTGCGGCGGTTCCCAAATTAACCCTCTGGCATCCGGTTGCTAATACTTTGCTCAAAATCGCCTCATCTCTGATCCCGCCACAGACCTGGACATGAATATCAACTGCGGCGATAACATCAGCAATCAAATGGCTGTTTGAGCCTCGCCCTGATGCAGCATCAAGATCAACAACATGTATCCATTTCGCCCCGGCATTTTGCCAGGCCAGCGCGACCTCTACCGGGGTACCTAAAGGTCTCCGTAATGTTGAACTTTCACCAAGGGTTAATCGAATCGCAGAATTCGATGTCATAGCAATGCCGTCAACAATATCAACCGAGGGGAAGACCTCAAATGTTTCCTTACTTATCATTGGATGCACCTAAATAATCCCAAATATATAATTTATAAACTAATAACAATATGTGATTAATTCAATTATAGGTTGTAACTTAATTAATGGAAATTTTTCTTGGTTCTTCGAAAATGAACGGATTAATTTAATTGTTTAAGTTAATCGCTCATAAGCTCAATAGTAATGGAAAGAAAAAATTTCTCAATATAGTTATAACGAATTTAATAACTTTAATGGTTTTATTCAGTTGCTGGATCTCATATTTAATTAATAAGTTACTTAATAAGGGGTGGTTTATCAATGGGGAAGTTCGGATTCAGTAGAAATATGAGGAAGCAATTCTGCCATTATCACCAACAAGGAAGTTAATTATGTTCGACTGATATACCAACCACTGAAAAAATAGGTAATTCTGTTTTTTAGGAAATGATTGTAATAAATAACGTTTCAAAATAGTGATACACCTTACACGGCAAGGGTTGCGCAAAAAACTTTATCGCAAGCTCTATGGTCGATTATTATATGAATCTACCAACTATTTATATTATCGTTATACTTTTTACCCAAGTAACACTCGACTTCTCATTATTGATATAAGTTCCTTATGACTCTATCTGATAATTCTTCCACCTTTCGTATGAGCTGTATTTTTTCACACCGTCAGGCACTATTAGTTATCGATCGTGAACAGCTGATCTTTTACACCGGGTATAACGGTTTCGATTACCACCACATTTTGGACAGGATACAGGATCTCCAACCAAAATAATGGAACGTCACATTAGTTTACCATATTAATTATTAGTTAACTATTAATTACAGCTTATGACATCTGACTATCATGGTGCCATAACTTGATCAAAGCAATCTCCCCTAAATCAAACTTTTTGAAATAAATTAAATCATTATGTTACTTAAACGCCGATAAAATTCACACCAGTGACTGTTTTGAAGTGAGATTTACATATCTTTAAAATATCAATCTTGATGTTTATTAAATAAACATATAAATTCTCATTAACCTTTGATCGCAAAAGAGGCGATCGTGCTTTGCCTCATTTATCCCTAAACCGAGTGATCCAAATATTCTTCGGGGGTTGGAAGGTCATGAATGCGGGACATCTTTCAATAATGCCCAGACACCAAAAGATGATGTCATTGAGGAAAAACCATGAAAACCGGACTCCGCTTCTCTTGCACTATCGGCAACCTGGCACCCATGACTTTTGCGGTCGTCAATTTTACATTAGATGAAGCGCTTTCATCGTTATTTACCCTGTCGCTGACCCTGGCGGCACCGCGCTCCGATATTGATACGGATACCCTTCTGCTTCAAACCGCACAGTTCACCGTCACCCGTGACGATGTTTTGCAACGTGAAGTGAACGGATTGATTGAAAGTGCGGTTATCGGGACCACAAACCGGCATCAAACGCTGTATCACCTGACCGTCAGGCCAGAAATGTGGCTGCTGACCCTCGATCAGGACAGCCGTATTTATCACCAGCTCAGTGTTCCCGACATTTTACACAGCCTGCTGAAACAGAAAAAACTCCAGGCCAATATACGTTTTAAT
>NZ_PUJU01000022.1 GCF_011189505.1 Photorhabdus tasmaniensis
GTGCTAAACTACTTATTACAGGCGGGAGATACCGCTGATCCAGAGGGTTTTATCCGGCGACTGGCAGAACAGTCCCCGAAGTATGAGGAGGTACTGATGACAATAGCGCAGAAACTGGAGCAGAAGGGGCACCAGAAAGGATTTATTGAAGGGCGTCAGGAAGGGCGTCAGGAAGGGCGTCAGGAAGGATTGCATAAAGGCGAAAAACAGGGGATCCTGAAAATCGCGTGTGCGATGATCGATATGGGTATCGACCGTGAAACGGTAATGAAAACTACCGGGTTGAGCCAGAACGAACTTGAGCAAATACGCCACTAACTCGTGCTGAGAGCTCTTAATCAGCATTCAACGATGCGTGTTAAACGAGGATCTTACGGTGACTGTCAGAACAGTCACCGAAGTATGAGTATCGACCGTGAAACAGGTGATGAAAATCACCGGACTGAGTCAGAGTGAGCTTGAACAAATGTCCGACAAAATTACTGTTGATACGTTATCGGCATAAAAATGCTTGAGTTAATGTACAAAACGCATAGAAGCGGCACATTTACATTCCAAGCGATAAGACTGAGTTTGAATCTACGTGTTTCTGAAATCTCTGTTCTTAAGCAGAGTTAGGGTTATTTACTGATGGTCTTTCCGGCAACGAATGACAACCGAAATATGGGCTGGGCTATCATTTTTGGCAATTAATGGTTTATTTATACGAGCTGTTTCTACACAAATCATATTTTTGTAACCTTCATCACACATATCTTTCATATTATTCGATAATTCAGCACCGGGATTCCAGCATACAACATCACTGTGATGGTAATGGTGAATTTCAATTGTTCGTTTCAGTGAGTTATCTCTTATCAGATTAAAATCTTCTGGTTCTGTATAGATGCGGTCAGTGTGGCCGGTGAAAGTAAGATCTTCTCCTGTTGTGTATTGCTCTTTATCAGCAACAGTATCAATAAAATGTTTACCCAGACCACTGACTGAAATCTGATTAATATTACCGACATTCAGATAAGTGTGCAGGGCACAGGTTGCCTGATAATCACCATAGGCTTCCAGTTCCACTTCACAGGTTTCACACAGTTTGAAACGGGCAATCAAGGTAAAATCATAGGGCCACAATTTACGGGTATATTCGTTGTCTCTCAGCGTGAAAGTTAATATTACGCCATTTTCATGTTCATTATGTGCACTGAATTCCCAGGGAAGCGTTCTGGCAAAACCGTGATTTGGTGTTCCTACGGGGCCAAACCAGGGCCAACAAATAGGAATACCCCCGCGGATAGCGGTGCCTGCTTTAAATGCTGTTTTCCTGCTTAACCACAATCCCGGTTCTTCATCACTGGGTTGCCAGGCGATGAGGTGCGCCCCTTGCTGGCTGATTGCGCCACGAACTTTAGGATGAGACACGACTATCAATGGGAAGCCATCTATATTCCGTTGACTGATGGAAGGGGAGATTTGTTCTGCAACCGGTAATGCAAAAATTGTATCGCTCATGTGTTATGACCTTATAAACCCAAAGCAGGCATATTGCATGGCCCAAGAATAACGCATGTTGTAAACAGATTAAAACAAAAGAGCCGCAAGGAAAGGCGGCTCTTTTCAGGCAAGGTGATGACTCAGTTATTTAGAGATGTGAGTGATGAGATCCAGCACTTTATTAGAATAACCTGTTTCGTTGTCATACCAGGAAACCAGCTTCACAAAGTTGTCATTCAGGGCAATACCGGCTTTTGCATCAAATACAGAAGTCAGTTTTTCGCCATTGAAATCATTAGATACAACGTCATCTTCGGTGTAACCCAGAACGCCTTTCAGCTCACCTTCAGCTGCGTCTTTGATGGCATCACAGATTTGCTGATAGGTGGCAGGTTTTTCCAGACGTACAGTCAGGTCAACAACAGAGACGTTAGGAGTAGGAACACGGAAAGCCATACCAGTCAGTTTACCGTTCAGCTCAGGGATAACTTTACCTACTGCTTTAGCCGCACCGGTAGAAGATGGGATGATATTCTGAGCGGCACCACGGCCACCGCGCCAATCTTTTGCAGAAGGGCCATCCACTGTTTTCTGAGTCGCAGTGGTTGCGTGAACAGTGGTCATCAGCCCTTCGACGATGCCGAATTTGTCATTGATAACTTTAGCCAGCGGTGCCAGACAATTAGTGGTGCAGGAGGCATTGGAAACGATGTCCTGGCTGGCGTAAGCTTTGTGGTTAACACCCATAACAAACATAGGTGTGTCATCTTTGGATGGGCCAGTCAGAACCACTTTTTTCGCACCAGCGATAATGTGCTTACGTGCAGTTTCATCAGTCAGGAAGATACCTGTTGCTTCTGCAACAACATCAACGCCCACTTCATTCCATTTCAGGTTGGCTGGATCTCTTTCTGCTGTAACACGGATAGTTTTACCGTTAACAACCAGGTGGCCGTCTTCTACTTCAACCGTTCCGTTGAAGCGACCGTGAGTTGAATCGTATTTCAGCATGTAAGCCATGTATTTTGCATCCAGCAAATCGTTGATTGCGACGATTTCGATGTCTGAACGTTCTTGTGCAGCACGGAAAACAATACGGCCAATACGACCAAAACCGTTGATACCTACTTTGATAGTCATAGTGTTCCACCAGCTATTTTTTAGTGAATTAAAAATTATTACTAAAGTTACCAAAACCTTGCCAGCCGTCAAGCGGAATCGTGTCAATAGTCGAAAAACATCGACTTTGAGTACACCATTCAGACACTTGTTATACGGTACCAGCAATCGATCCGCCCATCATTATCGGGGCACCGACAGATATTGAAAGTTAATCGGTTAGATATGCGAGTCACATCACAAATAGTAGGATAAATATCTTCAGTTAACCGCTTAAAATAAATTCCACTGATGTAATGTTAATCTTTTGTTATTATCATTTGATTTTATTGAAAACATGAGTCTTATTAAGGTGGTCGTTATGGCTAAGAATCCTGATGTTTCCCTTTATACAGAGCTTACTGATATTCAGCGTCATGTTACCCAGAATGCTGGGACGGAACCGCCATTTTCGGGGAAACTGCTACATAATAAAAAAAGTGGCGTGTATCATTGTCTGTGCTGTGGGCAGCCGTTATTTATGTCCGAGACTAAATTTGATTCTGGCTGTGGCTGGCCGAGTTTTTACCAGCCTGTCAGCGATGATGCGGTACTGTATCTTGATGATAATAGTCATAATATACAGCGTATTGAAGTTCGTTGCCGCCATTGTGACGCTCATTTGGGGCATGTGTTCGCTGATGGTCCGAAACCAACAGGAGAACGTTTTTGTATCAACTCGGCTGCGTTAAGTTTTACTGATGAAAATACAGGTGAAAAAACAGTAGGTTAGACATTTTTATCATTGCCGGCATTGCCGTTAATTTATGTAAGAAAAATCGTTTCAGCTAATTCTAGAAAATAATAATGAGGAAATATCAATGGAACTGGATGATCTGTTATCTGTAATGACACCAGAAATATATCAACGCCTGGTTCAGGCAGTCGAACTGGGTAAATGGCAGGATGGTGTGCCTCTAACTGTAGAGCAGAAAGAGAATAGCTTGCAAATGATTATGCTATGGCAAGCAAGGCACAACCATGAACCTGAGCATATGACAATCGGTACTGATGGTCAGTTGGTGATGAAGAGTAAACAAGAACTGAAAGCGGCCTTTCAGTCTGAAATGGTGGCAACATTTAAACCATAATCTTCGCAAGATGAAGATGAAAAGGCTGAGTTTGTTGAACTCAGCCTGGCCTTGATGGGTATCAGAAAAGGGCTCTTTCTAACTGGGCAAGTTCTATCAGGATCGCGCCTTGCGCTTTTATCTCTTTGTATGCGGATTGGCTGTCACCTGGACTGAGGTTAACCCCCCGACAACCATCAGTGATTACCCAGGTTTCATAACCTAATGCCAGCGCATCCAGCGCGGTAAACTTCACACAATAATCAGTGGCAATACCAATAATAAACAGTCGTTCAATTTGCTCTGTTTGCAACCAGTCGTCAAGCCGGGTTTTACTCTGATGGCCGTTATCAAAGAAAGCGCTGTAGCTGTCGATCTGTGGATTTTCGCCTTTGTAGAAAATCTCAATAATGGCCTGCTTGTTCAGTTGTGGATGGAAATCAGCGCCATGTTGCCCCTGAACACAGTGTTCCGGCCACCATACTTGCGCAATACCGTTCAGTATACCGATATCCCCGATCTTCTGACCGGAGTTTACTGCGAAGCTCATATGTTCAGCAGGGTGCCAGTCTTGGGTGGCAATAATGCTGATATTGTGTTTCAGACAGATATCAATTGCCTGATTTGCAACATCAATGACGTGTTCACTCTCTTTTACGGCCAATGTACCGCCGGTACAGAAATCATTCTGTAGATCAATAAGTAATAGGGCTGTTTTCATCTCTTTCTCGGATTATTTATCGGCATAACTTAATTCACCACGTAAATTTTGTTGCATTAAATAACGAATTTTTTCATTGCCATAAGGTTGACTGAGTAAATAGTGCAACTTAGTTAAAGTTGCTTCAAAGGTCATATCGTAGCCACTGATAACACCGGCTTCAGCCAAAGCATGACCGGTTGCGTAACCATCCATGTTTACCCTGCCAGAAATGCACTGGGTCAGATTGACAACCACAATCCCTCTCTCTGTTGCCTGTTTTAGTTCTTTCAATAATTCAGGGTGCTGTGGTGCATTGCCGACGCCATATGAGCGCAGGATTAAGGCTTTAACCGGTTGCATTAAAATATTGTTCACAACCTGACTGGAAAGGCCGGGATAAATGGTTATCACGCCAATAGGCTGATGAGTGATCTGATGAGTGATAAATGCACCACGGCTGGCAGGGGCCGGACCTGCATTGAAGGTTTTGATGTTAATACCTGCTTCCATCAATGGGGAGCAGTTTGGTGAGGCAAAAGCATCGAAACCGTCCGCATGTGCTTTGACCGTCCGGTTCCCACGGAACAATTTATTATTGAAAAACAGGCTGACCTCGTTAACGGGGTAGTTAGCGGCAAGATAAAGTGCATTCAGCAAATTTGTCTGTCCGTCAGAGCGTAGTGCTTCCAGCGGGATTTGTGATCCTGTCACAATCACCGGCTTACCCAGATTCTCAAACATAAAAGAGAGCGCGGATGCGGTAAATGCCATCGTATCCGTGCCATGCAGGATCACGAAACCATCATAATCATCGTAATTTTGCCGGATATCATCAGCGATGAGTTGCCAGTCTTCTGGGGTCATATCAGAAGAATCAATCAGTGGGTGATGTTCACGGAGGGTGAATGTCGGCATTTCAGACCGGTGGAATTCGGGCATTTTGGTGAGCTGGCGCTGTAAATGGCCGGAAACGGGAATGTATCCCTGAGATGAACGTTGCATCCCAATGGTTCCGCCAGTATAGACGACATAAATAGATTTTTTCTGCATGACTGTGCCTCGTAAAAAGATCAGCTGGATTATAGGAGCATTACAAAATAAAAAAAGCCTGACAGGGTATCTGTCAGGCTAAAAACGTCATTAATTAAGTTATCACCAGGATCATACCGGGGAATTCCAGCGGCATGTTTCTGCTAATATCATGCATTATGATGGTTTTTTAGCGAATATCTCCACAGTTTAAACAGAACGCATAACGATTTTGTGGATCATTCAAATGGCGATAGAACTCAGCTTGTTGTTTTACTGCCTGAGCGGCCTGTGTCAGTGGTGCGGGTAGCCATGCCTGAATCGCTTCCGGTACGATAGCTTGAGTGGTTGCCGTCAGTTGGTTCATCAGCAACTCACTGAATGACATTTCCGGCTGCATCCAATCAAGTTCTGGGTGATCCAATTTTGCCAATTCAGCTGCTTTGACAACCGCGTCGTCGAAATCACCTAATTGGTCGACCAATCCATTGGTTTTAGCGTCATTACCAATCCATACATGCCCCTGAGCAATGTTATCGACCTCTTCTGATGTCTTATTGCGTGAGTCAGCAACCAGGCCAATAAAGTTCTTATAGCCATTCTCAATATTAAGCTGCATCAACTCTGAGAACTCTTTACTGAGCCCTTTAGTGACAGAAATACCCGCCAGTGGTGTTGTGGAAACGCCATCCGTGTGGATACCAATATGATCCAAACTGTTTTCATAAGTACTGATGACACCGAAGATCCCAATAGAACCAGTTAGCGTACTTTGGTTTGCAATGATGTAATTGGCGGGGGTGGAGATCCAGTAACCACCGGATGCAGCCATTCCTCCCATAGAAACAACGACCGGCTTATTTGCTGCACGCAGAGCAGCTAGCTCGGTGCGGATAACATCGGAAGCGCTAACGCTGCCGCCAGGGCTGTTTACCCGCAGAATAACGGCTTTGATATTATCATCCAAACGCGCTTGGCGGATCTGCGCAGCGGTTGTATCACCGCCAACCATTCCTGGAACCTGTTGACCATCAACGATCGTGCCTTGCGCTATGATAACGGCAATATTGCCTTTGGATGATGATTTATTTGCCAGCAATTGTGGCGCGTAATCATAAATACTGATGGCATTGAAATGTCGGTTTTTCTCATCCCAGCCAAAAGCTTTTGTCATTTCATTTTCAATGATATTGCGTGGAGCGACATAATCGACCAGTTTGCGTTTAAGTGCATATTGGGCATTATCTCCTCCGACAGCACGCAGACCGGCAATCATCTCATCCGCGCCTGGGAATACCTGATGAACAGAAAGTTTGCGGTTAGCGGAGATAGTATTGAGGTAGTTGTGCCAAAGACCGTTGACCCAACGGCTGTCAGCTTCCCGTGCAGCCGGAGACATATCATCGCGCATAACTGGCTCTATGGCTGATTTATACGTCCCGACCCGGAAAATATGGGTGGTGACTTTCAGTGAATCCAGCAGGGATTTGTAATAGAGGTTATTAGTTGAATAGCCATAAAGACCAACCGTACCTTGTGGCGACAGATAAATTTTATCGGCAAAAGTGGCCAGATAATATTGCGGCTGGTTGTAGTTATCACTGATAGCGTAAACGGGTTTGCCGGAGGTTTTAAACTCATTAATCGCTTTACCGATATACTGCATCGATGGCTGGTCAGCGCCGATGAAATCGTCAAGTTTCAGCACCAGACCGGTGATTTTGTCATCAGTTTTTGCCTGACGAATCGTATCAACAATATCAAACAGAGAATTTTCCTGTAATTTATTGCCGGATGAACCAAACAGTTCACGTCCCAGTTGATTCAATGGGTTACGGCTGGAAACCTGATCCACAACAACACCGGTGAGATTGACATACAATGCTCCCCGATAACTATCCACCGCTTTATTGGGCTGTTGATAGAGCATAAAGCCCCCAACAATCACCAAGATAAGCAGGATAAAAATCAGGTTTGAAATGACTTCCCGAACAAAATTCAGCAGTCGCCAACTCCATTTAAATAATCTTGCGACCCACTTCCATAAAATACGCATATCATCTCCAAAGATAGGATCAAGTAGGGCTATCCTAATGACCAGACATATAAATGTCAGCTTCAAATAGTGTCAAATTGTCCGAAAAAGCCGTTTTTGGGCTTTTATTCGTTAACAAATAAACAGAAAATGTTAGCTTATAACAAAATAGCTTATTCAGGAGAAAAAATATGAATGCATTAGAACTCTTGTTAAACCGACGTTCAGCATCACGTTTAACGACACCGGCACCGCAAGGTGAAGCATTACAGAATATTCTGGCCGCAGGTATGAGAGCGCCTGATCATGGCGCATTACGGCCGTGGCGCTTTATTGTCATGCAGGATGAAGGTATTGATCGGTTTAGCCAATTACTCCACCAGGCTGCCGTTGACGGTCATCTGGGGGTTGAAGCGGAAGAAAAAGCAAAAAGTGCGCCTTATCGTGCACCATTAATTATCGCTGTGCTGGCAAAGGTAATGGAGAATTCCAAGATACCGGAATGGGAACAAGTGGTTTCTGCCGGTTGTACTGTGCACGCGATGCAAATGGCGGCGGTGGCGCAAGGGTTTGGTGGTATCTGGCGCACCGGTTCATGGACTGATGATGATACGGTGCGTACTGGTCTGGGTTGTAATGAGTATGACAAGGTAGTCGGTTTTCTCTACCTTGGGACGCCTGTTTTAAAAGCGCCAGGCAAAGTTACCACGCCGGATATGACTAATTTTGTCAGTTATTTCTGACCGGAGTCTGTTATGTCAACAGAAGTTCGCCTTACCCAGTACAGCCACGGTGCTGGATGCGGCTGCAAAATTTCACCGAAAGTTTTGGAAACCATTTTGCATAGTGAGCAGGAAAAATTTCTTGATCCTCACTTATTGGTGGGTAATGAAACGCGTGATGATGCGGCGGTTTATGATATTGGCAATGGTACGGGCATCATCAGTACGACAGATTTCTTTATGCCGATCGTGGATGATCCATTTGATTTTGGCCGGATTGCCGCGACAAATGCTATCAGCGATATTTATGCAATGGGCGGTAAGCCCATTATGGCGATCGCGATCTTGGGATGGCCGATTGATAAACTGGCACTGGAAATTGCCCGTAAGGTGATTGAAGGTGGCCGGGCTGTTTGTAAAGAAGCGGGAATTTCACTGGCGGGAGGACATTCTATTGATGCACCTGAGCCTATTTTTGGTCTGGCTGTAACCGGTATCGTTAACATTGACCGGGTGAAACGGAACAGTGCAGCGAAAGCCGGTAGCCAGCTATTTTTGACAAAGCCGCTTGGCATTGGGGTATTGACCACGGCGGAGAAAAAAAGCCTGTTGTTGCCTGAGCATCAAGGCGTCGCGACAGCAACTATGTGCTGCCTAAATAAACCGGGGGCTGATCTTGCCGAAGTTGCGGGTGTGACAGCCATGACTGATGTGACCGGGTTTGGTCTGTTAGGGCATTTGAGTGAAATTTGTCGAGGATCGGGTGTCCGGGCAACTCTCCATTTTTCAAAAATTCCTAAGCTGCCGGAAGTGGGATCCTATATTGAAAAAGGGTGTGTTCCGGGGGGCACTGGGCGTAATTTTGACAGTTATGGTCATCTTATTGGTGAAATGACAGTGCTTCAGCGTAACCTGTTATGTGATCCGCAAACATCAGGCGGCTTGCTGCTGGCCGTTCTGCCAGAAGCGGTAGATGAAGTGAAAATGATTGCACGATGTCATGGCATTGAACTGACAGCAATAGGTGAGTTGTCTGAGCAACAGTCAGGCAGAGTGCTGATTGAGGTTAATGAATAATATCCATGCGGCTTTTTATTGCAGAAAAACCAAGCCTGGCTAGGGCGATTGCTGATGTTTTACCGAAACCGCATCGCCGTGGCGATGGCTTTATTGCTTGTGGAAATAACCAGTTTGTGACTTGGTGTATTGGGCACTTACTGGAGCAGGCGGAGCCTGATGCTTATGACAGCCGCTTTGCCCGTTGGTCGCTGGTTGATCTTCCTATCATTCCGGAGAAATGGCAGTTAAAACCGCGATCTTCTGTGGCGAAACAGCTCAACGTCATCCGGGAGTTACTGGAAAAAGCAGATGAAGTGGTACATGCGGGCGACCCGGATCGTGAAGGGCAACTGCTGGTGGATGAGGTTCTGGATTTTTTGAAATTGGATGGTGAAAAGCGAAAAAATGTTCATCGTTGCCTGATAAGTGATCTAAATCCACAAGCAGTTACCAGAGCTATTGATAGATTGAGAAATAACCGGGATTTTATCCCGCTGTGTGTTTCCGCTCTCGCCAGAGCCAGGGCTGATTGGTTGTATGGCATTAACATGACCCGGGCTTATACTTTGCTTGGACGCAATGCGGGGTACCAGGGGGTATTATCTGTTGGGCGGGTTCAGACACCGGTTTTAGGGTTAGTTGTTCGTCGGGATGAAGAGATTGAGCATTTCGTACCAAAAGATTTCTTTGAGGTGAAAGCGCATATTGTTACGCCAAAGGATGAGCGTTTTATCGCTCTCTGGCAGCCAAGTGAATCTTGTATTGATTTTCTGGATGAAGAAGGGCGATTGATACATCGGCCTTTGGCTGAACATGTTGTTGCCAGAATCACCGGCCAGCCAGCCTATGTGACATCCTATCAGGATAAACGGGAATCTGAAGTTGCTCCCTTGCCGTTTTCATTATCTTCGTTACAGATTGAAGCCGCCAAACGTTTTGGCCTGAATGCACAGCAAGTGTTGGATATTTGCCAGCGATTGTATGAAACGCATAAATTGATTACTTATCCTCGCTCTGATTGCCGTTATTTGCCGGAAGAGCACTTTGCCGGGCGCCATGCGGTGCTTAATGCCATATCCGTTCATACAACCAATCTGTTGCCACAAGCATTACTGGAAACAGACAGAAAGAATCGTTGTTGGGATGATAAAAAGGTTGATGCTCACCATGCCATTATTCCTACGGCACGAAGTAACCATATAAATCTGACAGACAACGAGGCTGATATTTATGGTTTGATTGCCAGACAATATTTGATGCAATTTTTTCCAGATGCCATATTCCGTAAATGTATTATTGAATTGGCAATTGCCGGTGGCAAATTTATTGCTAAAGCGCGTTTTCTTGCTGAGGCAGGTTGGAGAACATTGCTTGGTAATAAAGAGCGTGATGAAGAAAACGATGGAACACCATTACCGGTTGTTGCTAAAGGTGATGAATTATTGTGTGAAAGAGGGGAGGTGGTAGAACGCCAAACTCAACCGCCAAAGCCATTTACTGATGCCACTATCCTTTCTGCTATGACGGGGATTGCCCGTTTTGTGCAGGATAAGGAATTGAAGAAAGTCCTTCGTGCAACGGATGGGCTGGGAACTGAAGCAACCCGTGCCGGCATTATCGAACTGTTGTTTAAACGGGAGTTTCTTTATAAAAAAGGGCGTCATATTCATGCAACGCCTGCGGGTAGGGCACTTATTCATGTATTGCCTGATATGGCCGCTTTACCGGATATGACAGCCCACTGGGAGTCCCGGTTAACGCAAATCAGCGAAAAACAGTTCCGTTATCAAGATTTCATGGGGCCACTTGAGGAGACATTGCAGCAATTAATTTGGCAGGCTAAACAGAACCGTAATTTAAACGCTTTTCGTGATTTGCCTCCGGTTCCGGTCAAAGAGAAAAAAGGGAAAAAAACAAAATCGACAAAAAACGCTAAAACAATTGCGCCGTAGGGCGCAGTTGCTACGTTATTTTAAAAGAAATGATTGATATTCGGCGTCAACAGAATATCACATTTCAAATTCTACCCAGACAGGCGCATGATCTGACGGTTTTTCCATTTCACGGATTTTATAATCAATACCGGTCGCAATACAGCGCTCCGCTAAGGGCTTACTGGCAAGAAATAAATCGATACGCAGCCCGCGATTATCATCAAACCCTTTTGAACGATAATCAAACCAAGAAAATTGGTCGTTACATTCAGGATTCAGGTTCCTGAATGTATCAACCAGACCCCAACTTTTCAGGCGATCCATCCAATCCCTTTCTTCCGGCAGGAAAGAACATTTACCTGTTTTTAACCAGCGTTTTTGGTTGTTCTCACCAATGCCGATATCCAGATCTGTCGGACTGATATTCATATCCCCCATGATAATCACTTGTGATTGAGGCGATAAATTTTGCTCCAGATAGTTTTGCAGGTCCTGATAAAACTTCTCTTTTGCAGGAAATTTCACTGGATGGTCACGGCTTTCTCCCTGTGGAAAATAGCCATTAATGACGGTCAATCGCCCGTGAGGGGTTTCCATATCAGCCATAATAATACGGCGTTGGACATCTTCATTGTCCCCGGGAAAACCACGGCGCACAGCAAGAGGAGCCTGACGTGTTAACAGTGCAACGCCGTAATGGGCTTTCTGACCGTAATAAAACACATGATAACCAAGTTTCCTCACTTCTTCTAAAGGAAATGCGTCATCATGAACTTTTGTTTCCTGTAGGCCGATAACATCGGGTTGATGTTGCTCGACGATAGCAGCTAACTGATGGGGGCGGGCACGTAATCCATTAATATTAAAAGAGATAAATTTCATCTTTTACAGCCATCCAGTGAAAAGACACAAGAACAATAATAACAGATGGATCTTAAAAAGTAACTATTGACAATGGTCAGAACGAAATAGTAACGGAACCCCTAATATTATAATTAATTGTGAAAAATATAATAATTTATGGTGAGAAAACACTGTGGTTAGACCGTTTTTATCTCTAGTGTTACAAAAATTGATTACTGAAAAATGTAGAACCCTATCCTAATCTTTGATAGAAAATTGAGCTCGTTAGTAATGTTTATATTTTCTAATGGTTGATTGGTTGAGATTAATTTTTGAACCATGATAAACATGAATAATAGAGTTTATTGAGCCACCTATGTATTGAACATAAGCTTTTTTTATGTGGTATATGTTTGAGAAGTATTTGTTTTTTTGTACAAAATTTACGCCTTCACAGGATCAAACTGATTTAACTGTCATTTGGTGAAGGCTATTTCAAAGAAATTATTTTAGCCACAAGTTATATAGGAACGGTGAATTATGTTTTTTTCTCGTAAATTAGAAGCATTCATGGCAGTGGTGGAAAATGGTTCTTTAAGTAAAGCGGCAAGAGTGATGAACCGTACAACTCCTCCAGTAGCTAAATCAATCAAAGACTTCGAAGCAACATTAGGGAAGCGCCTTTTCAAAAGGGAGAAATTTGGGATGAGTCTGACTAAAGATGGTTTGGAATTATATAATGATCTTAAAGATCTTTATTTACAAGAAAAAGAAATAACTAAAAAACATATCAGTGGTAGTATATGTAACATAGTTAATATTTATTACGATTGGGGGAAAAACAAACACCTAATTTATTTATATAAGGCAGCTGACAGAAATAGCTCCCAAGTAAATATATTCCGGTTTAGTTATGATAACATTGAAGAAATAGTAGATTATGACGGCAACACGCTCATTATGAGCTCAGAAAAGATACTAAGTGACCGTTTTAGTCTTATTCGCAAAATAAAAGGACCAGAATTGGGAATTTGCTGCCGAAAAGAGTTATTGGATATTGCTGGCGGTGATGTAATGCAATTACTAAAAAATAATACTTGGTTGTGTGATCCTGTTCTTTATAAAAGCAGTTTCATTAAAAACCTGGAAGAAGAAGTTATTCAAAGTGGTGGTAAAGTGAATATGCGCCAGATGGATAATATGGGGTGCTGCATGAATTTCATTTATTCAAGAGACTATATTTTCATTACAGATTCTCATCCTGATGAATTGGAAGGAGGTGATGCTTTAAGTTTTGTTCCTATTGAAAAGCCGGGTGCAACAAACCAATGTTATATTTATAAGTCTAAATCACATTCAAGTGTACTTAATCGTTTTATCGATTCAGTAAATGATATGAGTTAAGTTTATTCTACGCGGAGTAGATTATTGTAAGCTCCGCGTTGTTGTTTTGCGGAGATGATGATAGAAAGTTTTCACTGTACTCAGATGATAAATTTATATTTGTTATTTTTTGTTATACCTAGAATAATTTTTTATGGTGGCAGGGAAAGATAGACTGTTTCCTCGCCTTTTGGACTAACACACTGTAAGCACTACGCTGTTATTTTGCTTTGCTTAATTCGAACCTTGTCCGAAGTGCAAAGCATCCTGCATATGAGTGCCATGTATTCATTGGGATGATACATGATTTCTAAGCCGGGGTTCTCCCGGCTTCAGGCTTTCAGGGACGGCTACAGCTTCTCTTGGTGATATTCATCCTCTGACGCGTTCACCACAACCTTGTTTTATTGTCTTAGCCACGGCGTTGCAGTGCGCCAAAAAATGATGTTCGCCTCCAGGTAGTTTTTCTAGGTCAGAGCCAGTTCCTGAACCGCCATCGTGACCAAATCCAACTTGCCTTTGTAACGGTTGAAAAAGGGATAGATGTTTTTCATCTGTGCGGATTGATATGGCACGATATCGGGACCACCCAGGCCGATCTTATTTTTCGACGCGAAATAAAATGGGCGGGACATGTATTGATGATCATTATTCCATTCACGTGGCCAGAAGTTAACGTATTGCACCACGTAGGATTTTTGAATGCCTGGTGGGCAAAATGTCAATATCAATGGTGGTTTCTGACAGATAATGCTGGCAATGCGGTCATCAAACTCTTTTGGATCTTACTTAAGCAACATCAGATCTTTTTCGATCGCGGAAAAATCGATAATTTTTGTGGTCTTACGACTAATGCAGCAGTTGACAGTAAACTAAAAATCAGGCTGGTGGAGATGAGTTGTTTTAACATCTTTTTTCTTAATTGTAGGAGCCTATAGATGAGGTTATGACTGTTTAACAAAGTGAATGGTTCCGTTGACTTATGAATTTGTTTAACATCGCAAAGTTACTTTATGCATGAATTGGTAATATCAGACTGACAACTCATCTTCTCCATCAATGCTGGGTTTACTTTGAATATGGGTAATTCTTTTCTACGTTTTAACCCTCATTGAACTATCTTTTTGTAATTAAACCTTCATTAAGAGATCACTAAGAATATTCCTAAAAATGCCACTGGTTATGAGATTTATGGGCAATGTCGTTTAATTATCGTTTAGTTAAATATAGCGCAATTGAGATTAATTCTCTTTCGTATTAAGGAAGATGATATTCAGAATACTTGCTAAATGAATGAGAGGATGGCAATGGTAGAATAAATAAACTTACTCTTTGGAATGGCTTTTCGTCAGTTAACTATTTGAAATTTAAAATAAAATTAATAAAGTAAAAGTCAGTGAAATAGCAAGGAGCATCATTGCCTTTGCGATTTATTAAAGTGCAAAACAGAAAAACTGATATTGAAAGAATTTTGGTAATCCAGATTGAAAGAATCAATAAAATCTTTCCTGAAAATAAATTTCATATTGTTTGGGGTTTTTTGATATGTTATGTTTTTCATATTAGCTTTTGTATACCCTCGTTAAGGGAATAACCTTATCCAGAAACAACTCATCCCATTAACGCAATAGATAAGGAGTAGATAATGGATAAACCAATTGAAAAAGAAGAAGAAAAAGAAAATGAAATTTATATTCATCCTGAATATGATGAATGTGGTCGTCCGTACTACAACGTACCTAATGCCAGAATAGAAGAAAACCTGATAGCGGTTTGTTTGAAATACGCAAGTAAGGTGATCCCGGTGATTTTCCTGCCGGGGGTAATGGGGAGTAATTTAAAATCGACACATGATGATGAGCCAGTTTGGTTGGTAAATTCTCAGCTTGGTGTTGCAAGTTGGATATCAAAGAATGCTTCTTATAGGAAAAGAACGTTAGATCCCCAAAACACCGATATTTACGATTCGGGTGCAATAAATAATTACATTGCAGAGGGAAGGAAATTCCCTGATCGCTATCAACGTGGTTGGGGAGAGGTGGCCTATCTGAGCTATGGTCATTTTTTGCCTTGGCTTCAATTGGTGCTGGATGATGAGCGTCTGGTGTTTGAGTATCGTATGGAAGGGCAGGGAAAAAAGACCGCTCGTCAACAATTGATTGGTCAGAATCTGGGTGCTGAATGGGGTGAAGAACCACTGACA
Organism: Photorhabdus tasmaniensis; assembly: GCF_011189505.1. Lineage (GTDB taxonomy): Bacteria > Pseudomonadota > Gammaproteobacteria > Enterobacterales > Enterobacteriaceae > Photorhabdus > Photorhabdus tasmaniensis. The sequence continues at coordinate 15,625 of NZ_PUJU01000022.1, forward strand.
GCGGAAGAGGTTGGACACAGTTATCGTTTTATGTACCCGGTTCATGTGATGGGCTATAACTGGCTGCAATCCAATGAGGATTCCGCCAAGAAGCTGGCAAAATATGTTGATAAAGTTTTAGCCTTTTACGGTAAACGTTGTGCAGCAAATAAGGTTATTTTAGTCACTCATTCAATGGGGGGCTTAGTGGCCCGCCATTATTCAGAACAGTTGGGTGGGCGGGATAAAATTTTGGGTATCGTGCATGGCGTTATGCCTGATACGGGTTCACCCATGACTTATAAGAGGATGAAAACCGGTGAAGATGGCATAACTGGGATGGTGATCGGTAGTAATGGTGCCGAGATGACCCCAGTATTGGCACAGTCTCCCGGTCCTTTACAGCTTCTGCCGGGAAAGGCGTATGGTAAAGGTTGGTTACATATCGCTGATGGTAAAATCATGCACAAGTTGCCGGAATCAGACCCATATCAGGAAATCTATCTGGAAAAGAGCCGATGGTGGGGATTATGTGAAACCCGGTTTTTAAATCCGGATAAAGAAGATAAATGGAAAGATAAAAAAAGCTGGAATGATTACTGGCGATTAATGAAGAAAACAGTTAAGCCATTTATTGAAGAGTTGAGTGGTAAATACCACCCTAATACTTATGCCTTTTATGGTGTCAGTGAGAAGCACCTATCATATGGAATTATCTCCTGGAGAGAGGTAAGTAAAGATTATTACAATAAAACAGAAGATTATTCCGGCATGACATTTAATCAACCGTTATATGATCCTTTTGATTTGGAAACCGGCACAACACGTATGGTTCAATTTTCTGTCGGGCCTTCTTTTCAGGATATTGCCGCGAAAACTTTTAAACTGGCACCTCCAGAGGAGAAAGGGGATGGTACCGTGCCGGAACAGGCTGGCCGTATTCCAACTAGAAAATTACACAGCCAGTTAGCAACGGATGTTGACCATGAAGGGGCATATAACGAGGATAAAGCCCGGTTATTTACCCTGCGTTCAATTGTGAAGATAGTTCAGGCGGTGAAGATTGAATAAGAAAAATATCTTCCTTATTTTATTGTTTGTATTGGCTATTTATGCCCTGTGGAGATGGTATTTCCCTGATCCTTATCATCCCAGTTTAACCGAGAAGGAAAAGCAAGTGACAACAGAAATGTTAGCAAATAGGCAAACCCGTTGTGTAGGCCGTTATCTGATTGATATCCCCGCAGCATTTGGCAATGTTATCCATAATGGGATATTTATTGGTGATGCGAAAATAGAAACGGAACGTTTGTATCCACCTGAATTTGCATATCGGATAGAAGCAAGAGAACAGGAATTAAAGACGATGCAATATGTTAAGCCGAAAGATATGCCTTTTTTAAAAAGAGTCTATCGTTTGCAAGATAATATGGAAGGTGTGATCTTCGACAGGAATGAGAGTTCTGGTGTTCCTGGTTATGCTCGCGTATTAGAAGCACATTTGTATAGTCATGGTGTTGCTTTTACTGTAACAATGGAATTTATTGAATTGTCAGATGATAAGTATAAAGCAGACAGGGACGATTATATCAAGGGTGGGTTTTCTGAAAGGGAATACAATGAGTTGTATCAAACCCTTGAAAAAATGAAAGGACTGCTTTCCCGAATCAGTGGCAGAAAAGATACAGAAATCCCGACTGTTGCTGGAACCTGTATTCCTGATGGGTTTATTGCCGGTAATTGGAATGAGAAAGAGAATATGGGTTTTGTCTATCGGGGAAATCAAGGTGAGAATTTTAAGTTCAGCATTGAAATACTTAATGATCTTACAGGGGAAAATACGTTGCTTGAACGTATTGGTGAAATTGAAAAGGATTTGAATGCTAATCGTGGCGGGATAGCAAGGAAAGGGAAAAAGGAAGTGAACGGTATTCATGGGGAAGAATTATTAGCAATTGGTCTGCAACCTTTTGACAATAATCCTCGATATCAATTTGAGTTAGTTGCGAATGAAACAGCTGGTGACTATAAAAATCCTTATGTTGATATTATGTTGAGGAATTATCAGTTACCTCCGACGCCTTATACTGGAGATGAGCTGATTACATTTTGGGATACGGTAATAAGTACCTTTCGTAAAAGGCCGGGTGCTTTCTAATAGCAATAAAAACACGTTTTAAGTGAAAACGCTTATAGGGATATAAGGGTTAGAAATTGGGGTGGAGAGACAAGTAAACACGAATATGTACTTTAATGTTCAGTTGTGAATGTGGTTCAGGCGGTGAAGATTGAATAAGAAAAATATCTTCCTTATTTTATTGTTTGTATTGGCTATTTATGCCCTGTGGAGATGGTATTTCCCTGATCCTTATCATCCCAGTTTAACCGAGAAGGAAAAGCAAGTGGCAACAGAAATGTTAGCAAATAGGCAAACCCGTTGTGTAGGCCGTTATCTGATTGATATCCCCGCAGCATTTGGCAATGTTATCCATGATGGGATATTTATTGGTGATGCGAAAATAGAAACGGAACGTTTGTATCCACCTGAATTTGAATATCGGATAGAAACAAGAGAGCAAGAGTTGAAGACGGCGAAAACTATCGATCCGAAAGACATGCCTTTTCTAAAAAAAGTTCATCGCTTACAAGGGAATCTGAATGGTGTAATTTTTGATAGAAATGAGAACATTGATGAGCCAGGTTTCGGTAGAGTGTTGGAAGCGCATTTATACAATAATGGCGTTGCATTTAAAATTGTAATGGAAATGTTGGATTTGTCTGATGCTAAATATGCCAGTGACAAGGAAGATTTTATTAAAGCGGAGGTTCCTGAAAGAGAGCTGAATACTACAGATAGAACCCTGGAGGAAATGAGAAGACTGCTTTCCCGAATCAGTGGCAGAAAAGATACAGAAATCCCGATTGTTGCTGGAACCTGTATTCCTGATGGGTTTATTGCCGGTAATTGGAATGAGAAAGAGAACATGACCTTTGTTTATCAAGGAAACAAGGATGATCATTTCACGTTCAGTATTGAAGTCATTAATGACCTTAAGGGGGAAAATACGTTGCTTGAACGTATTGGTAAAATTGAAAAGGATTTGCATTCTAACCGTGGCGGAATAGCTAGGAAGGGAAAACGGGAAGTAAACGGTATTCATGGGGAAGAATTATTAGCAATCGGTTTGCAACCTTTTGACAATAATCCCCGGTATCAATTTGATCTTATTGCAAATGAAACCGCAGGAGATTATAAAAACCCCTATGTTAGTATTATGTTAATGAATTATCAGTTACCTCCGACGCCTTACACTGGAGATGAGCTGATTACATTTTGGGATACGGTAACGAGTACCTTTCGTAAAAGGCCGGGTGCTTTCTAATAGCAATAAAAACATGTTTTAAATTAAATGTTTTACTGCCTATTATGGCTATTGTTCTGTCGGTAAAAGGTCAGGTATTTTTAAAAGTAATGAACTAATCAGAGGTTGAATATGATTGAATTTATTTCTTGCCCTAAAAAGAGGCAGGGCATTTATCCGGTTATGATGGGTGATTGCTTTTGCTATATTTTAAGTCCTGCGTTCCATAACCATATCGAGTCATTATCATGAGCTGGCCTATTCCTGAAATACCTGAACTTAAACCAGTAGCGCCTTTGCGCTATAAATTATGGTTTATCATTTTGCTTTTAATATTGGTTGCCGGCACACTCGTTTATACTTTTCTAAAAGACACGACCGATTTCGTTCACGCGGCGCTTTATAGCAGCTTACCCTCCTTCCTGGTATGGCTGATGTTATTTGGCGCAGCGTTAAATCGCTATGAGCAATATTGCATGGCAGCGTATGCCTGGGAAGAGGCCAGTGCTGAAACCCGTTTCCAATGGCAGCAATGGAGCAGAAAACAACTGGCTGTGGTTGGTAATATTATTTTGACGCCTGAACAGCAAGGCATGGCATCATTATTAGGTGATTCGAAAGATATTCCTGCTTGTCCTCATCGAGGGCGTGCATTATTTTCTCCATTAAGAGATATCCCGCAATTGTTGGATAAAATTGATCAGGATTTTGAAAAACAATGCCCGGGTTATCGCTACCTTCTGCGTAAGGTTTATCTCGCAGAATCCCCTTCTATCGATTTGTCTCGCTATCAGGAATTGATCAGCCAACGCTGGAAAGTACAACGGGTAAACATAGCGAACCGGGATGAGATCGATAAGTTATATAATGAGGCGACTTTTGAAGGGCTAATAATGGTTATCGCCTTGCAGCTTTGGCCTGCTAAGGATGATAGAGAGGCGTACAGTGAATTTGTGTCTGCTCAATTATTCTCATCCACAAAATTTGCTACTCAAAAGAAGTTAAACATTCTTGCTGGTATGGTGCGTCCTTTACCTTCGTTACCGGGAGAAATAATAAAAGATTTGCATGTATTGTTTGAATATAACCGCATTGATAAAAATAACATGAAACACCTTTGGGTAACGGGTATCACTAACAAGGTGCGGACTGAGCTGATGATTTACAGTTATGATAATTCGCTCAGTTTCTCCCCGGAGAACCCGATTCATTTAATCGATCACTCTTTTGGTCAGCCCGGGCCACTGTCTGTTTTTTTGACATCAGCCATGCTGACAGAAGCAATTCACCTGACAAATAGCGACCATATCGTCATTAATCAATTACCTGAGGGTAGCGCAGTACTCTATTTAATGACGAAGGAATTACATTGATGAAAAAACAAATAACCTCAATGCTATTAATGGTGGGAATGTTTTCTCATCGTTATGAGTCATGATCTTTTTTTATTAAAGCGGCCCATCAATTACTGGAGTGAGCCGCGCAGGAGAGTTGATAACTTTAATTTACCGCCATTGACGGAGAATTAGCCGATCTGCAAATAAAAGTCATCATTATTTCTTAGCCAGAAAAGGGGCGGTATATAGGATAGTCGATAGCCAGATGCTTGCCGTGATGAACATAATAATAAGCCTGGTGAAACGCCAATAAGACGGCTTTGGGGTTGTATCTGTGGGTAATTGGGTATTTTTTGACTGATTATCATTTTGTTCATTATCCTGAAATGGCAGGATAAAACGATAGCCTTGTCGGTATACGGTGTGGATTGCTTCACCCAGGTCACAATAGCGTAGTGTTCGGCGTAATTTACAGATCAATTGCAGTAGATTGGTTTCTGCTACACCATTTTTGCGCTCAGGCCAAACTAAAGGGATGAGTTGCTCCCGGTTTAACGTATTCCCTTGCGATGCATGTTCCCACAGGGCGAGTAGCAGGCGTTTCTCTTTTTCCGTAATGACAAATATATTTTTACCATGGATTATTTTGTTTGAGTCACAGTCTAAATAAACATCTCTAGTTATTTTCAGCATAACGCATTCTCTGCCTCTGTTTAGTGTTTGTCTATTCGTCATAGCTAGGAGAGCTCAAATAGGCTTATGCCTGTTAAAATTTATATAATTTCTGCATGAGTAATGCAAGAAAATAAATGATTTAAAATTTTTTATTTTATTTTGTCATGTGGGTTATTTTTCTGTTTCTTATTAAGAAATAAAATTAATGATAATTATTTATAAGATTTATTTATATTTATGATGAGTTGTCTATTTACTTTGGAAACAGAGGAGATCTTCATAATTCATAATTATAGATAAGAACTTTTTAGGGGTTAATGAGTGAATAAGTCATCATGAGTAATAACCCAATCAATTGAATGGTGTTTGTCTATGATGTTGAATTAATAGGTAAAAGTATAAATTAAAATAATTAATTTTTATTTTTAACTTTTATTTAAGTGTGATTGCGCGATTATTGGTCCATGAATAACTCCAACGTGATATTTATCACGTATTAACTGAGTTAGTCATTGGTCAGTAGTCGTTAGATCGCCTCATTCTTTAACGAGGATGTGGATATATGAATATAAAGCCAGGCGGATATACCAGAATTGGGCATGATACCTAAGGGCGGTAGCGTACCTGAAATGATAATGATGAGTATTCTAACCCAGCTTATAAATGTAATAAACTCCTTAGAAGGAAATAACAATGTCTACAACTGCCGAGCAAATTGCTGTTCAATACCCCATTCCCACTTACCGTTTTGTTGTTACTGTTGGTGATGAACAAATGTCTTTTCAAAGCGTATCGGGATTAGATATCAGCTATGACACCATTGAATATCGTGATGGAATTGGTAACTGGTTACAAATGCCGGGTCAGCGCCAGAGACCAACGATTACCTTGAAACGCGGTATTTTTAAAGGGCAATCTAAATTATACGATTGGATTAATTCTATTTCTCTTAATCAGATAGAAAAGAAAGATATTTCTATTAGCCTGACCGATGAAACCGGTTCAAGTCTGCTGATTACCTGGAATATTGCTAATGCTTTTCCAGAAAAATTGACTGCGCCCAGTTTTGATGCTTCCAGTAATGAAGTTGCGGTGCAGGAAATCAGTTTAAAAGCCGATCGGGTTACTGTTGAATTCCATTAATACACTGTTTAGTGCCACGAATAGCTTGGCATGTCAATTCAGTGGTTTTTAAAGGCTAATATTATGACAACTGTTACAACTTATCCGGGTGTCTATATTGAAGAAGATGCCTCATTGGCACTCTCTATTCGTTCAAGTGCAACGGCGGTACCTGTCTTTGCTGTCGAAGATCACAATTCATTTGTATCATCTAGTACCTCTCTTCGAGTTAATAGCTGGTTGGAATATCTGACACTAAAAGGTAGACCATTTGATTCTGGTGATAAGCTTGATATTTCACTGCGCGCCTATTTTATTAACGGTGGTGGGTATTGCTATCTCGTCAAAACCACAGATTTAGAAAAACAAGTTCCAAAGCTCGACGATGTCACATTGTTGGTTGCCGCCGGAGAAGAGATCAATGAGGTTGCGGGAAAACTGTGTAAACCGGGCAAAGGATTATTCGCCATTTTTGATGGCCCAGAAGATCAAATCACTTCGGAGCAAAGACCAGACGAACTCCTCGAATCTTATTCCTCTACTCCTTATGGCGCGGTTTATTATCCTTGGCTGACCGCTGAATGGGGAGATAAAAAAGCCAAAGTTGATATTCCTCCCAGTGCAGTGATGGCGGGTATTTATGCCAGTGTCGATAATAGCCGCGGTGTTTGGCAAGCATCGGCTAACGTGGCTATTCAAGGTGGATTACAACCTAAATATCTGGTGACTGACGATCTGCAAGGGGAATATAACCGAGGTAAAGCGCTGAATATGATCCGCACCTTTCCTAAGAGCGGCATATTGGTTTGGGGGGCTCGTACGCTTGAGGATAGTGATAATTGGCGTTATATCCCGGTTCGCCGTCTGTTTAACAGCGCAGAGCGGGACATTAAAAATGCCATGAGTTTTGCGGTCTTTGAATCTAACAGCCAACCCACTTGGGAAGTGGTGCGTCGGGCTATTGATAATTATCTTTATTCCCTTTGGCAACAAGGCGGATTGGTGGGAAATAAAGCTGAACAGGCTTATTTTGTTCAAATCGGTAAAGGTACCACCATGACTGATGACGATATTAAACAGGGCAAAATGATCGTCAAAATTGGTATGGCTGCTGTTCGTCCAGCCGAATTTATTATTTTGCAGTTTAGCCAGTCAATTGGGCAAGCCCGGTAAATCATTGTGGCCTGCTTAATAGTTGCTAATCATCTAAATTGAATGAGGAAGTCATAATGCCGTCTGTCGCATATACTACACCCGGTGTTTATATTGAGGAAGATGCTTCGCTATCGTTATCAATTAGCACCAGTCCAACGGCTATTCCAGTTTTCATTGGTAAGTTTTTCAGAAAAGACGGTAGCCAAATAGAACAGGGTAGCTGTATTAAAATCACTAGTTGGTTAGATTTTATCTCGCAGTTTTCATTATCTTCATCTTTTAAAGTGTCAATACAGGCTATAGAAGAAAAGACGGAAGAAAAGGAAAAAAAGGAAGAGGAAAAGACGGAGGAAAAAACAGAGGAAAAGGCAGAAGAAAAAACAGAGAAAAAGGCAGAAATAAGCGTAGAGACTGTTTCTAAGCCGCTGAAAAACAATCAGAAAAATGCTAAAATTGGTAGTGGTATCTCAGTGGATAAGGAAGTTAAAAAAACCTATACCTATGTTGCCACTATCACAGCAACGGCTTTCGGTGCTTTTGCTGTGCAGCATTATTTTAGTAATGGTGGTGGTGCTTGTTATCTGCTGCCATTGGTAGCGCCAGTAAAAACTGATGTTCCGAAAGTAAAAGCTGCTATAGCAGCAAAGACTATTGAGGCGGTAAAATATGAATTGGCAACTCTGCCGGACTTGATAGAAAAACAACAGGAGATCACCTTACTGCTCTGCCCTGAAACGGATGAAACATTAGCGCCTAGTCAAAAACAGGAAGTTTACAGTGGAGTAAATTCTCTGTTAAAAGACAAAGTGGGTTATTTCCTGATTGCTGATAGTACAGGTGGGGAAGATAAACCCACTACACAGCCGGATAAAACCGCTGTTTATTATCCTGATTTAGAGACCTCTTTTACTTATAACCAGCCAGCAGATGCTGATATTGTCCTGCGTGGTTATGAGGATCCATCAGCTAATCTGGAAACATTGAAAACAGCTTCACCAGAGGAATATGTTAAAGCTAAAAAAGCTGTCGATGATGTATTTAAAGCGACTAAAATCATCTTACCCCCAAGTGCCGCAGTTGCGGGTGCTTATGCGGCAACTGATGCCAGCCGGGGGGTTTGGAAAGCGTCAGCCAATGTAGCATTAAATAATGCGAAACCTGCTGCGGTAATTACCGACAACGATCAAAGCACGATGAATAAATCGGGCATTAATGCTATTCGTCACTTTACTGGCAAAGGCACACTGATTTGGGGCGCACGTACCCTGAAAGATGATGATAACTGGCGCTATATTCCGGTACGGCGTTTATTTAATGCGGCAGAACGGGATATCAAACAGGCCATGCGATTTGCTGTTTTTGAACCCAATAGCCAACCAACCTGGGAGCGGGTGCGGTCAGCCATTGACAACTATCTCCATCAACTCTGGCAACAAGGGGCGCTGGTCGGCAGTCGTCCCCAAGAAGCCTATTTTGTCCAAATTGGTCAAGGTGTCACCATGTCCGACGACGATATTAAGCAAGGAAAAATGATCGTCAAAGTGGGTATGGCGGCAGTACGTCCGGCTGAATTTATCATCCTGCAATTTTCGCAAAAATTAGCACAGTAACCATACTGAGGCGCGGTTTGCCGCGCCTGTTCTGTTGAGGAAACGACAATGGCGATTAAACAGCCGGGTGTCACAGTAACGGAAAACCTGATATCCCAGAAGCAAGATGATGCATTTATCGGTGTACCGGTTTTTATTGGTTGTATCCAACCGGCTAAAAACAACTATATCAGTGATAAAACCGCCGTAGAAATAAACAGCCTGACTAACTTTACCCTGAAATTTCGGCAGTCAGGATTAATGTACTACTCTGTGCGTCACTTTTTTGAAAATGGTGGTCAACAAGCTTATGTACTGCCACTGGGACCTGATAAGCAGTTAAACGATTTTCAGTCATTGATCACTACGCTACAACAGGAATGGATTAAACAGGCCATTGCCGCAGAGAGTACTATCACACTGATTGTGGTCCCTGATATTGTCCGCTTTAATCAGAAGGGGGAGCCTGACGCCACCATAGATCTTTGGTTACCGTTCTGGCAGTCAGTGTGTGATCTTTGTAAAAGTCGGCGTGGCATCATGGGATTGCTGGATGCGCCTGATGACCCCGGATTGGCGGCTAAATGTTTAGCGCAATTTTCTTCAAATGATCGGCAATGGGGAGCGGTATACTGGCCGGGACTGAAAAGTGCATACCAAGAAAGTGGTAAACATATCATCCTTTCGCCTACTGCGGCGGTCGCTGCTGTCATCCAGAATCACGATAATCAGAAAGGCATATGGACCGCTCCTGCTAATGTGGTTTTAGCCAAAGTGGTTAGTCCGGTACGCTCTTTTATTGAAGCTGATGCACTCTTTAATCGGGATGACGATATCCCGCTGAATCTGATCCGCAGTTTTCCTGGCAAAGGGATTAAAATCTGGGGATGCCGAACCTTGGACAACACACCTGACTCCCCTTGGCGCTATATCCAAATTCGCCGCCTGGTCTCCTATATTGAAGCTCATATAACCCGACTGGGCCGGGCCTTTGTTTTCGAACCCAATAATCCGATTACCTGGATGAAACTTAAAGGCCAAACCTACAACTGGCTGCATCAGTTATGGTTAAAAGGTGGATTGTTAGGTACCCAGGAAGAGCGGGCATTTGACATATTGCTCGGTGTTGACGAATCAATGAGTGAAGCGGATGTGCTGGCCGGGAAAATGATCATGAAAATCAAACTGGCTCTGCTCATTCCGGCGGAATTTATTGAGCTGAACTTAACGTTTGATACTCGTACCGGCGCAATCCGATTAAGCTAATAAACAGGGGCAAAATATGCATAACCTCTACACCCCGTCAGTATCACACCGTTTTATCGCCAGTTTTCTTTTTAACAATATTCCCAGTCCATTTGATATTGCCTTTCAGCAGATATCAGGCCTTAGCCGTGAATTGCAAACGACCCAACACAATCAAGGCGGAGAAAATGCCAGAAATGTCTGGCTGGCCGATAAGATCCAACACGGTAGTTTGGTGTTGGAACGTGGTGTGATGACAGTGACACCGCTCACGCTGATATTTGATCATGTCTTGCGCGGGGAAAAGGCGATTTATGCCGATGTGGTCATTATGTTGCTGAATGAAAATTTTCTACCCGTAGCGAGTTGGACGATCAGTAATGCGTTACCGGTTCGTTGGTCTACCGGTAACTTTGATGCCAATAGCAATGCTGTTTTAGTGAATTCTCTGGAGTTACGTTATCAAGATATGCTCTGGTTAGGAGTGCAAGCATGACTGTAGAAATTAAAGAACTGATTATTCAGGCTAAAGTTACCGATTCTGCGAGTGATTTGTCATCTCCGCGAACATTAGTGCAGGAAGCGTTGGACGACGCTCGCCTGATTGAGAGGATAAAGCATGAGGTGTTAGAGGCATTACGGGAAACAGGAGGCCATTATGAGCTTAATTGAACGTAGTTTGTCCAAACTCACGCTGACGGCTTTTAAAGATCGGGAAGGTAAAATCTTGGTGGGCAGTTTACAGGTGATGTATAACCCTGATGCTATCCAACTGGATTATCAAGCCAGTTATAAAAAGGATGAAAGTATTACCAGTACCCACCAAAGCAACCACTATGTGTCATCTCAACCTGCCGGCTTGTCATTAGATCTGTTGTTTGATGCATCCATGCCTGGCAACGCTACACCGATAGAAACCCAACTGGCGATTCTGAAAACGCTCTGTGCCATCGATGCCAGTACCAAAGTCTCTCACTTTCTTAAAATCAAGTGGGGAAAAATGCGTTGGGAAAATAAAGGCTATTTTGCCTGCCGGGCCAACGGTCTCAGCATTCATTACACCTTATTTGACCGGGATGCTACCCCGCTGCGGGCAACTGCCACTTTATCTTTGGTGGCAGATGAGAGCTTTGTTATTCAGACTACCGAGCAACAGTTAAGATCACCACCGGTTACCGCGGTTAACGTAACTGATATGCTCTCCCTGCCATTGATTGCACTGGGCGCTGGCGCTTCTCTGGCGGGCGGTATCGATTATCTCACCCTCGCCTGGCAAAACGGTCTGGATAATCTTGATGATTTCACTCCGGGACAAACGCTACAAGCACGGAGGGAGGTATGAAGATACCTGCAATAGCGGTTAAGATAGGCGGCAAGATACTCAATCAGTTTACTGTCATCAGTCTGTCAGTAAATTATCCTATCAATGGCATTCCTTCAGCTAACATCACTTTGGGTATCATCGGTGATATCAGCCATATTTTTGATGCCAAGGCGCAGGCTGAACTGGCAAGTTGTCGTCCGAATCATGAGCTTATTGTGCAGATCCAAAAAAATGTGTTGTTTAAAGGGATCATCGTTCGGCAGACCTTGGGGCTTAAAGATCAGGACAGTCTGATGATTCTGACGGCAAAACATCCACTGCAAAAATTAACGCATAGTTTCCACTCGCAACTATTCAGTAAACAGAGCGATGAGGCGATTATCAAGCAGCTATTCAGCCAGGCTGGTGTGCCTGTCGCGATAAAACAAGCGCCTCAGCTTAAGACAGTGCATGAACAGATGGTGCAGTTTCGCTGTAATGACTGGACTTTTCTAAAAAGCCGGCTTAGTGCTACCAATACCTGGCTACTCCCGGGCAATGATGCCATTACGTTGGTAACGCCGGAGTCGCTGAATCAATCAACTGTACACACCCTCCGTCAGCGCGGCAACCACCAGGATGTGGTGTTGTTTGAAGCTAATCTGCAATGGGATAATCAGCGCAGCCCCAAAACGATAAGTGTGCAGTCCTGGGATATTACCCAACAAAAGTTGTCTCAGGCGATTCAGGCGAAGCACAGCGGGTTTGGCCTCGGTCAGCTTGCGGCGGACACGCTGAAACCGCTTACCGGCCAAGAGTGGCAATGGATTTTAAGCTACCCATTGGATAATGAACAAACCAAGCAGTTTGCTCAAAGCATCATAGGCAACCGACGAAGCCATAATATATCCGGTAATTTTGAGGTTAAAGGTGATGATCGCTATAAGCCGGGTGATGTTTTGGCATTAACTGGCTTTGGTCAGGGGATGGATGGTCAGGCGATTATTACCGGTGTAAAGCAGACCATCACTCAGCGGCAAGGTTGGCGTACCCGGTTAACTTTAGGTATGCAATCAGACGTAGAACACGTTGTGCCTCAGGTTAAAGAGCTGCATATCGGGATCGTAGAAAAATACCACCAAGACAGCCAATCGCTGGGCCGTATTCCGGTCAAAATACCGGCTTTGAACTTAACCAACGGCACTCTTTTTGCCCGCTTAGGTAAACCTTATGCCAGCCATGAAAGTGGATTCTGCTTCTACCCAGAACCGGGGGATGAGGTGATTATCGGTTTCTTTGAATGTGATCCCCGTTTTCCGGTGATATTAGGATCTATGCACAACCCTAAAAATAAATCGCCGTTGGAACCGAGTGAAAAAAATTTGGTGAAAACGTTAGTGATTAAGCAAGAAGAAAATCAGCAAGCACTCATATTCGATAATAAAGATAAGACGCTCGCATTTAATAGTGGAAAAAATACATTATCTTTGCAGCAGGATAAAGATATCACCATTAGTTCCGCTAAAAATCTCATCACTCATGCACAGGAAATTAATATCCAGGCCGATAAATCCCTGTCAGCCGCTGGAAAATCAGGGGTCGATATTAAAGGGGCAAAAATTAATTTAACACAATAATAGGGTAGTGAGATGGCAGATAAAATATTAGCTGATATTTATGGTCGGGGTTGGGCATTCCCGCCTCAATTTTCTATCAAAGATAATGCGCATTCTGAAACACAATCTGGCGTAATCATGGCGGAAGGAGCAGAACATGTTCGCCAGAATATGAAAATTCTTTTTTTAACTGAACCTGGTGAACGGATTATGCGTGAAGATTACGGTTGCGGCTTAAATGATTATATGTTTGAAAATATCACTGACGAATTGATGGCACGGATTCAAACGCGTATTGAAGAACGCGTATTACGTTATGAACCCCGTGCAGAAGTGACTGAAATTCAGGTGAATCAGGGAACAGATTTGCTTAATTCCTTACATATTAAGGTGACTTATACCCTAAGGGGCAGCGAAATCAGCGTGCAAATTGAAGGTATTCTTGAGATTGGTGAAGGGCCGATACAGGTGATCTTATGAGTAAACAACTGGTTATTGATGGCGACATCCTGCTATTCGAACCCTTATTCGGTAACCGACAGGTCACTATTTTGGGGCTGGCAACCATCAAGGGCAGTGGGCACGCGCAAATCCAGGGAAAAAAGATCGTGATTGTGGGGGATGAAAAAAAGGTACAGTTTCAGGCGCAGTATATTACCCCCAGTCACCCGATACCCGGCATGGGCATGGTCACCATTGCTCAATTAGATACCAGCCAGCAGGTAAACTTTTGCCGTAGCCCTGTCACGATGATTGTGGTTGGGCAGCAATTTATCGCCCGTTTTACGCCGTCACAACCGGCAAATAATCCGTCAACCGGGCCGGATGTAACGGTACCGAGTATGGGAAAAGGCCGTTTTATTGCCAGTCAATATACTATCAGCGCTGGGTAGATAACCTCGCCAATCTTATTTTCAAATAACAACGATCTCCTGAAAACATATTAAGGTTATATTCAAATAACAGGTGGTATAAATATGGGACAGACCGGATTAGCGAATAAACTTGCCGCTATCGTATCGGATACTGATTTTAAACTTGATGAAAGAAGTACACTGGATATTTTAAACTGGCTTAAAGAATACGCTGAAAAAATCCCTTTCGATCAAGAGAAAAAACAGTTCTGGAGTGGTTTCTATTTTTTTCAAAAAAATAGCCCTCAGGAATTAGCGAATATTTACCAGAATGCGAATAAAGCAAATGGCCTTTTACCCGCTCATCAGGCTTTTTTACTGGCTTTTTTAAAACTATTAGAAACGACTAAAACATTATTTAATACCTTTCCGGCGCGGCATCGAGATCTTTATTATCGGGAATTATTGGGCTTGAAACCGAGAGATGCCCAGGCGGATCAAGTGGCGATAGGTATTACCCTGAGTTCGGATCGTATTGAATATCTTGTTCCTAAAGGAACCCGCTTTGATGCCGGACATGATAGTGCGGGAAATCCGTTACAGTATGTGTCCGAATCGAATGTATTGGCAAATCAAGGGGAGCTGACTGACTTACGTTGGTGTCGGAAAGAGGGGAATGGCTGGAAATCGGCAATACCATTAAATCTTGCCGATGACATTGTATTCCCTGAAAACGGTATTCAACTTTTTAGCCCAAAGCTTAATAGTGTTCCAGTTCTGTACGGCTATCTGATCACTTCGCCTCTATTTGCCATGTTGGCAGGAGAACGAAGTATTAAAGTGACACTGGCAGACAAGTGGGCAGGTAATGCTGATTACGTCACCGCTAAAATCAGTTCGGGAGACCACTGGCTCTCTCTATCTGTAAAAAAAGAAAAAGATACCGATGATCTGATGCTTTGCTTATCAGCTAATGATGATCCTATCACTCCTCCTGACAACCTTAATGGAATGACATTGAGTGCACCGGTACTTAAATTGGGTACGTCTCAGGACCCTATGCTGCCCAAGATTAAAGATATTGAGATCAGCATTAACGGCAACCGTAATGTGTACTATGCCTCTGACGGCGGTATTGAACAAACAGATACCGCCAGCTTTCCCTTTGGTCAATTGCCATCGTTAGGCTCCGGTTTTAATTTGGTTGCCCCGGAATGGTATGGCACTGAAAGTGCAATACTCACGATGACTCCTCAATGGGTTGGTTTGCCTATAGAGAATTTTGCGAAGTGGTATGAAAAGTATAGCCCTAAACCTGCCGATAATAGTGCATTTAACATACAGGCTTATTTAACCACACCTCAGGAAAGAATTAAGTTAAATGAAGGTAAGGTTCAATCGCTATTTACTGAAACTCAGGCTCCGCCATATAAAGACAAACAGCCCAATGATCCACCACAAGGGCAAAGCCTAAAATTTACCTTACCGGCAATGAATTACCCTCTTGCAGACAGCCCAAAGCCCAATGACTGGCCTGCATCAATACGCATAGAACTGGCCGAGCAAGATTTTATGCACACCCAATATTGGCAAGATCCTACCGGGAAGAATTTACCTTATACGCCACAAATCAGTGCGTTGCAGGTTCAATTCAGCGCTAAAGCTAAACCTGAGCAATTTACTGTTTATCCTCTGACGCCTTTTGGCCGGGGCGAGGCAGCAGCAGAAACGCCGGCACTTGCCCATGAAGCATTCTATTTAGGCTTTACCGGGGTACTGCCGGGGCAAACGTTATCTCTCTATTGGCAGTTAGAAGGCATTAAAACACTCGCTTTATCCTGGTCTTATCTCAATAAGAACAATACCTGGATTAAGTTGGATAAATTAGTTGAAGATCAAACTCGTAACTTGTTTGACCGGGGGGGCTGGCGCGCTTTATTGCCGCAGGATGCTTCAAATCAGGCAGCCTTGATGCCGACGGGGCGGTACTGGCTGAAAGCAGAGATAACGGATAAGACCGAGCCCCAGGATTACCCGAGAATTAACAGCTTGTTATATAACGCTACCACGGCAACTTTAGCCAACACAGAAACCGTTGAGCAGGATCATTTTATTAACGGATTGGCTGCTGGCAGCATTAAACAACCGGTAAACACGGTTGTTGCAATTAGCAACGTCACTCAACCTTGGCCTTCCTGGAACGGTCGCCCTCAGGAAACGGAGCAAGCCTTCCTAAAACGAATTCCTGTCCGGCTCTCCCATCGTAACCGGGTACTGAGTTGGGAGAACATGGTCACTTTACTAAAAGATCATTTTGTCAGCCTATTTGATGTCAGATACCATTCTGGCGGTGAATTAACCACCATTCCGGCACCGGAAAAGCAACAATTAATTGTGATCCCTGACAATCGTTACAAAGATAATAATGATGTGCTACGTCCAGAGCTGGACTTGGCCCGGCGGGAAGAGATGGTTAAATGGTTAAGTCGATTAAGCAGCCCTTGGGCAACCATTGAAATTAACAATCCTACCTACGTTAACGTCCTGATCAGTTATCAACTGGTGTTTGTCTCAGGTATTAATCCTGATTACGGCCATTATCAGCTACAACAGGAATTGAGCCGAAATTATATGCCGTGGGGAGAAAATCCGGCTATCGGTGTAACAACCGGTAACTGCATTGATTACTACCAGTTGTTAGCCACGATCCAGCAATTCTCTCTGGTTGAACGGGTCACGAACTTAACCTTGGAAAAACATGGAAAACCAGCAGGCGCAATGGGTGAAAATATTTGGGCTGACGATAATGAAGTATTGGTTTTAGTCTGGTCAAAAGAGGAGTTAGCACATGAGTAATCAGGATGCTTTGTTTCCCATCGTCAAAGATGATATTGCCTTTGATACCTTACTTAACCAGGCAAAGGCGGTTATTGAACAACAGTCCAGTAACTGCTGGAGTGATATGGGTGAAAGTGATCCCGGTATCACCTTATTAGAAGCTTGTTGTTATGGTGCATCAGATTTGGCTTACCGCCATTCTTTGCCGCTTTTGGATCTTCTTACACCCGGAAAAGAGGAACAGACACCCGACGACGGTATTTTCCCCAAGGAGTTTGGCCCGCAACAAATGCTGACTTGTGGACCTATCACCGCGGAGGATTATCGCCGGGCGTTACTGGACTTGCACAGCAGCGACCTGATAGATGACACCGACGAAGGCTATTTTTTATTTAATGATGTACTACTGATATGTGAACCCAAAGATCAACGCTACACATATTGGTATAGTAAAAAGGAACGAAAATACAGTTTTCAAATGCCAAAATCAGAGGGTGAACAGTTAACATTAAGAGGAAATTATTGGCTTTATTTACTGCCGAGTCGGGAGAGTGAAAATAATAAAACCCTGGCTGAGGATAGATTGAAAGCATTTCTGAAAGATAATCGTAATTTGGGAGAATGGGTTAGTAAGATTATCTGGTTAAAACCTGTTGATTTACCATTGAAGATTAGTATTCAGCTTGATAATGACGTTAAAGATATTGCTGACATATTTGCGCAAATTTATATGATGGCGGAACAAACCGTATTTGAAAAACCATCGCGTTATACCACTCAAGCAATGAAAGAAATGGGTTACAGTAATGAAGAAATCTTTGATGGCCCTTATTTACACCACGGCTGGATACCTAAATTACCGCCGATTAGAGACTACGACGCTTCTATGGTATTAAATTTGAGCCCCCTGATTAACCAATTATTAGCTATTAAAGGTGTTCAAGGCGTTACCCGGCTGGAATTAGATAAGGATAAGTATGATGTCAACATTATTTCTCCGCTATCGGGTGATAATTGGTCTTGGGAAATTGTTAAAGGATATTATCCCAGACTATGGAGCAGTGACCCCTTAGAATTGATTACCTCATCAAACAGCCCACTGACTATTACCGCCAAAGGTGGAGTTAATGTCACCGTATCTAAACAAGATATAGAGAAAAAGGTCATTGCGGAGCCACTATTTACTATACATCCAGAATTATTGAATTGGGGCAGGTATCGTAAGGTCTTGGATTACTATCCGGTGAGTAATAAGTTACCTGCCTGTTATGGATTGCAAACTCATAGACATACCCTACAACAAGTGCAGTTACACCAATTTATACTGCCTTTTGAACAAATGTTAGCTAACAGCTGCGCCGAACTCGCTTTATTGCCAAAACTATTGGCTTTTAAACAACGGGGAGATACGGTATATGGCGCACAATGGCCTTTTAAGGCGAATACAGTCAGTCATCAAGTTCATCAAAATATAGAATCTGATTTGGTAGAAAAGCTTCATAATGATTCATCTATTTCTCACAAAGGCGTTATTCAGGAGAGAAACTATGCAAAAGAGCTGGCTATCCTTGAATATCTGTTAGGCTATTTTGGTGCTCATCGAGCAGCCAGACCTCTTATACTTAGCCGACAGGATTTTCTGTCCACTCAGCGCGATTATTTGGCTCAACAGCCAGAGCTGGCCTATCAGCGTAATAATATTCGGATTGATAAAATATCAGCGCTGCAAAAACGGATTGCGGCCCGGTTGGGTTTGGGAAGAAAATGTTTCAATGAAATTCCGGATCTGGCTGACCTGCCTTTTTACTTGATTGAGCACCGTCGGCTTTTACCCGTGAAACCTGATGTCGCATTTGACAGTGAACAAATGCCTGATGGATTGGAAATTGAAAATCATGCTGATTCTAAAAGTCATCACTTAATTATCACCCAGCAAAGTGCAGCGGGGCGGTTATTGCAGGGGCAGATGATTGATCTGATTATCAAAGGCGATAATGGATTCACGTTGCGGGGCCAAGTGATCACTGAGATTACAGAGAAATCATTTTATCTTGACACCCGTAACAGCGTTGTTTTGGAATACCGGTTGAACGAAGTGCAGAAGGCATTTACGGATGGTCATCTGCGTTGGTGTGATAGCCCGGTGTGGTTGGAGGATATGGATTATCAACTGGTTTATGCTGATGGGGAAGATAAAGAGGCAGATCAAAATGGTGATGAAGATGAATGCTGGATCACTTCCAGTCCTCAAAGTCCTTTTCCTGCAATGATCAAAGAAGGTGACGAAATCACGCTAAAATATAAAATTACTTCCTATGAACCCGCCAAAAAAATATCAGCTAACACGAAATCTTCATCTGACTATATGCTTAAAGCGTGGGTAAAAAAATTCGATCGTATTGAAGGTAAGATATTAATTACACGAAAGAAAGAAAATAAAGATACCAAAGTTACTTTTCCACAAAAGGAAGATGCATGGCGTTATCGCTGGTATTTCTCCAGTGCAGAATATGCTCATACTGATCGTTTTTCATTTGTCGTCAGCATAGTGATTAACCGTCAGTTAATTGAAAATAAAAATGTTGATCCTCACAAACTGGAATCGTGGGTAAAAACCGAGATTTTAGCTGAATTTCCTGCTCATGTTTCCATGATTATTCACTGGTTATCCCCAGAACATTTCAGGAATTTTGCCAGCACCTATAAGCGTTGGCAAAATAATGGTACGCCTTTAGGGGATGAAGCATACTCTATTTTAGAAATGTTAACGTTGGGACGTCTGCCTTCCGCATTAACTGGCATAGGGAATATGAGAATTGCTACTGAACAACAGAGAAATGAGGTGGTTGGTAAATCTGAAACAGAATGGCATTCTGAATTCATTGAGAGTAACCAGTTGCTATATGTACCAAAAGTTCAAGGAGATATTTATCGTAGTAAAGATGATAGAGGAAGTACACCAATTGAAAATTCTCAATTTCAGTCTTGGGATAATAAAGATAAAGATTAATTTATCTATAGGTAAAAAGTGGATTAATATAGTATTACAATAAAAGATACTTATTGTACTATTAAATTCGTTATCTTTAATTATTATTGCGTCATTATTAAGTCATAATTTTAGGATATTGGCAATAAAACAGACTAATATATAAGGTGATAAAAATGGAAAAGAAAAACAATATATCTAATTCAGAGCTTAGTTCAGAAAATAATAATAATAAGGAAGATCTCTCAGCAGATGATTTAAAAAAACGCTTTAAAGCAGGCAGCATTCCATTACAAACTGATTATGAACACTTAATTGATATTGCTGATATTGGCCGCAAAGCAACCGGGCAAGCACCGAAACAGAATGGACCAGGAGTAGGATTGAAACTGGATGATAATGGTATACTTAATTTAAAAATAGGCACTATCACCAATAAAGATTTTTCTCCATTAATGTTAAAAGAGGATACTTTGTCTGTAGACCTTGGTAGTGGTCTGATTAATAAAGACAATGGAATATGTGTTGGTCAAGGCAATGGCATTGTTGTAAATACAGATAATGTGGCTGTTAAGGCTGCCAACGGTATTACCGTTGGTGAAAAAGGGGTGGAGGTTAAGGCTAAGAATAACGGCAGTATTTCCATTGACTCAGATGGCATAGCTGTTAAGTGTTGGAAAGGGGGTGGGATTGTAGTAACTGATAATACGGGTCTTTATTTAAAATTGGAGGGAGGGGATGGAAGTAATGCTTGGAGTGGTGTAAGTGGTTTGAGTCTGAGTGAGAGTGGTGTAAAAGTTAAAGCTAGTAATGGTATTAATGTTGATAAAAATGGTGTTTCCGTTAAAGCGGGTAATGGTATTAAGGTTGATGATAAAGGTGTCAGTATTGATCCTGATAAAGTACTCCCCAGAGGAATGATTGTGATGTTCTCTGGTAGTCGTGTTCCTACAGGATGGGCGCTGTGTGATGGTAATAATGGTACACCTAATTTAATCGATCGATTTATTTTAGGGGGAGATTTTGCTGGTGTTAATGGGCAGAGTGATATTGCACATTCAGGTGCTAAAAATAGCAAATCATTTAATTTTAAATCTGATGAAGCCACATTAGATATCAATGGTAAAACAGAGGGGAGATCATTATCTATTGAACAAATACCTAACCATGACCACATTAGTGGAATAATTATGGATACGACCGTCGCTTCTCAGTATAAAACTGTTCAGCTCCCAGACAGTAACAATAATGCTGTACCCACTGCAAATAATACCAAAAGTAGGTATCTCTACCATTCAACAGGAATGACCACCTCTAAAGGAGATGTAAATGGAAGCAGCCCAGAAACACATAATCATGATATTAATTTAAAAAACACTGGCAAGCATTCCCATAATAACAGAATAACAGTACCTTATTATATTCTTGCTTTTATTATTAAAACTTAACATTTGAAAAAATTGCAAATTTAAGTCATCCATTAATCGAAAAGAGAGTATTAACATGATTTCGGAGCCAAATCTGTTAAATAGGATTACCATTACTATTGAAACCAATAATCAACAAGTGGCTAAGAAAGTATTGCACAGCGCCTTATTTGACCGGAAAAACATACATAAATTATTAAATTTATACTTTGATAAATATAATTCTAATCGGAATGTATATTTTGAAACATTAACTCTGGAGCTTGATGAAATAAATTTCCGTGACTTAAATTCATTGTTCCCTATTAGGCTTAATGTTGCTCTAAGTAAAGCGTTAAATCAATATCAGACAAGTAATAAGGTGGAAATTCTTACAGAAAATTCAATAATACCCGAAAATACTCGCCAGCCCTCTTTATTACATAGTGGTTATTTGTCCAATATTGAGGAGTTTATTCAGTATTTATATAAAAAAAGTGATAAATTAAATCCTGAAAAGGAAATGAAGGATAATATTGATGTTAATATCAATATTTTAATTAAACAATTAATGAAAATAGGAAATAAATTAACATTATTACTGGCAAAAAGCTGTCTATCTGAGCACAGCTTGCAGCGGCTTTTATCTATCAGTCAACCTGCTTTATTAACCGCTATTAATCGCAAGTTATCAGAGGATGCCGATATCTCTCAGCATCAAGGAAAGGAGGTTTACTTCTGGCAACTGGTATTGAATGCACTGGGATATATACAGCGGCATGATACGCAGGAAATACCTAAACCAGATGTGAAAGTGATCTCATATATCACGGCTGAATTTGAATGCAGTATGCTTGAAGTTGTGTCTATGATTAGGTTGTTTCGCCAAAATATAGCAACTGAGAATGACTTATTAAATGAATGGTTGAAGCCACTTTGGCAAATAGAATTGATCCCACAACGTTGTAAAAAATACCTTTCTGTTCAGGAATATGAAAATTTAGTTAACCGTTTTGGCTGTGAAAGCCAGAGTTTTAGAAAACAAGTTATACAGAAAATAACCGAAATTAATCCGTTACTAACTGAATTATTACCGTCATTAGCGACAGAGCCACAGCAAAATTTACCGCCATTAAATCAGCATCAACTTTCATTAATAGCTACAGCGATTCAAAAAGGAGAAGTCAAAACCCAAAATATTCTCCAGCTATTTCAACATCCGGCGTTATATAACCGAGCAGGTACAACTTGGTTAGCGAGGCTATGGCAATTAACCCCTGTTTCACAGGTATGTAAGAAACATCTTTCTGCTAAAGAATACCAAGATCTCTCACAACGTTTTATTCTAAATAATACAGATAAAAAATTAATTACCGAAGATCGACAACCATTATCGACATTGGATAACCTGAGTATTACAGATAATAGCCGTAAGCAACCCCGAATTATCAATAGATCACACGTTGACCGGGTTTCATTGATTAAAAAAATTTTCCCGTGTCAGGTCAGTAATGCTGGAATATTGGTTCTATGGCCGATGTTACCTGCGTTATTTAATCGGCTTGGTTTGCTTGATGCACAGAAATTTATCCACCGTCCGGCTCAGTTCAATGCTGTGGGTCTCCTTGATTACCTGATTTGGGGAAACGAAGAAGTACAAATTGAACGAAAGATCTTGAATAATATCCTGTGTGGATTAATGGCTGATGAATTTATTGAATTAGCGCCTCTTGAACCAGAAGAACGGTTAATAACAGAGCAATGGCTGGATGCTGTTATCGACCAACTTCCCACGTGGAAAAAATTAAGCCGTAATGATGCCCGCCAACTGTTTTTACAACGACCGGGTGAATTGTTAATAGATGATCAGGAAATCAAAATCACAGTACAGCATCAACCATTTGATTTACTATTAACCCACTGGCCGTGGCCATTAAATATGGCAAAATTTCCCTGGCTAAATCGTCCTTTACAGATTGACTGGCAAAACATTTAAAAGGTTTATATGAACTCTTTACTTAAAAATAGCCACTATAGGGTAGCTGAATTATGCTGGATTTATCCCCATCTGGAGCGTATTGATCTGCGGTTACAGCATTACTATTATCGAAACAGAGACAAATACGATTCCTTACCAGAGAGTTTTTTACTTACCGAAGATGAAATAAAACAACGTTTGCTGACACCATTAGGTATTCCCCATTGGATAATTAAAGAGGATGATATTATTAACCTACCTGAAATCGGAGAAAACCCATCCTTTGATATATTATCCTTATTGATTGAACGCTTCGAATTAACTGAATTTGAGCGTGATGCCTTATTATTAGGTTTATTACCCCATTTCGACAACCGTTATCATGCGTTATTTGCGGCTTTGCACGGTAACAATAAAAAACAGTGGCCCAGTTTTGCTTTAGCGATTGAACTATTTAGTGAGCGTCAAAGTGATCGGCAATTACTGCAAAACAGCTTTTTACCGCAAACACCGTTAATTCGTAACCATTTATTACGGATCAATAACGATGAGGAACCTATTTGGTTACAAACGCAGTTTTTAACTCACAGCGCTGTTTGGCATTTCTTATCAGGGCAACGGGTTGTTTTACCGCCGCTAATAACTTGTGCTTATTGGAATACTCCTGCCTCACAGATTGGGTATCCACAAGCCCTTTATCATTTATTTGAAAAGATATTATTGAATGAAACGAATGAAATACGTCCGCTGGTGATATTAAGAGGAAAAGAGGGGAGCGCCAGAGAGTTAGCCGTGAATAATATTATGGCGTTTCATGGTATCAGTACTTTAACCCTTGATTTAGCCCGCCTGCCAGACGAAGAGAATCTTACGGTAATATCTAACTTACTAACAGATGCAATACGGGAAGCCCGGTTACACGATGCCTGTTTATTAATTCGCAATTTTTCTTTACTTGCAGAGGAAAAGAAAATATTGAATAGCGAGTTATCTGCTTTACTGAATCAGCCAAAATTACGCGTAGTGTGTTTAATGGAACCGCGAGACTCATTAGTGTGGATTAAACATCTGCCTATGGTGCAAGTCGATATGCCTATAACAACACTGATAGAGAAAAAAACTATGCTAGAAAGAAGCTTACCAAGTCATGCTTCGGATGAAATTAATATTACTCAATTATGTCAGCGTTTTTCATTTACAGCGGAAACATTGCCACTCATCCTTGAAGAAGCGTGTCAATACCAAATACTCCGACAGCCGGAAGGCCAATTGGAAGAGATCGACCTGCGTCAGGCATTAAGTTTCCGTGCTCAACAGAACTTAGGTAAATTAGCGCAGCGGATAACCCCAAAACGTAGTTTTAATGACTTAGTGGTTTCTGATGAATTAATTCAACAATTGAAAGAAATTATTGCCGCTATTAATTATCGTGATCAAATATTAGGTGCCGGTTTTCAGGAAAAAATAAGCTATGGTACAGGTATTAGTGCCTTATTTTATGGTGAATCAGGGACGGGTAAAACGATGGCCGCAGAGATTATTGCCGGGTATCTGGGGGTTGATCTGATTAAGGTCGATCTTTCTACGGTGGTAAATAAATATATCGGTGAAACTGAAAAAAATATCTCCCGCATTTTCGATTTAGCCGAAGCGGATTCCGGGGTACTGTTTTTCGATGAAGCTGATGCACTATTTGGCAAGCGCAGTGAAACTAAAGATGCCCAGGACAGACATGCTAATATTGAGGTTTCTTATCTGTTACAACGGCTGGAGGATTATCCGGGATTAGTTATTTTAGCCACTAATAATCGTAGCCATCTGGATAGCGCGTTTAATCGTCGTTTTAGCTTTATTACCCATTTTACTTATCCCGATGAAGAGCTACGTAAAAAAATGTGGTGGGCAATTTGGCCTGAACAATTGAGATTATCGGATGAGATTAATTTTGAATATTTGGCTAAACGTGCCGATATAACCGGCGCTAATATCAGGAATATTGCTTTATTATCATCAATATTAGCAGCAAATGATAATAACGAACAAATTGAGAATAAATATATCGAACGAGCAATTATACTTGAATTGAATAAAGTTGGGCGATTGGTTTTTTAAATGTTTGTTAATTTTGGAGTCGATATGAAAAGTATCATCGAACCTGATAATGCTATTGTGGAAGTTAATAACGCATTAAAAGATATTCTATTTCAGTATTTAACCAATATTGATGTTCGTTTTGACCTGCCAGAAATGGATTTAATTCCATCGAAGCCGACAATAAGTGTATTTCTTTATGATATACATGAAGACTTACAATTACGTTCTGCTGAACCAAGGCGTTATAGCCCTGCAACTAATTTATTATTACCGGGATGGGTTAATATTAATTATAATTATTTAATTACCTACTGGCATTCGAGTAAACCATCAGGTGATGGTTGTAGTCCAGATAGTCAGCCGGATAATCAGGCTGCAAAAATAATGACTGGTGTTTTGAACGCATTGATTAATAACCGTCAATTGTCTAAAATTCCCGGCGCATATACCAGAGTGATCCCGCCGCAGGAAAATTTAAATAGCTTGGGTAACTTTTGGCAGGCTCTTGGTAATCGTCCACGCTTGTCTTTATTGTATTCAGTTACCGCACCTGTAAAACTTCAAGATGTTAGAAATATTGTAGAACCGGTTAGGGAGATTTCCCATTCTGTAGTGCAGAAATCAAATTTGGTTAGCGCACAAATAAACCAGGCTTTGTCGGAAAAATTATGTGTTGATTTAGGTGGTACAGAAGATGTACGTTTTGCTCTTGCTAAAGTGAATCTTAAAACTGAATTTACTACAGAGGATAATGAAAATCAGGAAAATGAAAAGGTTATTCTTAAGGTTTCTGGCGTTATTTTTTCGGATTATTTATCTAAGATAAAAAATATTATTTTAACATGGAAAAATAGTCAGAATGCTGTAGTTAATATAAATGGTATAGGTATCTTTGTTGCTAAAGAAAATTTTGATAAACTAATTGAACTCAAGAGAATATGATATTAATGATTTCATAGTAAATATGGAGAGTATTTGTTATTTTCCAACACACAGATGCGTTGTTTAAATGCTTATATTCGGTACGTCAGGTTATCTGGATAATCTCAGATACATTTTAAATAGTTGTGTATTTATCTGGCAATACTCTTCGCTATCTGACTTGTCAGAAATTTCTTGATTTATTTTCGATAATGACAAAAAGGTAGATAATATGGTTCAAAAAGAAGGCAAAGGTATAAATATAGCGGTATTTAAATGTTAAATCATTGTGATGGTAATTTCAAATGCAACAAGTTCAGTGATTATAGAGGGTTTATAAATGTTCAAAAATGATGTTTATGAAAAAACAGTTAAATCTGGCAAAGGTAAAACTCCAGATGGAATGCTATTAGATGCATTATATTTGGAAATCCCTAATGCTAGAGCAGTCATGTCTGCTTATAAGAAAAAGACACCTAATTTACCTGACTTCAATGAAAAGACGCAATTAATCCTCAGTTCTTCAAAGAAATTTGGTCAGCTAAAACCGGCAAAGCAACGTGCTTTCTCTGAATCTGGTTTAAAAGCGGATGGTGTTTCTGACGGAAAATTTATTTATTCAAAAAATGCTTTGTCGAATTTCGCTGCTCATGCGGGATATGAGCATAATGGTCATTATGAAGATGAATTTGTCAATTTTAAGGATAATGATAGAAATTTAGCAGAGGGTAAATTATTTCCTGGAATTAACTTAATCAGGAGGCCATTAATAGAAAAAAACAAAGAAACAAATGAATGGGAAATAAAACAAATAGAAGTAGGTGCTTATAAGGTTAGTGATATTGATTCTTTTATTTTAGGGATAAGTAATATGTATCGTGAAGCAGGTACATCTTTACATTCAATAACAGAATCCCTGATCAGAAATCATGTTATTAACAATGACTATGTATTACCCACGATGGCAGGTATTGCTGGTCTACATGCAGAGGTACAAGCACTTAACCGTTTATTTATTTTAGAAGATAAAAGGGCCGGGAAAGCTATTGGAAGCCGAAAAATAGGTGAATATATGCGGGATATGCTGAAATCATCTATTTTCACACAGCGATTAACAACAAAACAAGCTGGAGATGATTTTGCTGCTTGCCATAATTGTTCTGGAATATTGTCAGCGCCAGCTAATGTTATTACTGGTAAGGTGGAAAGTGCGGGCAGTAATTTTTCATCAACATTATCTCGATATAATAAATCACAAGAATCACCAATATAAAATAGTATTTTATTAAATGGATGGTTTATCATGGTGCTTTATTTTAAGGATGAAGTGCCATTGTTTTATATTCTTAATAATGAATATGGGCTATATTTATTTTTTTTTCGGAATTGAAAATATAATAACGATTGCACTATTTAATCAATAAATAGAAGTTGGAATTATTCATATCTTCGGAAATTGAATTTATTCATTACAGTTGGAATATATAAACGATTATTCAAACTTTCCCAGAGACAAAGTATTATTTTAGCCATCTTAATTATTTATTAAAGAATAATTATGAATTATTGGCAGCGGATTAACTTGGAGGTGATAATATATAATGCTAATAAAGTAAAAATCAAAAGAAAAATAACGCCTATAATTTTTTTATCATAAATGGTTGGTATGAAATATGAAAAAATATGAAATGTTGACGTTAAGGCGAGATCTCGAGTCACTAGGTTATAGAAAAAAGAACAACCCATTTTTATGGGAACAAAATAAGGATGCTGTTCATGAAAGTCTTTCCAATCAGTTCCCTAATAGTCGAAGGAAAAAGAATCATCTTAATGATCTAGCAGAGTATTGCTGGCTGGTTTATCGTAAAGCCCTTTTATCAACGGGGCCAATGTTAATTGGTCGAGCCAATGATCTTTGGCAAGACAAATTTCTTAAGCCACTTGGACTTGGTAAAGGAATAAATGAGAATTTATGGAACCAAAATGCCCAAGGAAATATGCTGGTAGTAGACAAATGGTCTGGTGTAATAAATGACTGTTGGGTACTTGGTGGTATTCATAGGCATGCGGACTTTCATCTAATGTCAACCGCAGCCCCTGCTAATTTATGGAATCACGAAGATGGCTACCATGTAGTTACAGCAAGAGAAATATTAGGTCTTCTCAATTTTGGCTATAAACGAGAAAAACGAGGGGAACAAGTGATTTATACATGTAAAAATTATTCTTCTGCCGATAGAGCGGGTCTTCTTCCCTATAATATTTTAATGAAAAATGCAATAGGACAGGGCCCTTCTTCAATTACAAAGCTCATTTTTGAACAAGTGACAGGTTTTAACGAGGAAATTAGAGCATTTGATCATTCTAGTTTAAGACATGTGTAGATAAGCGTAGTGTGTTATTTATGCCTGAGGATTATGTGAGTTACTTCATCGTAGAAGATTTTATCACTCCTCAGGCATTGAACTTCCTTCTTATTTTTAAACTGTTCTGCTGGTTTTAAAAGTGAACGAGATACCAGCCCAGAAACGATATAATCTTTATGACTTGTTTTAACCATCAATGGCCCTCCTGAGTCCCCGCCGCCGACACCTCCATTTTGATTACCAGAACAAATATTTATTTCCGGATCGTAATGTGTATCAGGGTATCCCGCAGGAACTTCGATACTTTTCTTATCATCAAGGATATCTTCATCTATCCCATTGAGTTTTGCAAAAGCATCACTGTTTGCATCTCGGTTGAGCTTGATCAGTGCTATGTCATACCGTATTTGCCATATTTTCTCTTGGTTATTTCTGTGCTTTGAGAAGCCAATCCAGACCGTTTTCAGTGTGGCCGGCGGGGTGATATTCGCAACCTAGCCACTATCGGGTTCATGACGCTCCGGCACAGAGGCAATTTGGATGTGGCTGAATTTTCCCCATAGGCGTTCAATCGTGCGCAGTAAATCCCCTTCTATAATCTGGCATATCACGGGTATTAATCGGTTCAATTAATATATTGATATTATGTTCTGCCACCACATCTGTGGAATGTTGAATATTTCTGATATAACACTCACGCTGTTGTTCCGGTGTAAACGGTTTATTCAGCTTTCCCGCCATAGCATGAATCTGGTTGCAATCCAGTGCTAACGCGTATTTAAGGGCAGTTGTTGCACCTTCCGGCTGGGGTGGCATCAATGGTTTTCCGGTATCATTCTTATTTTTTATGATTATTTCACACGCTATTTTACAAATATACGACTGTCATCACATTAGCGTATCCTATGCGCGAAGTTTATTTTTCTGGTAATTATTTGATTTATAAAGTTTATGTTGAATTGTTGTGAAATGTTAACTTTTACATAAAGGTGTGATGAAGAAAGGGTGCACGAGTTCTGTTTTACTCATCCCCGTAGCATTTTGTTGTTTCGCTGCGCTCAACTCGAACCTTGGCGAAGGTTCTCAACCTTCCCCCAAGCGGGGAATCTGCATTTATGGCTTTGATTGGATATTCAGGAATAACATGTTTGTGATGGTGGTGGGGGAAGGATGACTCGTCACTTCGTTCCTCGCCCTGCGGGCCAATGCGTCGCAAGCGCCGCATTGTTGTTTCGCTGCGCTCAACTCGAACCTTGGCGAAGGTTCTCAACCTTCCCCCAAACGGGGAATCTGCATTTATGGCTTTGATTGGATATTCAGGAATAACATGTTTGTGATGGTGGTGGGGGAAGGATTCGAACCTTCGAAGTCTGTGACGGCAGATTTACAGTCTGCTCCCTTTGGCCGCTCGGGAACCCCACCAAATTTTGAAAAGTATCATTGTTGCTTACAGCGGGCGGAATCATATCAAATGAACCGCCCCTGTAAAGTCTATATTTGAAAATAAGTTACCGTATGCTGTTTTTTTGCCCCGAGCGAGTCAGTTGTAAGCAATAAGTCAAGGGCTTCTTCTGCTAAAGAATGACTGTGCGGTTTCCATAAACAAAAACCCGTTGGGCAAGTACCCAGTATAAAGCATGGCTCAGGACGTTTTTTTCAACATCCCGGCCAGCCCTCATCATGTCTTCCGCTGTGTATGTATGGTCTATATTAATGACATTCTGAGTAATGATTGGACCTTCATCCAGATTATCATTCACGTAGTGGGCTGTTGCTCCTATGATTTTTACACCTCTTTCATATGCCTGATGATAAGGGCGGGCCCCGATAAATGCAGGTAAGAAGGAGTGGTGAATATTAATAATCTGATTTGGGTAATGCTGGACAAATTCCGGTGTCAGTACCCGCATGTATTTGGCAAGTACTACGTAATCAGGTTTGTACTGGTCGATCTGGGCAATCAGTTTTTCATCATGTTGCTCACGGGTTAAACCTTCATGGCTGATTAAATGGAAAGGGATACCAAATTGTTCAACTAATGATTGTAATGTTGCGTGGTTGCCGATAACCGCAGCAATTTCAACATCAAGCCCATCGTAAGCGCTTTTCATGAGTAAATCCCCAAGGCAATGCGCTTCTTTTGTCACCATAATAACAATACGCCGCCGCCCAGCAGTGTTTAATTCCCGCTGCGAACCCACCGGTAGCGCGTCATCTAAGTCAGCAAGAAATGTTTCATCGTTGAAGATCCCTTCAAGCTCAGTACGCATGAAAAAGCGGCTGGTGTGATGATCGACGAATTCATTATTCTGAACGATATTCAGTTGGTGCTTGTAGCAGATGTTAGTAATTTTGGCGATTAATCCTTTTGCATCAGGGCAAATAGTGCGCAGAATTTTCTTTTGTACATGTTGGTGTTGCATGAATAGGGTGATCCTTAAATCTTTTTCACTTTTTGTCTGTGGTGTTTAACCACAACATTTTTTGTATTTTTTACCTGAACCACATGGACAGGGGCTATTACGGCCAGTTTGAGGTTTAACGCCGTCAATATAATACCACCGCTGGTCTATGCGAAGAAAACGTGAACGTTCATGAATAAGTTGTTTATCCTGGGCTTTTTGATCAAGAAAGCAAGTTGAAAATTCAACATAGGCTTCGTTATCGTTTTTACCTTTTTCAGTTGCGATAATATTTAATCCGAGCCATTGGGTAGCAATAAAACTCTGCTCTATATCTGAACGCCACTTTTCAGCCTGGCAGTCAGGATGCCAACTGGCAATAAGGTAATCCGCATTATGTTTTACATAGGCACTGTATCTGGAACGCATCAATGATTCGGCGTTTGGGGCAGGTTTTGTGTTTTTGAGATAAGCAGAACAGCAATCCGCAAAATCTATTCCACTGCCGCAAGGGCATAACTCTGTCAAAATAACTCCAATTGTAAAGGGTGAAATACCATTTTATGCGCTTTCTATTGCAAAGAAACGTAAGAGAACAAATGATAGTCACTTTATTGAACTAATATAATTGATAGTACCTAAAAACAGGTGAAAGTCGCAATATTAAGCTAAAGGAGCGTGTTTATGGAAAAAGCACTGGCAGGTAAACAGATTCTGGTTGTAGAGGATGAACCTGTTTTTAGTTCTTTGCTGGCTGGGTATTTGCGAACGTTGGGTGCCAAGGTATTGGTCGCATCTAATGGCGCTATTGCACTACAGGTTTTGGGACGTGAAGCTCATATTGAACTTATTTTATGTGATTTAGATATGCCGGTGATGAACGGCATTGAATTTGTTGCGAAATTAACTAATGAGGGGATTAATATTCCAGTTATCATTATTTCAGCAACTAACAAGATGGCAGAGGTTGATGAAGTGCTTCGTTTAGGTGCAAAAGATGTTTTATTAAAACCTGTTGCCGATCTCAATGAGATAAAAAAAACAGTGCTGGCCTATTTACATCCAACTGTTTTTATGTCTGGTGCAATTGAACAGAATAACTTGAATAAAGATTGGTTAACGCTGAAACATAATTCAGATGAAGCATTAAATATGTTTAAGCAGTTACAACCCCCGGTTTCTCAGGTGATTGCTCACTGTAAAGTCAATTACCGAAAATTAAATATGATTGATAAGCCAGGATTAATTCTCGATATGGCTGCGTTATCTGACAATGAATTAGCTTTTTATTGTCTGGATATCAGCCGTTCAACAGAGTACGGTGTGATTTCAGCATTATTACTCAGAGTTGCATTTAACAGTTTGTTACAAGAGCATATCACCCATCATTCCCGGCGTTTACCCAGTATGTCAGGTATTCTAAACAGGATTAATAATTTGTTGGAAGATGCTGGATTACAAGGGCAATTTCCATTGCTGCTTGGCTATTATCATACAATCAACAAAACGGTTCTGCTTACTTCCGCAGGGTTACATGCCAGTATTAAGTCGGGTAACCACCAAATCCAATTAGATAGTGGTGTTCCTCTTGGGACGTTGAGAACAATTTGTTCGAACCAGGTTTGTTCTCATAGTGCTGAATGGCAATGTCGGATTTGGAATACAGATAGTCAAATAAAATTGATGCTTTCTTCCATATATTCCGGGTGAATATTACCAAGGTGAGATTTTGTTTAAAGCAGATATTAAACATCAAGTCACGGTGATGTAATTAGACAGAATGGCGCTGTTTATCGGATAGAATTAGCTGGTATACTCAGTTCATTCTGCTTGGAATCTACCAGGCTATTTTATTTGTCGCTCTTTAGTGCAAAGAGCGAATTTAGCACGGCGCAGATAAAAGCGATAACTTTTGAGTGTACTATTAATGTGACCAGAAAGGCGGACAAAGCGATGTGTTCTGTGTATACGTCGGTTTTTGTATGTTGTCCGCACTCTCGATTTATTGACAAGAATGGTCTGCAATAATGACGCCTTATTGGAATAGGTTCTTAAAGAGCCAGCACTGATTTTGAGTTGAAGACGGGTTTGTTTCAGCCAAAAAACATCAGGAGAAAAGATTAATGCCATCAGTAAGTAAAACAGTAAAGAAAGCCGTTATTCCCGTCGCCGGATTGGGAACAAGGATGTTACCTGCTACGAAAGCAATTCCTAAAGAGATGCTGCCCTTAGTGGATAAACCTCTTATTCAGTATGTTGTTAATGAGTGTATTGCCGCTGGCATTAATGAAATTATTCTGGTGACTCATTCATCAAAAAATTCAATTGAAAACCATTTCGATACCAGTTTTGAGCTGGAGGCTATCCTTGAGCAAAGGGTGAAACGTCAGCTACTGGATGAAGTTCAATCTATTTGTCCAAATCATGTCACTATTATGCAAACTCGCCAGGGAATTGCTAAAGGATTAGGTCATGCGGTGTTATGCGCCAAGCCCTTAATTGGCGATGAGCCTTTTGCGGTGATACTCCCTGACGTTATTCTTGATGAGTACAGTACAGACCTGACTAAATATAATCTGAGCGAGATGTTGGTTCGTTACAATGAAACGGGAGCCAGTCAGATATTAGTAGAACCTGTACCTCATGAAGATGTTTCCAGTTATGGTATTGTCGATTGTCGGGGAGAAAATCTGCAACCCGGTGACAGTAAATCTATCAGGTGTGTGGTCGAAAAACCTGAACCCAAAGAAGCGCCGTCAAACCTTTCTATTGTTGGTCGTTATGTGTTGTCTGAAAAAATTTGGCCATTATTGGCAAAGACAGCACCAGGTGCCGGAGATGAGATTCAACTTACCGATGCTATTGCCATGTTAATGGAAAAGGAGCCCGTGGAAGCTTATCACTTGCGCGGGGTAAGTCATGATTGTGGTAATAAGCTTGGTTATATGCAGGCGTTTGTCCAATATGGCATGAAGCATCATGCTTTAGGCAAAGAGTTTACTGATTGGTTAGTGGCTTTGCAGGATCAAGCTAAATAATAATTTTGTGGAAATTGTTAGGTATCATATGAAAGTTACGGTATTTGGTATTGGCTATGTTGGCTTGGTTCAGGCTACGGTTTTAGCTGAAGTAGGGCATGATGTCCTTTGTATTGATGTAGATGAAAATAAAGTTGAAAATCTGAAAAATGGTCAAGTCCCCATTTTTGAGCCGGGTTTAGCGCCACTGGTTAAGAAGAATTATGAAGAAGGCCGCCTGAATTTCAGCACTGATGCAAAGGCCGGTGTTGCTCACGGTAAATTACAGTTTATTGCGGTAGGTACACCTCCGGATGAAGATGGTTCAGCGGATTTGAAGTATGTCTCCGCCGTTGCCCGTACTATTGCCGAGTACATGGATAGCTATAAAGTTATTATTGATAAATCTACGGTTCCTGTTGGTACAGCCGATAAAGTTAATGCGGTTGTTAATGAGACTCTGAGTAAACGCAATATTGATATCCCGTTTGATGTGGTTTCTAACCCTGAGTTCCTTAAAGAAGGGGCCGCTGTTGCAGATTGTATGCGTCCTGAGCGGATTATTATTGGGTGTGACAACGACAGAGTCGTTGACCTGATTCGTGAATTGTATGAGCCATTTAATCGTAATCATGATCGTATGATTGTGATGGATATCCGCAGTGCGGAACTGACGAAATATGCCGCCAACTGTATGTTGGCAACGAAAATCAGTTTCATGAATGAGATCGCGAACTTAGCTGAAATGCTGGGGGCGGATATTGAGCATGTTCGTCAGGGAATGGGTTCTGATCCCCGTATTGGCTATCATTTTATCTATCCGGGCTGTGGTTATGGTGGCTCATGTTTTCCGAAAGATGTGCAGGCGTTAATTCGTACCGCAGAGCAAATTGGCTATCAACCCAGGATCCTTCATGCGGTAGAACAAGTGAATGAACGGCAAAAGAGTAAATTACCTTCTTTTGTTAAACGCCATTTCGGTGAAAATTTATCCGGCAAGACATTTGCAGTTTGGGGGTTATCGTTCAAACCGAATACCGATGATATGCGTGAAGCATCCAGCCGTGTTTTGATGGAAGTCTTGTGGCAGGCAGGTGCCAAAATACAGGCTTATGATCCTGAGGCGATGCAGGAAGCTCAACGTATTTATGGTCAGCGTGATGATTTATCATTGATGGGTACCAAGGAAGCGGCGCTGAATGGGGCGGATGCCCTGATTATCTGTACTGAATGGCAAAGTTTCCGTGCGCCAGATTTTGATATCATCAAAGGGTCTCTCAGGACGCCCGTTATCTTTGACGGGCGGAATCTCTATGATCCTGAACGCCTGCAATCCCGTGGTTTTACTTATTATGGGATTGGTCGTGGCGCATCCATTAACCCGGTTATCTGAGTAATACGATGAAATTCTTAGTGACAGGTGCTGCTGGTTTTATTGGTTTTCATGTGAGCCAGCGATTATTGAAAATGGGGCATGAGGTTGTGGGTATTGACAACCTTAATGACTATTATGATGTGAATCTTAAACAAGCACGGTTAGATTTATTATTTGATAAGCCGGGCTTTAAATTTGAAAAGCTGGATTTAGCTGACAGAATAGCCATTTTTGATCTTTTTGTGCGGCATCAATTCCAGCGGGTTATCCATCTGGGCGCTCAGGCGGGTGTTCGCTATTCGTTGCAAAACCCAATGGCTTACATTGATTCGAATATAGTTGGGCATATCAATATCCTGGAGGGTTGTCGCCATAATAATGTTGAGCATTTATTATATTCTTCTTCCAGTTCTGTTTATGGGTTAAATAGAAAGCAACCGTTTTCGACAAACGATTCAGTTGATCACCCAATTTCACTATATGCGGCAACTAAAAAATCAGATGAATTAATGTCTCATTGTTACTCTCATCTTTATCAGTTGCCAACGACAGGCTTGCGATTTTTCACCGTATATGGCCCGTGGGGGCGTCCTGATATGGCTTTATTTAAGTTCACTAAAGCGATGTTATTAGGGCAGCCTATTGAGGTTTATAACCACGGTAACATGGTTAGAGACTTTACTTATATCGATGATATCGTTGAATCAATAATCAGGTTGCAAGACATCATTCCTGCATCAAATGAGCGCTGGATGGTTGAGGATGGGCAAATATCTGCCAGTTCTGCTCCTTACTGTATTTATAATATTGGTAATGGTCAACCAACTAGACTAGGTGATTTTATTGAGGCGATAGAAGAGTCATTAGGCATTCAGGCTAAGAAAAATTTTATGCCCATGCAAGCTGGGGATGTTCTATCGACCTGCGCTGATTCAAGTGACCTTTTTCAAAAAATAGGATTTGCCCCCAATACGCCGCTAAAGCATGGCGTGAAGCAGTTTGTAGAGTGGTATTTGAATTTCTATCATCAATCCAAATAAGAAAAAGGAGCCATTGGCTCCTTTTCTATTGAATCACTGACAGCGACTTAAGAGAAGTAAATAACTGTACCTGATTGGTTATTAATTTGCCTTAGCATTGGCTAAGTTAGTCACTAGCTAGCGTTGCTTCACAACAAAGAAATGACACCTACAGGTTGTTATTTGATTAAATGCCTGCCAATGATGTTTAAGCTCATATAACAGGCATTAATACGTTTGTCAGTTAAACCGTTTATATAATAAAAATACCCTTGTAAGAGGGTATTTTTATAATTAAATCAATTTAAAAACAACATGTTAGAGCAAGAAGCTTTCCAGAGTTTTTCCTTCGTCTTCAATTGCTTTTTTGATAACAGCTGGTGTACGCCCCTGACCTGTCCAGGTTTTAGTTTCACCGTTGGTATCAACATATTGGTATTTAGCTGGACGCGCAGGACGTTTTGTTTTACCAGCAGATTTGCCGGCGCTCATTGTCTGAAGCAATTCACTTGGATCAATTCCTTGATCAAGAATCATTTTACGAACTTCTTCCAATTTGCGTGTACGTTCCTCTAATTCAGCTTGTACCTGACTTTCTTCTTCACGACGCTCTTCAACAGCGACGGTCAGTTTTTCAAGTATTTCTTCTAAGAACTCAAGTTCACATTCTCTTGCTTGAGCTCGTAAAGTACGGATGTTATTTAGGGTTTTTAAATCGCTCATTGTCCTGGTCTCAAATTATAATGATGATGGCTGATGTGGATATAATAATAGAATGCTATTTTATTTTCTGCAATAGTCATTTTCTCATATTCGGATAAAATGACTCTTTTTTTTAAACGTAATTTCTTTACAAAAGTTATATAGCGCTTTTTATACAGCTATTTCGATTGTCATTCCACAATAACATGTTCAGGGTACCTTTAACAAAGGGGGGCATGATTATCTCTCTAATTTATAAACCAAGCATATACTAAATCGGTAAGTAATTTTAACTGTTTCTTATCATACCTGCTAAGGCAAAATAATACTAAGTTAAAAAAAACTTATGACTAATCCATGAGTTATCGTCGATTTTCTGTGACTATTTTCTGGGAGTAAGTCACGCACATTATTAATTTGTATACAATATGCAACAAATCAGTCTGGCTTTCATTTCTTAATTTAAACATGAACATTTGTCGTTTAAATGCGCTTTATTACCCATTTGATGTGATCAAGGTCATGAATCATTAAGACATCATTAAGCTAAATATTTCTGTATATCAATCGGTAAAGCTTACTGAGATGGATAATCACCACTAAAGTTTATGGTAAACTCATCTGACTATATGGCTTTATAGATTTTGTTAAGAGGCAGGGCTAATGGCTCAACTTTATTTTTATTACTCCGCAATGAACGCCGGAAAATCGACATCACTGTTGCAATCCTCTTATAACTATAATGAGAGAGGGATGAGAACGCTGATTTTTACCGCAGAAATTGACACCCGGTTTGAAAAAGGAAAAGTCAGTTCTCGGATTGGATTATCTGCTGATGCACTTTTGTTTAGCCAACAGACAGATATTGGTGAGTTAATCAGAAATGAAAATATGTGGGAAAAAGTGCATTGTGTGCTGATTGATGAGTGTCAGTTTCTCACGAAAGCACAGGTTGAACAGCTATGTAAAGTGACTGACTACGATGATATTCCGGTTCTTTGCTATGGGCTGAGAACGGATTTCAGCGGAGAGCTTTTTAGTGGTAGTCAGTATCTTTTGGCGTGGGCTGATAAGCTAGTTGAGCTGAAAACTATCTGCCATTGTGGGCGCAAGGCAAGCCGTGTATTACGTTTTGATGGCGAAGGTATGGTCATTTATGATGGCGAACAGGTTGATATTGGTGGTAATGAGAAATATGTGTCTGTTTGCCGTAAGCACTATATGGATGCTATCAGTAAGGCTAAGGAAAGACGAAGATAAGGATACAATTTATAATTCTGTTGTCTGTTGTAAAGCTTCCTGAGGCCGTTTGAGAGCTTGGATTAACCGTGAGGAAAACGGGGCAGAGGTAAAGTTAAAGGGGCTTATATTTGCCCCTTTTAAGTGGTTTACATCAGTTAACAGCCTGTTTTTTCCGGAGGTTCTGGCGTTACCTCTGTTTCTGTGAATTCACGGCCATAGAATGAATCCAGCAGTAATTGTTTCAGCTCAGAAATCAGGGGGTAGCGTGGATTAGCGCCAGTGCATTGGTCGTCGAAGGCATCTTCAGACAACTTATCAATTTTTGCCAGGAAGTCAGCTTCCTGAACACCGGCTTCGCGGATAGATGTTGGGATACCCAGTGTCGATTTCATCTCTTCCAGCCATGCCAGCAGTTTTTCGATTTTTGCTGCTGTATGGTCGCCGGTCGCAGATAAACCAAGATGATCCGCAATTTCAGCATAACGACGGCGGGCTTGCGGGCGGTCATATTGGCTGAATGCGGTCTGTTTGGTTGGGTTATCGTTAGCGTTATAACGGATAACGTTACAAATCAGCAGTGCGTTAGCAAGGCCATGTGGAATATGGAACTCCGAACCCAATTTATGTGCCATAGAGTGACATACCCCCAGGAAAGCATTAGCAAATGCAATACCCGCAATAGTTGCAGCATTATGAACCCGTTCACGGGCGATTGGGTTAGTGGCACCTTCGTGATAGCTGGCTGGGAGGAACTCTTTCAATAGTTTTAGCGCTTGCAGTGCTTGTCCGTCAGAGTATTCGTTTGCCAGGACCGATACGTAAGCTTCCAGGGAATGGGTGATTGCGTCTAGTCCACCAAAAGCACACAGTGATTTTGGCAGATTCATCACCAGGTTGGCATCAACGATAGCCATATCCGGCGTCAGAGCATAATCAGCCAGTGGATATTTCTGACCGGTTGCATCATCAGTGACAACGGCGAAGGGGGTCACTTCAGAGCCTGTACCGGAAGTTGTG
The DNA here is from genome assembly GCF_011189505.1 of Photorhabdus tasmaniensis. Classification (GTDB taxonomy): domain Bacteria; phylum Pseudomonadota; class Gammaproteobacteria; order Enterobacterales; family Enterobacteriaceae; genus Photorhabdus; species Photorhabdus tasmaniensis. The sequence goes on from NZ_PUJU01000022.1 coordinate 55,228, forward strand.
GTAATCGCTACCATTTTCGCTTTAATCCCCATTTTGGGGAATCGGTAGATACGTTTACGGATATCCATAAACCGCAGGGCTAATTCTTCGAAATGCGTTTCAGGGTGTTCATACATCACCCACATAATTTTGGCGGCATCCATTGGAGAACCACCACCCAAGGCAATAATGATATCTGGTTTGAATGAGTGCATTTGTTCCGCACCCTTACGAACAATGCTTAGGGTAGGGTCTGCTTCAACTTCAAAGAAAACTTCGGTTTCTATCCCGTGGGATTTCAGCACATCAGTGACCTGGTCAGCATAGCCATTATTGAATAAGAAACGGTCTGTTACGATGAAGGCACGTTTTGCGCCATCAGTTGCGACTTCCTCTAATGCGATAGGCAGTGAACCGCGGCGGAAGTAAATTGATTTTGGAAGTTTATGCCACAGCATATTTTCTGCCCTTTTCGCCACAGTTTTGGTGTTGATGAGATGTTTTGGCCCTACGTTTTCAGAGATAGAGTTTCCTCCCCATGAACCGCAGCCCAGTGTCAGAGATGGGGCAAGTTTGAAATTATAGAGATCACCGATACCCCCCTGAGAGGCGGGTGTATTCACCAGAATACGGGCTGTTTTCATTTTGTCGCCAAAGTATTTGATGCGTGCCGCTCGATTGTCCTGGTCGGTATACAGGCAGGATGTGTGACCAATCCCCCCCATTTCAACCAGTTTTTCTGCTTTCTCTACCGCGTCTTCAAAATTGTTACCACGATACATTGCGAGTAATGGAGACAGTTTTTCGTGGGCGAAGGGTTCTGCTTTATCAATCAGATTGACTTCTCCAATTAGGATCTTGGTTCTTTCCGGAACATGAAAGCCGGCCATTTCGGCAATTTTCGTTGCGGGTTGACCAACAATTTCCGCATTCAGGTTACCGTTTTTCAGGATGATATCTTGAACCGCTTTCAGTTCCTTACCTTGTAACAAATAACCACCATGAGTAAAGAAACGTTTACGCACCTGATCATAAACAGAATCCACCACGATAACGGACTGTTCTGAAGCACAGATAACACCGTTGTCGAAAGTTTTGGACATCAGAATAGAGGCGACTGCGCGTTTAATATCAGCTGATTCGTCGATGACGACCGGTGTGTTCCCCGCACCAACGCCGATTGCCGGCTTACCAGAGCTGTATGCTGCTGTTACCATACTAGGGCCACCGGTCGCCAGGATCAGGTTGATATCCTGGTGATGCATCAATGCATTGGAAAGCTCAACAGACGGCTCATCAATCCAGCCAATAATATCTTTTGGTGCACCGGCTTCCACCGCAGCACACAGAACCAATTCAGCTGCTTTGTTTGTTGCTTTTTTAGCCCGTGGATGGGGTGAAAAAATAATACCGTTACGGGTTTTCAGGCTGATCAGCGCCTTAAAAATCGCGGTGGAGGTTGGGTTAGTCGTTGGCACGATACCGCAGATTAAGCCGATAGGTTCGGCGATAGTGATGGTGCCGAATGTTTTGTCTTCGGACAAAATGCCACAGGTTTTCTCATCTTTATAAGCGTTATAGATGTATTCGGAAGCAAAGTGGTTTTTGATCACTTTGTCTTCGACAATCCCCATCCCTGATTCTGCCACGGCTAATTTTGCTAAAGGGATGCGTGCATCTGCTGCTGCAAGGGCCGCAGCACGGAAGATCTTGTCAACTTGCTCTTGAGAAAAGTTGGCAAATTCACGTTGTGCTTTTTTAACCCGGGCAACCAGCTCGTTCAGTTCAGTAATATGAGTTACAGTCATAGAGAAGTACTCCTGGAAAATATTGAAAATACTTAAATATCAATGGATAAGGGTTTTTTAGACTATTTAGCCTGGTGATTTTATGATGGCTACAGATTACCATTTGGTATTAAATAGATATTGATCTTAATCACATAAATCCCAAGCTGACTCCTTTCAGCTTGGGGAGTGATGATTAACGGTAAGTTCCCGCTATCAGGGATGGCAGAATTTTATTGGGCTGGTGATAACCAGCGGATTGTTTGCTTTTTGCTGTTGGTTGTTATTCCGCTCAGTTCCCTTGGTCGTCAAATATCTTGGGCAAACAGGCATTAACGTTATCACCCGAATTATGGGGCTGCTATTGATGTCTTTGGGGATCGAACTGATTGTGGCAGGGATCAGAGCATTATTCCCAGGGTTACTCTGATACGATTGACGATAAAATGTGTTAAGTTCTTCTCAAGTCAAATTATAAATTATAATATTCTTGTCATTTTTATTATAAAGCCTGTCTTATAAGTTTTTCTCACTTATTTTACTGGTATCCCCTGAATTTTATACAAATAACCCAATATTTTTCTAAACTATTTTTGTCTGCTAGTGCAATCTGTAACTGGTTGCTTCCATCGTAGTTTTGTGATGAATGTAGGTTTTTAATTTGCATTGATTGCAATTTGTTAAAATTATGTTTATTTTCATCTCTGGTCTACCTTTGTTTACTATTTTAGTTAAGCGAAATGTAAATAAAATGATGTGTATCAGTTGGTTATGGTGTTATTTGGGATGTTTTGTCAATTAATGTAATAGATTGCATTAAGTTGTTTGTTAAGGATGGTTTGTACAATATGGGAAGGGTATTTTAACAATTGATATGATAAGTCTCCTTTAATATTTAATCCGTTACTTTGAGCGAAATAATGTGAAGGTACTGGCCCTTATAGGATATATGCGAAATGAATGAGCAGGTTCACCAAACTGGAGGTAAAAAATGAAGATCAAACAATTAAAATTACATAAGTTTGTTTCCTGTATATTTTTATTATCGGTATTTCCTGTTACGCCCGTGTTTGCCGCTGAGGTCCCAGAGGGGGTGAAGCTTGCGGATAAACAGCAGATTATTATCAATAATGGCTCAGAAGTTGCGTCACTTGATCCACATAAAGTCGAAGGTGTGCCAGAAACCAACATTATTCTTAACCTTTTGGAAGGATTAGTCAGTACGGGCTCCGAGGGAGAAACTGTTCCCGGTGTTGCCAGCCATTGGGAAAACCAGGATTACAAAGTCTGGACTTTTTATCTGCGTGATAATGCTAAATGGAGTGATGGAACTCCCGTCACGGCCAATGATTTTGTGTATAGCTGGCAACGTTTGGCTGATCCTCATGTGGGTTCACCTTATGCCAGTTATCTTCAATATGCTTACGTTGAAAACATTGATGATGTTCTGAAAGGTAAAAAATCTCCTGACCAGTTGGGGGTTAAAGCGCTGGATGATTATCGTTTGCAGGTGACTCTGACGCATCCCGTGCCTTATTTCATCAATATGCTCAGTCATACGGCAATGAAACCGGTGAAAAAGGATCTGGTTGAAAAATTGGGTAATAAATGGACTCTGCCAGAAAATTATGTGGGCAATGGGGCGTATCGGCTGAAAGAGTGGGTGGTGAATGAGCGGATTGTAATTGAACGTAATCCACAATACTGGAATAACGGCAAAACGATTATTGAGCAAGCGACGCTTTTACCACTTCAATCTGAAACCAGCAGTGTTAACCGCTACCGTAGCGGAGAAATAAATATCACCAACAGCGCTATCCCTCCGGATCTGTATCGGAAAATGAAAAAAGAGATCCCTGATCAAATGCGCGTCAGCCCTTATCTCTGTACGTTCTATTACGAAATTAACAATAATAAACCCCCGTTTACTGATGTAAGAGTCCGTGAAGCCGTTAAGTTAACTCTCGACCGGGAGATTATTGCGGGAAAAATTATGGGGCAGGGGCAAGTACCGGCTTATGGTTTTACGCCAACGTTTATTGGTGGTAGTGATTTTTCTAAACCAGAGTGGGCTGGCTGGACACAGGAACAGCGTAATAAGCGCGCCAGAGAATTACTGGCGCAGGCGGGTTTTAATCCGGCGAATCCGCTAAAGTTCACATTGTTATACAACACATCTGATCAAAATAAACAGCAGGCTATTGCCGCCGCTTCCATGTGGAAAAAGAATCTGGGAGCTAATGTGATTTTACAGAATCAGGAATGGAAAACTTCTCTCGAAAGTCGCCACCAAGGGAATTATGAGGTTACCAGAGCAACTTGGTGTGCGGATTACAATGAACCTACGGCATTTTTAAATACGTTGCTTTCACATAGCAGTAATAACACGGCTTTCTACCAGAATAAAAATTTCGATAGCTATCTGGAGCAGGCATTAGTCGCTAAAGATGCGGCTGCGCGTAAGAAGTTATACCAACAAGCTGAATTTCAACTTGATAAAGACTCGGTATTGATTCCCGTTTATTACCGGGTGAGTGTACGGCTTGTTAGCCCATCAGTGGGAGGGTTTTCAGGGAAAGACCCATTAGATTATATGGATATTAAGCAACTGTATATGATAAAAAACTAGACATTAGTTTTACTCAAAAGAGTTACTGGCCCTGCAAACAAAATCGTTCCTTTTGAATGCAGGTGATAATCCGACCCGTATTTCTGGGCCGTCGACTGATAAAAAGTCTGACGATATAAAATTGGAGTAGAAAAAGATGATAAACACAACTAAGAATAAATTACTTACTGTCAGCATCAGTGCTGTACTAAGTATGGTCGTAGCGAGCCAGGTATTTGCTGCAAAAGTGCCTGAGGGTGTTCAATTAGCTGATAAACAGGTTTTAGTCCGTAATAACGGGGCTGAACCGCAATCGCTGGACCCGCATAAAATTGAAGGGGTGCCTGAATCACATTTGGCCCGCGATCTGTTTGAAGGTGTTGTAATCGTTGGCCCGCATGGTGAAATCTTGCCGGGTTCTGCAACCCATTGGGAAAATAAAGACTTTACCGTTTGGACATTCCATATGCGTAAAGAGGCTAAGTGGTCTAATGGTGACCCTGTCACTGCTCATGATTTTGTTTACAGTTGGCAGCGTTTGGCTGATCCTAATACGGCTTCTCCTTATGAAAGTTATCTCCAGTATGCCCATATCACGAATATTGATGACATCATCAGTGGCAAAAAGAAACCGGATACTCTGGGTGTAAAAGCACTGGATGACTATACATTACAGCTCACATTGAGTGAAGCGGTTCCTTATCTGCCAAAGCTTTTGGCTCACTCTTCAATGTCGCCGGTTCATAGAGCCACGGTAGAAAAATATAGCGAAAAATGGACTCAACCGCAGAGTTTTGTGGGTAATGGTGCTTACAAACTGAAAAATTGGACAGTCAACGAACGTATTGTGATGGAGCGTAGTCCGACATACTGGGATAACAAAAATACCGTTATTGATCAGGTTACTTTCTTGCCAATTTCATCAGAAGTAACAGATGTAAACCGTTATCGCAGTGGTGAAATTGATATGACTTATACCAATTTGCCGATTGAGCTGTTCCAGAAGCTGAAAAAAGAGCTCCCGAGCGAGTTGCGCATTGGCCCACAATTATGTACTTATTACTATGAAATTAATAATGAAAAGCCGCCATTTAATGATCCTCGTGTCCGTACTGCATTGAAATTGGCTATGGATCAGGACATTGTGACAAATAAAGTAAAAGCACAGGGTGATATCCCGGCTTACGGTTTTACACCTCCGTTTACTGATGGCATGAAAGCGATGAAACCCGCTTGGTTTACCGACTGGAACCAGGAAAAACGTAACCAGGAAGCCAAAAAATTACTGGCTGAAGTGGGTTATACTAAAGATAATCCATTGAAGTTTAACTTGCTTTACAATACCTCCGATTTGCATAAAAAAATTGCAATCGCAATAGCTTCTGTCTGGAAGAAGAATTTAGGTGTTGATGTTCGTTTGGAAAACCAGGAGTGGAAAACTTTCCTTGATACCCGACATCAGGGCAATTACGATGTCGCCCGTGCTGGCTGGTGCGCCGATTACAATGAACCTTCTTCATTCCTTAATATGTTGCTTTCTTACAGCAGTAATAACACCTCTCATTATAAGAGCAGTGAATTTGATAAGCTGATGAAAGAATCCCTGCAAGTAAAAACTGATGATGAGCGTGCGGTCGTTTATCAAAAGGCAGAAGAGCAGCTAGACAAAGATTCAGCCATTGTTCCCCTTTATTACTATGTGAATACCCGGTTAGTGAAGCCCTATGTTGGTGGTTACACAGGGAAAGATCCTTTGGATAATCTACACACCAAAGATTTTTATATTATCAAACACTAATAGTTGCAGGGCGGCCCGGAAAGGGCTGCCTTAGTGTCAGATTATTTTAAGGCCAGGGTTTAGGGTCAACACATAGGAACGGGCAATGCTTAAGTTTATTTTACGTCGTTGTTTAGAGGCGATCCCGACACTTTTTATTCTTATCACTATTTCGTTTTTCATGATGCGGCTGGCGCCAGGTAGCCCATTTACCGGTGAGCGGAAATTGCCGCCAGAAGTTATGGCAAATATTGAAGCGAAATATCATCTGAATGATCCCATGTATAAACAATATTTTGATTACTTAGTCCAGCTTTCCAAGGGGGATTTTGGGCCGTCTTTTAAATATAAGGACTACACAGTTAATGATCTGGTCGCGACAGCATTTCCGGTGTCGGCTAAATTGGGTGCATCGGCATTTATGATGGCGGTTATCTTAGGGGTCAGCGCTGGGGTTATTGCTGCACTTAACCAAAACACAAAGTGGGATTATACGGTTATGGGATTCGCCATGACGGGGGTTGTTATCCCAAGTTTTGTTGTCGCACCGTTATTGGTGCTGGTGTTCGCTATTCACCTTAAATGGCTACCAGGAGGGGGCTGGAATGGCGGAGCGCCAAAATTTATGATCTTACCCATGGTCGCATTATCTTTGGCCTATATCGCCAGTATCTCGCGTATCACCCGTGGTTCAATGATAGAAGTGCTGCACTCTAATTTTATCCGTACTGCACGTGCCAAAGGGTTGCCATTACGTATCATTATATTCCGCCATGCCTTAAAACCCGCATTGCTGCCCGTCATCTCTTATATGGGGCCTGCTTTTGTCGGTATTATCACCGGCTCAATGGTGATTGAAACAATCTTCGGTTTACCGGGAATAGGGCAGTTATTTGTTAACGGAGCATTGAACCGTGACTATTCATTGGTGTTAAGCCTGACGATTTTGGTTGGTGGCCTGACTATACTGTTCAATGCGATTGTTGATGTGTTGTATGCCGTCATCGATCCGAAGATCCGTTATTAAGACTGGAGCGCGCAATGATAGTCAATAAACAAAACAGCGAAGCTCTGGAAAATTTCTCTGAGCAACTGGAAATTGAAGGCCGCAGTTTGTGGCAGGATGCACGACGTCGTTTTATTCACAACCGGGCAGCGATTGCCAGTTTGTGCTTGCTATCGTTGATTACTTTGTTTGTGATCTTGGCACCAATGCTGGCCCAGTTTACTTACGATGATACTGATTGGGCCATGATGTCTATGCCACCTGATTTTGAATCAGGTCACTATTTCGGTACTGATTCTTCTGGTCGTGATTTACTGGTACGTGTTGCTATTGGTGGGCGTATTTCATTAATGGTTGGGATTGCCGCAGCCTTGGTTGCCGTCGTTGTTGGAACTTTGTATGGGTCATTATCCGGTTATCTGGGCGGAAAAATAGACTCAGTGATGATGCGTCTGTTGGAAATTCTGAACTCATTCCCATTCATGTTCTTTGTGATCTTGCTGGTGACGGTCTTTGGACAGAATATTTTGCTGATATTTGTCGCGATTGGCATGGTGTCATGGCTGGATATGGCGCGTATTGTCCGTGGTCAGACACTGAGCCTGAGACGTAAGGAATTTATTGAAGCGGCGTTGGTATGTGGGGTGCCAACCCGTTACATCGTGTTACGCCATATTGTCCCTAACGTATTGGGCGTGGTGGTGGTTTATGCGTCTTTATTAGTTCCAAGCATGATTTTGTTCGAATCATTTCTTAGCTTTCTGGGGTTGGGAACTCAAGAGCCATTAAGCAGTTGGGGAGCATTGCTAAGTGATGGTGCGAATTCAATGGAAGTTTCCCCGTGGTTACTGATGTTTCCTGCCGGTTTTCTGGTGGTGACACTGTTTTGTTTTAACTTTATCGGCGATGGCCTGCGTGATGCCCTCGATCCGAAAGATCGTTAAGGAGGTAACATGAACAGCGTTAAAAACCAGAAAAGTTCTGAGCCGTTGTTAATTGTTAAAGATTTGAATGTGATTTTTAGTACCCCGGATGGGAATGTTACTGCGGTGAACAAGCTGAATTTTGATTTACGGGCAGGGGAGACACTGGGAATTGTCGGTGAATCTGGTTCTGGGAAATCACAGACCGCTTTTGCTCTGATGGGATTGCTTGCCAGAAACGGCACAATTGGCGGCTCTACCATTTTTAATGGTAGGGAAATTCTTAACTTGCAAGAGAAAGAACTTAACTGCATGAGGGCGGAAGAAATATCCATGATATTTCAAGACCCAATGACTTCTCTCAATCCTTATATGCGCATTGGTGACCAGCTCACAGAAGTATTGATGCTGCATAAACGTATGAGTAAAAGTGAGGCATACCTCGAATCGATTCGGATGCTGGATGCCGTCAAGATGCCGGAAGCGCGTAAACGTATGAGCATGTACCCTCATGAGTTTTCTGGTGGTATGCGTCAGCGTGTGATGATTGCAATGGCATTATTATGCCGGCCAAAATTGCTGATTGCCGATGAACCGACAACCGCACTTGATGTTACGGTTCAGGCACAGATTATGATTCTGTTGAATGAGCTGCAACAGGAGTTTAATACCGCGATAATTATGATCACTCACGATTTGGGGGTCATTGCCGGTGTTTGTGACAAAGTGCTGGTGATGTACGCGGGGAGAACGATGGAATATGGCACGGCTCGTGAAGTGTTTTATCAACCAACGCATCCTTATTCTATTGGCCTTCTTAATGCTGTTCCCCGTCTTGATGGTGATGACGAGTCATTGGCGACAATTCCGGGGAATCCGCCCAATTTATTACGGTTGCCGAAAGGGTGTCCGTTCCAGCCTCGCTGTCAATTTGCAGTAGACCATTGCGTCGATTGTGAACCGAAGTTAGAGACATTTGGCAATGGGCGTTTGCGAGCTTGTTTTAAAGCACCGGGAGAATTGGTATGAGTCCGATTGAAGAAAGACGTGTGCTGCTGGAAGTGGCCGATCTGAAAGTTCACTTTGATATCAAAGATGGCAAACAATGGTTTTGGCAACCCGCTAAAACCCTGAAAGCGGTTGATGGCGTCACATTGAGGTTGTACGAAGGGGAAACCTTGGGTGTGGTTGGCGAATCTGGTTGCGGTAAATCGACTTTTGCCCGTGCAGTTATCGGATTGGTCAAGCCTTCTGGTGGTTCAGTAACTTGGTTGGGAAGAAGCCTGCTGGACATGAATGATAAACAGTGGCGGGATATTCGCAGTGATATCCAGATGATATTCCAGGATCCATTAGCGTCTCTGAACCCGCGAATGACGATTGGCGATATTATCGCAGAGCCACTGCGCACTTATCATCCTAAGATGAAAGAGCTGGAAATCAAAGAACGGGTAAAAGCAATGATGATGAAGGTTGGGTTATTGCCGAATCTGATTAACCGTTACCCGCACGAATTCTCTGGTGGTCAGTGTCAACGAATCGGGATTGCCCGTGCGCTTATTCTTGAACCTAAATTGGTGATTTGTGATGAGCCGGTATCCGCACTTGATGTATCCATTCAGGCTCAGGTAGTGAACCTGTTGCAGGAATTACAACGGGAAATGGGGTTATCGCTGATTTTTATCGCCCATGATCTTGCGGTGGTTAAGCACATATCTGACCGTGTACTGGTGATGTATCTTGGGCATGCGGTGGAGTTGGGCACTTATGATGAGGTTTATCATAATCCACAGCATCCTTATACCAAAGCATTGATGTCGGCAGTACCGGTGCCTGATCCAGATAAAGAACGAAATAAGCATATTGAGTTATTGGAAGGTGAATTACCGTCACCGATCAATCCGCCATCAGGTTGTGTTTTCCGTACACGTTGCCCAATGGCAGATCCTGAATGTGCTAAGACACGACCATTGATGGAGGGAAGTTTTCGTCATGCAGTGTCTTGTTTGAAGGTTGATCCGTTGTAATTATTGGTGATGTTGTCATATTAGATGGTGCACTTTGCTTGGTAATTTATTGGTTTTTTAATTGCAACTCAATGAAATTACTGGCGTAGTGTATCATCCAATTGCAGAGCAGAAAAAACAAAAAAATTGACTTTTATGAAATATAATGATAGCTATTTTTATGTTGGAAAAATGTTAATTAAATCAATGTATTTTTTGACATATATTGTGCTTGGCAATATCGTGTCTTATTTTAGACAGGCTGTTAAAGTTTCTTCCAATAACGATCTCAATAACAATGCGAAGTTCTTGGAAAGAGCATTAACTCGGTATAATGAAACATACAATATCATAGAACAGTATGGTGACCTAACAGAAAGGGGTTAGCGATATTCAAGGAAATGAAGGAACGAGTTGACCAATGTTTAAATTAAAAAGCAGTCAATCACTATATTTTTTAATTTCATACATCCTCAACTCGATGAATAATTGGGTTTTTAAATTTATCGCTCCGTTAGTGCTTTATTCAGAAACAAAATCATTGCAAATGATGACGATTAGCTATGGATTGCTATTTACACCAAACATCATTGCACCTCCGATAGCTAATCTGCTCGAAAACAGGCTTGCAAAAAAAGCAAGCCTATTAATACTGAATTTAATTGGCTTGCTTTTATGTTTTTTTTCCTATACCTACTTTGAGATTAATTTTAGTAACCTTGTTTTCTTTATGGTGGTATTTTTGTTATCATCCATTCTTATCTTATATCAAACCATTATCCACAGTACATTAAAAGAGATATTGCCACATAAAGAAGACGTAGAAGAAATGAGTAGGAAAATTGCTTTTGTCGATAGCCTGTTTCCTGCTATAGGGCCAATGATCGGAGCAACCATATTAAGTTATTTAGGTTATAATAATGTATTTCTTATTATCGGTGTCATATATGTGATTTCTATGATTGTTTTAACTAAAATGAATATAGAATTAAGAATAAAAACCAACGGTGAGCATTTCATCTTAAAAACCATCAAAGGTTTTAGACTTATTAAAGATAATTTATTTGTTAATTATTTATTGAGGCGTTTTTTCTTTTCAAACATAGCGTTACATGGGTTTCAATCTATACTGACATATTTTTTAATCGAAAGATTCAATTTAACGGATATACAATTAGGATTGTTCTTTGCTATATCCACAGTCGGGTTAATTATAGGAATAAGGATCGGCAGGATTATTTATAAAAACAATGTTAACAAATGGCATTTGATTTCTATTACAGGGGTAATATGTGCTCTGTGTTTAATTTGCATACCTATAGCTAATAACATCTATATTGCATCAATAGCGTGGAGCGTTGTTATGTTGTTGAGTGCTATCAACTTAATTGTTTTTTATACTGAACGACAGACTAATTATCACCAAGACGAAGTGGTGAGTGTTATTTCGGCATCTTACGTGATTATTTATTCTGCAATACCGTTTGGCTCTGTTGTTTCCTATATTCTATCACGTTACATGCAATCAAATGATGCAATGATTACATTAGGCACTTATTTACTTATCATTAGTATCTATTTCTTATACGAAGCGCTGAGGAGTACAAAAGTAAAAGATGAAATTGATGTATCTTAAGATTGTTTGTACTCTATAGTTCATTGCGTCGGTCACGGACAAATGGTTCGGGGGATTTCAAACGTGAGTCGCTGTAACTACTCTTTCCATAAAATATGGCAAATCTGGTGAGATTTTTCCCGACAAATCAAAATACGGGCAAAAATATCATTAATCTCAGCATCCTCAGATTCAGCCAGCCCGATAATCACTTCTGCGAAAAAATCAGGGTTTAGATCGAAATCTACGTGTTCAAGCCACTCTTCGGAAGGATCCTGCAATTCTGCGCCGCCCCGTATTTCAAATTGTAAGCTAAATAGCAGAATATCCGCAGGGTCAAGATTGGATGAAGCCAGCTCAAGAAAGATGTCATACGCTTTCTCAAGGGTTTCATCTTCTGTCATTCGGTTGTTGAGATCTAAATCCATTGTTTGTGAAGGTTTGTTGTCCATATCAATTCATCTGTCAGCAGTGATGGGAGAATTAAAACATGATGAAGCGTTGATTGGTACCCCCATCTTGTCAAGACGAGGGTATTGGTCACAGTAGTGGGCTGAAAAAGTAACAAATACGTTCAATTATCCGATGCCACAAAGGGCGCTGTTCCCACTCATTGATTTCCAGCAATGTAGAATGGGCGATGTAATCGTATTGCACCAGAGTCAGATCATGACCAAAATTTTCATCATCAATAACCACGGTAATTTCAAAATTCAGCCACAGGCTGCGCATATCGAGATTAACTGAGCCAACCATACTGAGTTGACCATCAACCAAGACGCTTTTAGTATGTAATAAACCCTCTTCAAATTGATAAATCTTAACTCCCGCATTCAATAGTTCAGAAAAGAATGCACGACTTGCCCAGCGCACCAGGAAAAAATTATTTTTGCGAGGAACAATGATAATAACTTCCACACCCCTTAAGGCCGCAGTGCAGATAGCATTCATCAGGTCATCACTGGGAGCAAAATAAGGAGTGGTTAATATCAATTGCTTGCGGGCAGAGAAAATAGCCGTCATTAAAGATTGTTGAATTAACTCTTCAGGGAACCCTGGACCAGAGGCAATAATTTGAGTTGTATGCCCGCTGGCTTGTTCAAATGGCATGATATTGTTGTCTGGTGAGGGGGGAAAGATGCGTTGACCTGTTTCCATTTCCCAGTCACAAGCGTAAATAACCCCCATCGTTGTGGTAACCGGCCCTTCCATTCGCACCATGATGTCGATCCATTGTCCAACGCCGGCATCTTGCTTAAAGAAGCGTGGGTCTACCATATTCATACTGCCAGTGTAAGAAATATAGTCGTCTATTAGAATAATTTTACGATGCTGGCGCAGATCCATCCGACGCAGAAATAAACGGAAGATATTGACTTGTAAAGCTTCAACAAATTCAATTCCCGCCTGACGCATGATATCCGGGTATTGGCTACGGCAATATAACCAGCTGCCAGCTGAATCCACCATAACACGGCATCTGACTCCTCGGTGTGCTGCGGCCATAAGGGCATCAGTCACTTGTTCAACCAAGCCACCGGATTGCCAGATATAGAACATCATCTCAATGCTGTGTTTGGCATTCTCAATATCTTCGATGATGGTTTTTAGTGAGTTGTCATAGGTTGTCAGCAGTTGGATCTTGTTCCCTTTAACGCCTTCAAGCCCTTGCCGCCGTTCGCAAAGCTGGAATAACGGTGTCGCGACTTCGCTATTTTCCGTGGCGAAGATATGACGAGATTTGCGCAGCTCTTCAAGCCATACCGCTGTTGACGGCCACATGGCTTTTGCCTGTTCAACTCTGCGTTTTCCCAAATGCAGCTCACCAAATGATAGGTAAGCGATAATGCCAACTAAGGGCAGGATATAAATAATCAGCAGCCAGGCCATAGCGGAAGTGACAGGCCGGCGTTTTATTAAAATACGCAAGGTGATACTAGCAACGATTAGCCAATAGAAGAAAATAGCAAGCCAACTTAGGACGGAATAAAAGGTTGTCATGTTCGGCAATCAATCCTGTTTTGTTCAGACATCTTTGGTGGCGTTTAACACGGTTTCCCCAAAACACGGGATATAAACGATCTCATTAATCCAATGAATTTATCAAGAAACCGGCAAGTATACTGCAAGCATCATACTTGATATGGGTTATTTCGCACGATATGACATAAAAAGTACTATTCAGATACGCCTTGGCGATCTTTTTTAAAGGCCTATAATGAGCGTGATATTTTTTACAGGTATAATTTTGTATGAGAAATAGTCGGAATGAAGTAGGGCGGTGGCGGAGATTGCGTCAGAATTCCAACCGTCGCCGCCGTTGGCTGGAAGGGCAATCAAGACGCAATTTACGTATTTATTCACTACGTAAATTAGATATTTATAAACAGCGGCGAGCTTTATTGTTTGTTCAACATAGTGAATGGATGCATTAAAAAAGTAGTATTTTTGGCCTTATATTCACGCTCACCTACAATCTTTATTGAATATGATTGCTATTTGCATTTAAACTAGCGGGTATTCGAGGATTGACTATTATGCTGCTAATCAAGAACTCCCTTATGCGTTGGATACATTGGCCAATATTATTATCAGTTTGTTTGCATGTTTCTGTTGCTGCCACACTTTTTTGTTCTGTGATACCGGAAAAACAGCCTGACGCTGCACTTATGTCTGTCGCTATGATTCAGTTAGCTGCTGAAGAAACCCCGGTTTCACAACCCGCAGCACCTGAACCCGAGTCAGAGCCAGAGGAGCCGGAACCTGTTCCAGAGCCGGTGATCCCAAAGCCAGAGGTGAAAAAGCTGAAACCTAAACCGGAAGTGAAGAAAAAGGTTGTTAAAAAGCAATCGGAGCCAGTTGAGAAGACAACTGAACCACGGGAAAAGCCATTGGCTAACCGTACTGATAATAATCAGAATAACCCGGTAACTCATGCGGTAACTAAATCACAGAATGGGCCAAAAGCATTAAGTAAAGCGTTACCCATTTATCCATCCAGAGCAGCAGCATTGGGGATTGAGGGTAATGTTAGAGTCAAATATGATATTGATGAAGACGGCCGGGTAAAAAATATCGAAGTGATTAGTGCCGATCCGCCTAACGTTTTTGACAGGGAAGTAAAAAAAGCAATGAGAAAATGGCGCTATGAAAAAATACCCGCTGTTGGCTATATCACAACAGTAAAATTCAAAATGACCGGTGTATCCCAATCCTGATTGGCGGGAAAATGCAAATAAAAAAGGAGCATGATCCAGACGCTCCTTTTTTGCATTAATAATTAGGCTTATTCGTCAGTGCTGTTGGTCAATTGGAATTGGGCTTTGCCTTCGGGTAACTGGCGAGGGGTATTATCCTCATTAACAGCAACATAAGTGAATACCGCTTCGGTTGCACGATAGCGTTGACCTACAGGCTCAGATGCGACTTTCTTTACCCAGACTTCGATGTTAATAGTAATCGAACTGTTACCCGTTTTGAGACAATGCGCATAGCAGCAGACGACATCACCAACAGCGACAGGTTTAAGGAAAGTAATACCATTTACTCTGACAGTGACAACACGGCCTTCCGCAATTTCTTTTGCCAGAATTGCGCCACCAATATCCATTTGTGACATCAGCCATCCGCCAAAAATATCTCCATTGGCGTTGGTATCAGCGGGCATAGCCAGTGTGCGGAGGACTAATTCTCCGTTAGGTAATTGTTGTTGTGTCATTGAAAACTTTACTTTATTTGATGAAAAAATAATACCTGCCTACAAACAATAGCAGACAGGTATCCATTTGAATAGGGTTACTTCTGTTCGCGAGGCAGGTAACGATAAATATATACTACACTGAGCACGGTGAAAACCAAGGTTAGGGCAGTCAGACCAAATACTTTAAAGTTAACCCAGACATCTTGTGGTAACCAAAACGCGACATAAATATTGGCTAGTGCACAGGCAATAAAAAACAGCGCCCATGCCATATTGAGTTTATTCCAGACAAAATCCGGTAAAACCAGCTCTTTTCCCAGCATTTTCTGAATAAGTGGTTTTTTCATGAACCATTGGCTGACGAGCAAGGCTAATGCGAATAAGGCATAGATTACGGTGACTTTCCACTTAATAAAGAGATCACTGTGGAAAGCTAAGGTCAGCGTGCCGAAAACTGCAACCATGATAAAAGTGATCAGAGAAGATTTCTCTACTTTCCGGTAGATGAAATAAGTTATCGCTACAGCTAAACCGGTGGCGGCAATCAGTGCCCCGGAAGCATAGAAAATGTCATACATTTTGTATACAACAAAAAATACGACTAAAGGTAGAAAGTCTAAAAGTTGTTTCATATTTGAACCTATTGTAATTCCGGCAGCTGACTCTATCCGATTTTGGTGATTGAATATACTAAGCGGCAACAGTATGGCTTTTTTTATCGATAAATAAAGATTTTTATCGATCTGTTTCGCACAATTTTACCATAAAGAGCGGCGTAATTAACTTCCTGTTGTCAGTAAACATATAACACAGCATTATAGCCAAAACCCGTTGAAAAATAAGAGAGCATAAACCAAATGCAGTGGAAAAAACTACAGCGTTGGATGCCAGGGTTGGGCAATTTTTCTCATTATCGCAAAGAGTGGTTTAGTCATGATTTATTGCGGCGGCAGTTGCGCCCTTGGCTTTTACTCTGGTGCTCGCTGGCTGACGGACAGAATTTACCCGCTGGATAAAACAAAATAAATTGAGAAGCAGTGATGACGATCTAAATAACTTTTCAAAATAGTGATACACCTTGCCAACACCTTACACAGCAAGGGTTGCGGTATGTCATCAGACGTCAGAGTGGCCCTTTTGAGATATCAATCGAATAGACCTACTGTATCGGTATTATGAAATTCTATTTATTCAATTGATTAATGAAATTTACCAGTCCCGCCCTGACCAAATAAAAATTTGCTGTAAAATAGTGAGTTAGAGAAAAGAAAAGGCCACCGCAAGGTGGCTTTTTTATGACATAAATCACATTTCACTATTCATTCACTATATCCTTTCGCTATATTTTTACTTCAGCACCTCCGGCCACTCAACATCAGGAGCTAATGAAGTATCTACACGAGTGAGTAATACTCTGTACTTCTTCCAAGCTGTTAATCCATCCGTCTGGGGCTATCTCAATCGGATAAGAGCCACACATGGGGATCATTATGCAGCCCTTACAATATAGTTAAATGCTATGTTACGGGGGCGAAATCGTAAGTAATTGACTCCAGAACCAGCTTCTTTTGTGTGTGTAAACGTTGAGTAGCTTGCAGCGCTACCTGAGATACCATCGTCCTGTAATATTTGATGCGCTAATCCTTTTTCAAAGTTACCGAGATATCCCGCCAATGAAGTGCTTTCTTGCCAGGTCAATAATATTCTCCCTTTGTCAGCTCCACGCCCATCATCCCAGCCCCGGATAAACTCTCCTCTTAAATCTGGTAATCTACCATCAGGATAGGCTTCGGCTAATTTCGGAAATTTCGATTTATCAAAGGCCGCACCGTTACATTGCAACCATCCAGTTGGCGGTGTGGCAATCGGCCAGGGAATAGGAGTGCCCACAGGTAGATAATTGGCTTTATTACTGATATTAATTTCTTCGCGCAATAAAATTATTATTTCCTGAGCAAGCTTTTGTGTAACCGCCAATGTGTCGCTATTGCCCACCACATCCGTAAGCTGAACAACGCCTTTTTGGGTTAACGAGGCATCTGGAACTTTTGTTATGGTTTTTTGTTCTAAAGCTCTATTTAATTGTGCGGTGAGTTTAGCTATATCCCCATCATCGAGAACATCCTCGCCAGATTGTGTCGAGATAAAGTCAGCCAAGACAGATGATATGGTTGATGATTGACGTAATGCCTTATTTAATAAGTGAATGGGAACATCATTTGGTGGAAACCCAGTCAGTAAATCCTTACTTTCTTCATATAATCTCTGACTCACGACATTCGCATTATTACTAATAGAAAAAGCCTTAAAATCATTCTTGTGACTCATATATTCTCCTAGAATTAAATAATATTATTTTATAGATGACTTATCACAATTCAGTGTATTTCAATAAAATAATAATAAAACACCCTTATAACTCAGAAGGTTGATTATTTTTATATAATTCAAAGAGTAAAAAACCAATATTTCCAGCCAAAAATATACTAAACCCATTTATATTTAACATCTGGAAACTATTTTTCTCTTATTCCTTCCATCTCTTCCTGAATCTCCCTCTGTTTAACATTCCACACTGAATCTTTAGATATTTGGACTAAACCCCAGGGCGCGAGCATACTTTTTTAAAACCTATTGAATGAAGACTAATAGCATGATCTCATTAGCCTTATTTTCCTGCTAATCACTCACCCATGAACCTGATTGAACATTTATCCGTTGTGAAAGAAACCCGCTCTGATATCAATCGTCAGTACGAGCGGGTTGATGTTATTTTCCTTGTCGTTAGTGCCATTATGGCGGGAGCCGAAGGCTGGCAAAACATTGAAACTTATGGTCATGCCAAAATTAAGTGGCTGAAAGAATACCGCCCCTTTCTCCAGGGGATACCCTGCCGACATACGATGGCGAGAATACTGCGCACCATCGAGCTGGATTCATTACTGGAGGCCTTACTCAACTGGGTCAATGAACAACGTGAACAGGTCGGAAAACCGGTTATCGCCTTTGACGGAAAAGTCCTGCGACGGGCTGACCGGAATGAAAAGAAAAACGCCGGCCAACTGGTCACTGCGTATGATACTGAGTGCGGATTAGTGTTGAGCCAGAAAGCCACGACCACGAAAAACGGTGAAATCAGTATCGTCCGTCAAATGCTGGATATCCTCAACCTGAAAGGCAGCATTGTGACGCTTGATGCCCTGCATTGTCAGCGTGAAACCCTGCAAAAAATCAGTGAGAAGAAAGCCCACGTCGTGGTTCAGGTGAAGAAAAACCAACCCCGTCTGTGGGAAGCCGTGCAGTCTCAGTTTCAGCGGGTGTTTGATGCAGGAAAAGAAAAAATTATTAATGAAATCAAACAAGAAGCGCATGGCCGCCGGGAAGAACGTTATGTATTTCAACTCAAGCCCCAATTTCCCCCTGATATCGCGGAAAGATGGCCGACAATCCGCAGTATTATTGCTGTTGAACGACACCGGACAGAAAATGGCAAGGATACGGTGGATACGGCTGACTATTAGTTCCCTCTCTCTGCGGCATAAATTATTGGGGCACTATATTCGCCAGCATTGGCGCATTGAGAATAGCCAACATTATATTCTTGATGTCGTTTTTAAAGAGGATGATCCACGTATTGTACTGGACGGAGCCATTGAAAATTTGGCGTTATTCCGGCGTATCGTGTTGAACATGCTTAAACAATGTGATTGTGGTGCACCAAGCCAACGAAATAAACTCAAAAAAGCAGGCTGGAGTGATGATTATCGTGCGCGAGTTTTCTTCGGGTGAAGAGTAATCAAAGTATGCTCGTACCCTGGGATAGATATGGTAGTGCAAACGGAGCGTTTTTGTCTCCCAAAGGAGTTCCTTATGAAAATCGAGCACTGGCTCCAGGTTCTAAAGCAGGGAAATACCATGAATATGAAGTAATTAAACCACTTCCGGTACTGCAAGGCAAAATTGCGCCAGCGTTTGATCAGCCTAGAGGAGGAGTTCAGATATTGCCGAATTTCCCTGAGAGAGTAAATGTTGATTGGCTTATAAAAAATGGATATGTAAAGGAAGTAAAGAATGCTAACCATAAATGAAATACAGGAAAAAGTGTGGTCTTTAGGTGCTAAGATTAATGCACCTAAATCAATGCTGATAGTTTATTCAGAGCCTGTTGGTGATGGTTCTGGATATATAGTTATTAATAACAATGGCGGATTCACATGATAAGTGCAACATCGTTAATCTGGAAGTAAACAAGTTCGTATTCCTTTAAATAACTCATTCGGTGTTTTCCCACCCCGTGTTTTTCGGGGGCGATTATTTAATCGGTTTACCACAAAATTTATTTCCTGATCAGAGACTTCATTAAAATCGGTTCCCTTTGGAAAGTATTGTCTGATTAACCCATTGATATTCTCATTGATCCCTCTTTCCCAGTGCGAATAAGGATGCGCAAAGTCAATTTGGGTTCCTAATTTTTCACTGATGGTTTCATGATCTGCAAACTCCAAACCGTTATCGAATGTGATGGTCTTAACCTTTTGTTTTAATGGGTATAATACTTTCACTGCCGCTTTCGCGACTTCTGATGCACGCTTGCTATCAAGTTTAACGATAATTGTATACAGTGTCTTGCGATCAACCAACGTTAATAAGACACTTTTTTTATCTTTTCCTATTATCGTATCTCCTTCCCAGTCGCCAATACGTTCTTTTTTATCAACAATTTCCGGGCGCTCATCAATACTGACCCGATTTTTAATTTTGCCTCTTCTTTCATAGCGACCATAACGTTTGCGATAGGGTTTTCTGGCAATTCGCAGATGTTGCCATAAATCACCCCCCTCTATTTTATCTTTATAAATCAGCCTATAAATCGTCTCATGATGCAAAGATATCCCTTTATGTTGTTTCAAATAATCAACCACCTGTTCAGGGCTTAAATCTTTCCAAATTAACCGTTTTATCCATTTTCTTATTACCGGCGTTATTTTCACGGCTTTCTTAGCAAAATGACGACGCGCCAATCCCTTCAAATGAGCCTGTTCAGGGCAGTATGTCTGGACTTCTTGATTTCTCTTCAATTCTCTGCTGATGGTCGATGGGCTTCGTTTAAGTGACTCAGCAATGAAGAGCTGTGAAAAACCCGCTTCTTTTAAGCTAAAAATCTGATATCTTTCTGTTTCGGTCAGTTGTATATAGGTCATAGTGCGTTTTCCTGTGGTGGGAAAGATGCCTACTATAGCAGCTGACCCCCCTTCTGAAAAATTGCACTTATTAGTCGAATCCGCCAATCAATATCATATTATTTACTCTGAAAGAGGATATGAAATATTCAGGCAAACAACTGAAGATTTAAATGAGTTGCTATATTGGGTAATGGAAAGTGTAGCTAAATAACGTTTCATAATTCTGCTACACACAGCCTTCTTCAACCCATTTTTATACATAGAGTTATGAGTGATATAAGATGTAGCACCATTTTAGAATCTTATTTAGCCAAATGGCATCTGAATATGAATTAAAGAACAGGAATGATGAAAGTAAAGATTTTCGTAGAGCTTATTTTGAAAAGGAGCTAGAGATATTAGGTGTATTAGACAAAAAGTGGGTATTAAGAGCCAAGAAAAAAATTGAGGAAATATTAGAAAGATCACCATACGTAGACAATAGTGACTGACAATAATGCACTGAGCTTACCCAAAGGAATGGCGGATTACGGTCGGTCAGCATCCAGTCTGACCGCTATGTTAAATGAAGGTAAATCCCCTCAAGAGATTTCAGCGGCATTGTCAAAACATGCCAAAGGCGATCACCCGGAAGGACAAGATCCAGTAAGAGGGTTGGTAACAGCATGGGGAGCGGGAATGTCCA
>NZ_PUJU01000023.1 GCF_011189505.1 Photorhabdus tasmaniensis
CTTTCCGGCAAATAAAAGTAATAGATCAAAATTGGCGATTGCCGTCAATCCCACTAATGTCATCAATACAAAAAACCTGTGTAAGATCACATTATTTTTAAATCATAAATACGGTGCGGAATGACGGATAAACAGCCCCTTTAAGTTTGGGTTCAACTATGAAATATAACATTTCTACTTTATTAAAATACAAAACCCAATAAAGTTTAGGGCAGATTATTTTAAGATTATTCGCTGCTATTGATGCTTTTTCAAAATTTCCATATCCTTGAAGTACGGATAATATTGCATTTATTGCCATCCTTCCTAATCTCTGCACTACAACGCTTCTTATTACATTTAAATATATCGCTTCTGTTATTACCATAGTAATACCAGTCTTGACTGACTGCCCCGTTGAATATTTAGCGGAAATTTTTATCATATTAGAATATATTCTTTTTTGTGCCTCTTCATCATTACCATCAAATACTTCCTTAACAATTAAATCTATTATTCTTTTAATGAAGTTAACATTTTTTTAGCTCACCTAAATTTAAATACATCCTTTCATCTTCTTTTTTTTTATCATGTACATCCTCGTAACCTTCAAAATATGGGGAAAGCCTATAATACAGTTCTCTTCTCATACCTAAACCAATCGTTTCAGCGATGTCAACCGCCATATCAGCAACATCGCTTACTGAACGCTTTACTGCTGAAGCGCTTACCCGATGAGCTTCTTGCACTCTCATATCAAAATCATTTTTTTGTTCAAATGCTCTTCGTAATTCATTTTCAATATCAAATCCCATATATACCTCTAATCAATGTGTAATCGAATTTTCTTCAAATTTTAGTGTTAATTGTAGCGGCTCGCAATCCAGTCCGCCGGGCTCACAATAACGAGAGCATAAAAAAGTGTGGGGCATTTATGCAGCAACCGTTTCTGTCCAATAATGCTCCGTTTCGTCACCTAATATTATGCCCGGATACCAATGCTCAAATTGGGTTTTCAAATCATCATTAAGTACCGCTGTGCGTGTCTGAAGTAAGTCATGCGCTCCTTGTTGACTCCATTGCATTTGCTGCTTTTTCACCATCCGTTTAGCGATAACTTCATTGATCGTCGATTCAACAAATGATGAAGAAATTGGTTCGCCATATCGGTACATTTCACCGTAATTCGGGATCATCATGCTGTTATTTTCAATATAGGTATACATTTCATCGAGATGTTTTAACAATGATTTATTGTTACCATAATGCGATATGTCCTCATCACACATCGCAGCACCGAGTTCCGGCGCGTTTCTAGATACCCCTTTGGCATATTGTTTTAGTACGGTCAGGCGCATCGTGATATGAAACCAGTCGAGCACGTGCTGGGATTCAGGGTACAAATTAAATTGCAGATCCCTGAGATTATCAGCGCCATCTGATAAGAAAGTAATTTGTTGATTAGCCTGCATTCCCTGTGAAGATAACTGAGCCATAAGTTTTCTTCGGGCATGATTTTCCAGACATTGCACAAAACCAAAGCGTTTGGTTGGGACATGAGTAGCGAATGATTTTCCGGCGATGACTTCGAAATGATGTTTTCTATCGTCCCGATTTCTGACGTAGCCACCATCAATGCCAACCGTCATCGGTTTTCCCGGTTTGGGTAATTTTTCCCATTCTCTGGGATCACCGGGGAGAAAATCAGGCAACCCCTCTAATTCGGCCTCTTGTCTCTTGGCCGTCTGGCAGAGATGATTTCTGACTGTGGCGGTACAGCATTCTCCCACCGGCAGAATATCTTTGAGCAGACTGGCGGTCAATCCATAAGACATCAGTGAAGCGCACCGGTAAACCCGAAATCCCTCCACGGGGATAATGCCAAACAAGGTTCGATACTGAATTGTCTGTTTGCCTTTTATCCGTCGATTTCGTTGACAATGAGGACAAGCACGACGTTCATTCAGGTATTCAGCCGCCTGTTTCTGGATCACCGATTGCTGGATAGCGTTCAAAAGCAATTTGGATTCAGACAAGGAAAGCCCAACGTCATTTTGTTTTTGCCTCCGATCAAGTAAGCCACATAACGTTGCAGGATATTGTCATTGATGGGTGCGCTACGCTCGGTGCCTGATAAACCGAATGTTTAAATCTGTTTTCCTGTATGCCACTATAAAAAACGGAAAGACTATAATTCCATGGAATGGGTAAGTATTAAAAATTTAAACCAAAAACTAGTTAAAGGAAAGGGGTATAACATGAGCCATATTGCAGCATTGAGAAAAGTCAATAATTTAAAGCAAGAATTTGATTTAATAGAAGAAATTTGGTCACCAAAGGTGATAGCTCAAACAAACGAATATAAGATAATCATATTGCTCGCTGAGGGTGATTTTATATGGCACACACATGAAGATGAAGACAAGGTGTTTATGGTTATTGAAGGTGAACTTCGTATAGATTTTAAAAATGATCACGTAATAATAAAACAAGGTGAGTTTTTTGTGGTACCTAAAGGGGAAGAAAGTAAGCCTTCGTCCAAGGAATTAACCAAGCTACTATTAATAGAACCATATATAGTCGCGAATTCAGATAATTAAGTGCTACGTGTGATTTGAGATGGAGGTAGGGGGAGCGACTGATTAGCTCTCCCTACTCCTACAACCTACAAGTCGGCGCGGTCAATGCTGATTTTTTAGAAGTATACTTTCACACCGATACCCACTTCACGCGGTTCCAGCATGTTTCCTGAAGACCCAGCCGCACGATCATGGTATTTGTATGTCGGCACACGTCTGTCAAAGACGTTATTTCCGTAAGCAAAGAGTTCCAGATTGTTGGTCGGATTATATGATAAACGGAGGTTGGAAACTAAATAAGAACTGACTCGTAACTCGGGATCGTTCTGGTCATTTGAGAAGTAACGATCCACGTAACGAAGATCGCCACTCAAACGAACTTTTTCGGTGATGTTCCAGTCAGCACCAACGTTAAACATGTAGCCAGGCGCTTTAGCGAATTGTTTTCCTTCAAACAAATTGCCTCGATAATCGGCGAATTTTTTGATTTCGGTATGAAGCAATCCAAGCCCACCGCGTAGGCGAAGATTGTCCAGCGCACGATAATCTACCCCCAGCTCAAGTCCATAGGTTACCGCCTTATCGGCGTTGACAAGGATAGAACCGTTAGGTCTGTCTTTCGTGTAATCCTGTACAGAACTCTGGAAGCTCTTATAATCTGTATAAAAGATATTACCGGTTACCAGCAATCGGTTATTAAGCGCGTTACCACGCGCAAACAACTCGTAATTCCAAGCCTTCTCCGGAGCGAAGGTGTAATAGGAATGCCCAGAGAAATTCACACCTGTACCACCCGGCGCATAGCCTTTGCTTATCAGAGTACCGACGGTTATATCGTCAGTAACGTCATAGGCGAGAGAAACTTTCGGCAGAATAGCATGGAACCCTTTGCTATATTCATGATAGACGCCGGGCACATAGCTGGTGACCCCTTCATGCTTGACCTGGTCATATTGATAACGCAAACCGCCAGTCAGAGCCCATTTTTCCGCGAAACGCCGAGTAGTCTCTGAGAAAATACCGACACTGGTGCTGGTTAGATCGGCGTCTGCCTTGCCCAACTGATTATCAAGCACATTCGTGGCCTTATCACGCGAGTAATAGAGCCCTGTCACTCCACTCCAGGTTGAATATTCATCACCGAAGTTCAAACGCGTTTCGTTGGTAATATTGTTCGAATCGCGGTTTGCAATACCTGGAAACATCTTCGTGAAAGTGTAATGGTACTTCGATGCAGAATATTGGAGCTGGTTGGAGAGCACCATATCGTTTTCGAACTCATATTGAAGATCTAAGATACCGACATCACTGTTAGTCTTGGCTCTGTTGGTGTTTAGAGTCGAGTTCTTCAAATCACTGTAGGGCAATGAAGCCGACTCACTGTCAGGGTTTTTTGCTGTCATATGGGAGTAGGTCAGTTTGACCAACCAAGGGCTATCCAGCGGTTGCCAAAGTGCCTTAACTCGGGCATCCAGATTTTCGAAGTCTTTGTTCATATCAGAATCAAAGAAACCGGGATTGGTATATTTGATGAACGTATTTCTGCCGCTGTAATCCATAGCGAGGCGTACTGCGAAATTTTCTGTCAATGGGCTGTTGACGGTAAAGGAAGCGCGTTTCTTTTGGTGGCTTCCATACAAAATCTGCCCATCGAATTCGGGGGTAAAGGTGGGATCGTTAGTCTTGACAATCACCGCACCGGAGATGCTATTTGCCCCCTGTGTCGTGGTTTGTGGACCACGGAATACTTCCACTGAATTCACGTCCCAAACAGGCCCTCGCCCCAGACTAAATTCTGCGGAGCTAATATAACGTCCATCAACACTGATGGTCGCTCGCGGTATGGGTTTGGCAAGAAAAGCATTCCCTCCTACGAGAGGCCCGTTTGTCTCAATACCGCGAATACTCGGCGCGCCTGTACTGCTAGTGTAAAGCACATTGGGTGTACCCTGCAAAATATCAGCGATGGTTGTCGCCTCAGGCTTACTCTGTATCTTCTGCCCGGAGATAACCGTGACTGAACTTGACGTTCTCTGTAGAGATCTTTCTGTTTTTTCACCCGTTACCGTGATGACATCGGCGTCATCGCTCCCTGTTTTGTTTTTCTCTGCTTGAGTCAAAGCGGTAGCTTGGCTCCCCAAGGACGATAAGGAAAACAAAATCGCACTGCTAAGTAACACTTTTCTGCGTGAAAAAAGCAGATTCCCCATCTTTATGCCAATAGGCGTGACTGTTTTTATGGATATCATTCTCATTATCATTATCATTCTCATTAATGTTCACTGGCTGCAAATATTATGTTAACCTCTATATTTGTCAATTGCATATTTGTCAGTTCGCTTCAAATACAGCAGCCACTGCAACGCACATACTGCAAGCAGCATTAGTTCCTAATGTGGCATTTAATGGATATTGGCTCGTATTAATGCATTGTAAAAAACGACTGTTCAGTTTGATAAAACGAGAAAATCCATGTTGAATATTGATTCAGGAAAGTTATCGCACATATCCGTATCCCGTTATGAAGAACATCTCTGGCTACTACAGCAACAGAATCCTAACCGAATTCTCAAGCAGCTCTCAGCCTGGCGGCTTCATGACAATGTTAATATTTCAATGATGGTACATGCTATTCAGTCTGTTATTGAGGCAATACCGGATCTAAACGTACGCTATGAGTTAAATGATGACGGTGAGTTGCATAAAACCCAAGTCGTGGGCTGGCAAACATGCCTTGAGTTTTTTCATGCCAGCTCACATACAGACATGATCAAGCAGATGCTAGCAGTGCAAGCATCTGCTTGGGTTCCTGAACAACATCCACCCTTTAACATATTGATAATACAAAAAAATAATGAAATTTTTTTATCTCTTATTTTGCACGAGATATTGGCACAAACTTGTCATGAAAACGAGATACTCGAAATACTGATCCGCGCTTATGCCGGTCACTGGGTAGAGCCCCCATCCCTAAAACGCGTCTCCTTACTACCTTTCGACGGAAAAGCGACTTCTCTCATATCCTGGCTGCGCTGTTGCAATAGTGAGAATACCATCATCCACTCCTCTTTTGATGTAACAGCCGACCTGAGTAAAGATCGGCTCGCACTGCGTTG
Source organism: Photorhabdus tasmaniensis (assembly GCF_011189505.1). Classification (GTDB taxonomy): domain Bacteria; phylum Pseudomonadota; class Gammaproteobacteria; order Enterobacterales; family Enterobacteriaceae; genus Photorhabdus; species Photorhabdus tasmaniensis. Next base: position 5,675 of record NZ_PUJU01000023.1, read on the forward strand.
GAAAACAGGACTTAAAATTAATGAACTGAAAACGTCCCTTCCTCGCGACAGACTGCCCCACTGTGTGTCGGCTATGATTTCAGCCAAATTCGCCCAGTTCATTGGCCTGCTCGACGGTCAAGAAAAGATTGCACTTTGCCTGTTACAGTCGGACGGTTTCCGCCGCATTATTATCGAGTGTGGCATGGCGGAAACACAGATCATCAAATCCGTCATGGATAGGCTTCAGGCGCAACCAGACGAAGACAATCTGCTCTCCGGTGCTCCCGTAACAGGGAGTGATGAGTCCTGGATATATGTTCGGTTGCTATCTCGTCCGAGCGGCCCAGTTGAACAACAGAGCCTACTAAGTCAGCCCATCCTGTTGCCAACCTATGAAATGCGGCCCGATTTTGAACTGGCAATAGAGTGTGAAGGTACAGAAGAAATTAGCCTTATATTAACAACCGGCCAGGCGATTTCCGGTCATACCGGCGAGTTCCTGCTAAATCGTTTTGTGTCATTCCTTAAAAGTGGTGAAGATGCCATTGCGGGTTTAGTCGCGAACGCTGTGTCTGGCACTGCTGTGCATTCTGCTCACAACATCCTCGGCAAGGAGATCTCCGCTGGTACTGATGAAATAGCAGCGATCATATTGTCAGAGTTCCGTGAAACTTTGGCCGTTACAGATATGACACTGGATGATGATTTTTTTGACTGTGGCGGTCATTCTCTGCTGGCAACGCGCATTATCGGTAAACTGCTTGGCACGCACGGGCTGGAAGTGCACTTCGGTGATTTCTTTAGCCACCCTTCAGCCGCCGCCTTGGCATCGCGCGCAGTGATAACAAATCAGAGTAAGGACGCGGAGCCTTTGGCGCAGACGCAAAACGATCGTTTGACGGCACCCTTGGCACTCGCACAAACCTCTCTTTGGAATGCCTATAACGCTTATGAATTTGGCACCATCTTCAACCTGCCATTCGCGCTGGATTTTCTTGATGAGGTTGACGAAACGCTCCTTGAGCAGGCTTTCTCTGATCTTATCGAGCGTCATTCCAGCCTGCGCACTCTATTCCATGTTCAAAATGGTGAGGCCTGTCAGCAGATTGTCGCCATGTCAGACGTGACTAATGATAAGTGGTTCTGGCACAGTCACGAAAGCAAAGGTGTACATCTTGATGACGAAGCTGCTTATAAGTTCGATCTTTCCCGCGAATTGCCAATCAGAATACGGTTGATCCGCAATCCAGAAACCGGACGTCAAATATTGTCATTCCTCGTTCATCATATGGCTATTGATGAATGGTCGTTGAACGTCCTGATGGAGGAACTTGCCCAAGCTTATTTATCGCGTTCCACAGGTATGGCTCCTGTCTGGAAAAAACCCGCATTGTCATTCCATAAGTTTGCTCTGCAACAGCAGGCAGACGGCTTTAATCAAAAGCATCTCGATTACTGGACTAACATGTTGCGTGATGCGACACGCGGGTTAGAACTCGCCTTATCTGACAACCGGAAAACTATCGCAGCGCATGAAAGTTCGTTAGAAGCCGGCTGGATCGAGTACAAACCTAAACCTGAAATCACTCATCGTCTTTATTCCTTTGCTCGGCAAAATAATGCTTCCCTATTCAGTGTCGTCTACGCTGCAATTGCGCTTTCGCTGCACAAGCTTGGCAACCTAAAGGATATCGTGATCGGCACCTCTGCGTCGGGTCGTACTGATCCCGATACCTATGAAACGGTAGGTTATTTTACCACCATGGTTGCTCATCGGCTGCAATTCTATCCAGAGAAACCCGTCGGTGCACTGATCGAAGACACCAGAGACACTATCAATAATTCAATGCCGTATGCGGATGTACCGCTCGATCTTATTCAACAATCGTTGGGGATGACACCTGAGGATGACCTAATCTTCGACGTTTATATTCAGATTCATGCCAATAATGCGCTGAATGGTACCCTTAAAACCTCGTCTGCTAACGATATACGCTACCGACAAATCGATCCCGATAAAAAAGAATCCATGTTCGGTCTTCAATTCGAGATCATGGAAGATGTCATTGATGGAGAAAGAATAATGCGATTGGTGATAACTTACCGAGCAGATCGTTACCCTGAAGAACACGTCCAACGCATCCGTGAAACAATAGATAAAGTTTTCGCATTCTTCACAACACCTGAGGTCTCAATTCTCCCCCTTGCTCAAATTCCTGTGTGATGTCGATGGGGGTGAACCAACCATTACGTATGTGTGGTTCGGTCAGGGGCGGTTTGTTGCCTGACCGAGCCATATAATCCTACTCCGCTCTGAATCTGAAAGAGAAAACGTTATGCGATCTGCTATTACTGTCATATTACTATGCTTGATAGGGACATCGGCCTTTGCCGCAACGCGGCAGGTCACGGATACTATGGGACGGGAAGTCGTTATTCCTGAGGAGCCACAACGTATTGTGGTGATGAGTGAGCCAGCTATCGGTCTACCCTTAATGGAGCTGGGCGTTCAACCGGTCGGCAGTTATGGCCGTTCGGAAGATGGCACCTATCAGTTTGGTGCAGATTTCATCGATATTGTGCTCGGTGAAGGGCACACAAAACCACAAGGCATCAGTGCTGGTCAGGAAATCGACCTGGAAAAACTTTACGCGCTTAAACCCGACCTCATTATTGGAACAGAATTCGATATCGACAAGGTAAAACAGCTTTCAACGGTCGCTCCTGTCTATCTGCAAAATTTCCTTTCTGGAAAATTCCATAATTTCAATATTGAAGAAAATCTGGCCAGACTTACCGGACGTGAGCAGAACTTTCAAAAACGGCGGGATATATATTTACAACGCGTGGCGGCAACGCGCGCCCTTTTGCCGGAAAATCTGGCTAATAAGACCTACCTGCCAATCATTGTAACAGATCAGATCAACGTCGTCGGAGAAGCAACCGGTTTCACTCAAGCATTAGAAGATCTTGGTTTCACCCGCCTGAATCTCTCGGCACAAGGCGGCCCTTCTGTCACCTCATCTCAACTGCTTTTACAGTTGAGTGCCGACAAATTAGGCGAACTCAATCCGGACGTTCTGGTAGTACTCAACAGTTGGGGTAGCAAGGAGCACGATGAGAACGCTATTCGCTCCGCACTTGATCGGATTGTGCCTGGCTGGGCTCACTATATGAAACCCGTTCGCGAAAAACGGACTGTTTTTCTTAACACAGGCGAAGTTTTTACCCCCACGTTTGCCAGTGCGGAACATACTCTCAGAGCCGTGGGAGAATGGGCTAAGACAAAGCAATAAAATGATCTCATCCGCCAGAGGCTGTGCGAATCCAACTTATTTTTATACTTGCTCCTATTAATCAGGATTTTTCAACCACGTGAATAAACTATGAGAGAATTAACGTCAATGCAGGCAGCCTGCTGGGTCGGGCGTAACGTTCAGACCAATTTGGGAGGCGTTGCCGCGCATCTTTATGCTGAGTTCGACGGCTATGACATTGAGGTAGAACGATTTAAACAGGCTCTGGAACGCGTTTGTTCTCTGCACCCCATGCTAAGACTCTGTGTCAACGCTGAAGGGCTTCAGTCTGTTATTCCATCTGGTGAGTCGCTGTTGCTGGAGATTGAGGATTTTAGGGGATTACCAGAACAAGAGGAGGCAAGATTACTTCTCGTTAAACGCGTGGAGTGGACTCATCAGAAGCTTGATCTTTCTTCTGGTCAAGCGTCCCGTTTTTCGCTCAGTTTGCGAGATGGCGGAAAATTTCGCCTGCATGTTGATACGGATATGATAGCTATCGATCCTTCGAGTTTCAGGGTATTGATGGAGGATCTAGCGATATTTTATGATAACCCGGATCAACCGGCTCCGGTCATCGCGTCGTATTTCGACTGGTGCGACCAAGTGCGCACCGATCCCTATCTAAAAGCTGCCCGTGAAAGGGACAGAATCTGGTGGCGCTCACGTATTCCGCACATTCCGCCTGCCCCCATGTTGCCTATTAACAAAACTTTGCCCAATCAGGCTCGCAGCCATCGGCTGGCGGCATGGCTCCAGCCAGACGAGCGTCAGGCGTTGAAAAGACTTGCCCGAACACACAGGATAACCATGTCGAGCCTGATGCTGGGACTTTTCTCTATTGTTCTTGGAAGGCATACCGGAGATAAATGTTTTCGGCTCAATGTGCCGATGTTCTGGCGTTCCCCCCTTGTGGATGACGTGGAGAGGATCGTCGGCGATTTCTCTAATGTGCTCATCCTCGGCGTGGGTATCAATGAAGCAGAAAGCCCAGCTGACCTTTGTCAACGGCTTAGCGGGCAACTGACAGATTTGCTCGCCCATTCGGCTTATCCGGGTGTGAATCTGATGCGCGATCTTTCCCGACATCATGGCGCGACGCAATTGACTCCTGTCGTCTTCACCGCAGCACTGGATATACCGGGGGGAGAGCTTCTCTCAGATCGTGTCAGACACGCATTTGGTCCCATGAACTGGGTTATCTCACAAGGTCCGCAAGTTGCGCTCGACGCACAAGTTGCTTCCGCCGACGGTGGTATTTTCATCAACTGGGACATTCGTCTGGATATACTGCCAGAAGAATGGATAACCCCAATATTCGACAGTTTTGTCAATTTCGTCCGTGAAGTCGCCACATATCCGCAACGCTTCGATGAAGCAATACATTCACCCGCTGAAATGGCAGCCCCATCACCGATAGCCAGAATCAGAACCACTGACTCTACTGTAAAAATCGGCCAGAAGAACAACACGGAAAGACCATTAACCTCCCTGCAACTGGCATATCTGCTTGGGCGGCGAGCAGAATTACCGCTTGGTGGCGTTGCGATGCAAGAATTTCGCGAGTACCGCGGACGCATGGAATTGACACATCTGCGAAATCACCTAGCGGATATGATTCAGCGTCATGAAAGTTTGCGCACCCGAATAGATACAAAGCGACTCGTCCAATATGTTAGCGCAGAAGCGGATATCAATTTACAACAAATCGACCTGAGCGCTATGTCACGGGAAGAGGCACTCCGTCATGTGGAAAACCACCGTGAAGCATTTGCACATGCGCTTTTCGACTTGGACCGCTCTCCGTGGGACATCACGCTGTTCCGTTTGCCGGAGAATAAACCGGAAGAGGATGATCTGATCGCGTTTGTTCGTTTTGACGCATTGATCCTTGATGGACGGTCGATAGCCGCCCTGATGGTAGAGCTTTTCGAGGGCAAAGTATCCATCGTGGCGGATACGGATGCCCCCTTGGAGGGGGAAGATATCTCTGAAAGGCGCAAGATAGATGAAGCGTATTGGAAAACAAAACTTGAGGCAGTCAGCGGTCCATTACGATTTCCGTGGACAAAGCCACTGGCACAAATAGGCACTTCCCTTTATGCACGGCAAAGCCTGATTGTCGCACGGGAAGATTATAGCGCCGTGTCGAAAGCCGGTACCAAGCACATGCTTTTCAAGAATTCTACCTTCATGGCGCTGGTACTTGAGGTGATGTCCCATTGGTTCGAAGAGGGACGTTTGTTCATCGGCGTTCCCGTCGCGCCGCAGGTATCCGGTGTCTTGTGCAATCGTTCAAGTTTTATTGTGGTCAACTGGAATGCTGAACAGGGCCACTTTTCTGAGCGAGCCAACACTCTACAGAACGATGTGCTGGAAGGGCTTGAACATCTTGCATTTTCAGGTATAGACATTACCCGGCTTCTGGTTGAAAAGCAGGGTGCCAGCCCGGTTTTACCTGTGGTGATTACCAACGGACTTTCGTGGCCGGTATCAGGTCAGGACAGTTGTATGCAGTTGCATAGTGGGCTGACGCAGACACCACAAGTCGCGATGGATATTCGTTTTTCGATCAATGCAGACAAAGCGCTGGTCTTTGACATCGATTATGCCACTGCGGCGGTTGAATCGGCGCTTGTTCGAGACATTTTAAGCGCTATCGACAAGGCAATGCAGACTATCGCAACTTCAGGCGTATTCGCCATTTCGGCGCAGGATATTATCGATACGAACTACTATCGATTGAACAGTATTGAAGCTGATTTTCACTGCGTGCGATTTCTCAGCCGGATAGCCACCAATATTTTCGACAGCAAAAACACCAAAACGGCACTCATCAGTGGCGACAGGCATGTCAGCTATGCCGAACTGGGACGTAATGTGCGTCGAATAATGGGAGCTTTCATGGAGAAAGGGCTTTCCAAGGGGAGTGTCGTTGCCCTCTGTATGCACCGTGGGCCTGAGCACACGGCTGTGACCCTAGCCTGTGCGTTGACGGGGGTAATCTGGGTTCCGATAGACGCAGATTCGCCCTCAGAGCGACTGCACTATCTCCTTGAAAACTGCCATCCAGACCTTGTGGTAACTGCAAAAAGAAAAGGGATTGAACATCCAGCAGAAACGCCTGAAAAACTCTTGTCTGCCGAGCCCTTGGCGGAACTCCCGCTTACGCTTGACGCTCTCTCATCAAGCGAAGCGCCAGCCTACTACCTCTACACATCAGGGACAACCGGAAGGCCGAAATGCGTTGTTTTATCCAATAAATCAACATCGAATGTCATCACCAGCACCTTTGACGAATGGTCCGTAACGCATCGGGATGTCTTCATTTCTGTCACGCCTTTGCATCATGATATGTCGGTCTTCGACGTTTTTGGCTGCCTGACGGCAGGTGCGACCCTTGTTCTTCCCGCTATCGGTGAAGAAAAGGATGCACTACGCTGGAACCAGTTGGTTGCCAAGCACAAGGTGACATTATGGTGCTCTGTGCCCGCGATTCTGGAAATGCTTCTCGCGTGCCGCCAGGTGGATGAATTGAAAAGCCTGCGGCTGATTGCGCAGGGTGGAGATTACATTAAACCTGCTGTTATTGCTAGCCTGCGTCTACTCCTGCCGTCAGTACGGTTGATTTCGTTAGGAGGACCAACAGAAACGACTATATGGAGTATATGGCACGAAATAGGATGGGACGATGTTAGCCTGATCCCTTATGGAAAACCCTTACCGGCTAACCGCTATTTTCTGCTAAACGGGCGTGGCGACCATTGTCCGGTGGGTGTTACTGGCCTTATTCATACGGCAGGCGTCAATGTCGCATTGGGTTATCTGGAAAACGGAAGCCTCACCCAAACCAATTTTGTGACCATTAAGGATACGAACGGAGAAGGGGTCCGCGCGTTCCGGACGGGTGATCACGGGCACTATCGTCGTGATGGCATCATTGTTTTTGATAGCCGTGTCAACGGTTACGTCAAGGTGCGTGGAATACGTATTTCGTTGCCGGACATCGAGAATGAACTGGTTCGCCACCCGTCTGTTAAGCATGTTCTTGTGGTGGACTATGGTGAGGAAATGCACGGTGAGACTTCCATCGGCGTACTTTATGTGCCGCTACAAGAGGATGCTTTGTCAGGAGCAGAATTGCGCAAATATGCCTGCCAATGTCTGCCACCATCGCATATTCCAACACGGATCCTGCCGGTCACCGAATTACCGCTCTCGTCAAATGGCAAGCCTGATCGCGCTAAAGCACGCAGCCTGCTGACGGAATCGGTGCATGAGCAACCGCCTATTCCGCACGACTCTTTCCCTGCGCGAGAAACAGCGATGAAAAATAAGGTGCTGGAAATCTATCTGGACGTACTCGGCCAATCGCGCGCTAGCCACATCGATGGAGCCAGCGACTTTATCAGCATGGGGTTGCGTCCTCAGCATCTGAAAACAATTTCAGCACGGATCTATGAGGAATTTGCGATCGTGCTTTCACTCTCGCAACTGCTACGTTGCCGTAACGTGGCAGAAGTCGAACAGCATTTTAATGAAAAAACTTTAGAAAACAGTCCGGATTATTAATATGAATAATATTGACCTGATCGGTATTGGTATTGGCCCCTTCAATCTGGGATTGGCGGCGCTGCTTTCTCCACACTCTGATCTGACCAGCCTTTTCCTCGAACGTAAGCCTGAGTTTCGCTGGCATGAGGGTCTTCTGTTACCTGGTACAACGCTACAGGTTCCATTCCTGGCGGATCTGGTCACGATGGCAGAGCCGACACACCCTCTGAGTTTTCTTAATTATCTTCATCAGCATGATCGTCTTTACAAATTCTACTATTATGAAAACTTTCAGATCCCACGCCAGGAATATGACCATTATTGCCGCTGGGTGACGCAACAGCTTCCCTCCTGCCAGTTCGGTGAAAATGTCATTGATGTGGCTTATGATCCGGTTTCCGATCATTTCATTATTGAAAGTCAGCCTCATACGGGACCGACACATCAGTATTACAGTCGTAACCTTGCTATCGGTATAGGAACTGCTCCGTTTCTGCCTAAGTGGGCTAAAATCCAGACCAAAGCGCCTATCTTACATTCAGCAGAGTTCATAAACAGACGTGCACAGCTCTCAACGTGCCGGCGTGTCACGGTCATTGGTTCAGGGCAAAGTGCTGCCGAATGCGTGCTAGCGCTCCACAATGCGTTGACGCCTGAAATGATAGAGGCCGGCGCTTCAATCCAGTGGATCACCCGATCTGCCGGTTTTCATCCTATGGAATCATCGAAACTCGGTCAGGAATGTTTCACGCCGTCCTACATGAACCATTTTCACGGTATAACAAGAGAGAAACGCCGCAAGATCGTGGCAGGTCAGGGGGGGCTTTATAAAGGTATCAGCGTCTCAACTATCGCAGATATCTTCGACATTTTATATGAAGGCTCCATCGGTGGCCGTGATCCAGGACTTTTGCTTGTTTCAAACTGTGAGGTCGAGCAGGTGGAAAACACCGGAGACTCTGAGGCGTTACGGGTCGTTTTTCGTCATCGGCATTTCGATAAAGTCGGCGTCATTGAAACCGATGCTATTGTCGCTGCTACAGGTTATGAGCATACCAGCCCCGAATGGTTAGAAGGGCTCAAGAATACAGTACTTGCAACCGACGATTATGGCGATTTTATTGTACAAGAGGACTTTAGTGCTCAACGCCTTGACAAAGGAAAAGGCCTTATTTTCGTCCAGAATGCTGAGATTTTTCAGCACGGTATTGGCTCTCCCGATCTGGGGCTTGGCGCGTATCGCAATGGGATTATTGCCAACCAGCTTCTTGGGCGAGAGTATTATCGCTTGCCTCAAAACTCTTCATTCCAGAACTTTAGTCTGCCAAAGTGTTACGATACCGGAGATAAAAATGACGTTGTCCCTTGCTGATAAGAACAGACTAGATGCGTTTTGGCATTACTGTGTTAAAAACCAGTATTTCAATATCAGCTATCCGGAGTCCTCAGACTTTGATTATTCTTATTTACAGAGATTCATGCAGTTCTCTATCAACAATTGTGGTGACTGGGGAGCGGAGTGCAACTATCTCTTAAACTCTTTTGAGTTCGAAAAAGAGGTCATGAAATACTTTGCTGAACTGTTCAAAATCCCTTTCGAAGACAGTTGGGGTTATGTTACCAACGGAGGAACGGAAGGTAATATGTTCGGCTGCTATCTTGGGCGAGAACTATTCCCGGAGGGGACACTTTATTATTCAAAAGATACGCATTATTCGGTGGCAAAAATCGTCAAATTACTGCGTATCAAATCTTGTTTAGTAGAATCCTTACCCACTGGTGAGATAGATGATAATGACCTGATACAGAAGATCATTGCTCATAAAGAACCACATCCAATCATCTTTGCCAATATCGGCACGACATTGCGCGGTGCGGTGGATAACATAAAGATCATTCAACAACGTATGCAGCAAATTGGTATCGCTCGCGAGAATTACTACCTGCACGCCGACGCTGCCTTAAGTGGGATGATCTTGCCGTTCGTAGATAACCCGCAGCCTTTTACCTTTGCAGATGGTATCGACTCCATCTGTGTCTCCGGGCACAAAATGATAGGTTCCCCCATTCCTTGCGGGATTGTTGTCGCAAAACGGAAAAACGTTGAGCGTATTACCGTCGATGTTGATTACATTTCGGCTCAGGATAAGACCATCTCAGGTTCACGTAATGGCCAGACGCCACTGATAATGTGGGCGGCCATTCGCAGTCACTCGTTTGCCAATTGGCAGCGCCGCACCAAACACTGCCTAGAAATGGCACAATATGCCGTCAAGTGTTTCCGTGCTGCCGGGATAGACGCTTGGCGTCATGACAACTCCATTACGGTGGTATTTCCATGCCCGTCGGCAGCCGTCTGGAAGAAGCATTGTCTGGCAAGGTCGGGAGATGTTGCACACCTAATCACCACGGCACATCATCACGACAGTAGTAAAATCGATGCATTAATCAACGATGTCATTGCTGAATCGCACCAGATAGTTCGAGTGCTGGATGCGGTCATGTGAGAGATAAAAACAACTACATTGGGGCTTACCCTGTGATTTTGGTATGCTAGCCAAATCATAACTATTACACTGTAATTTATTTTATATAAGGTAAAATGAAGGAGCCTTTGGTGCTTACAGCAAAAAATATCACCGCAACTTACGGCAAGAAAACCGTATTGCATGATTTGTCAGTAGACTTTGCCCAAGGGCGCATCACTGCACTTGTCGGGTCTAATGGCTGCGGTAAGTCGACACTTCTGAAGTCCATCATGGGTTTCATCCCCCTGAAAAGCGGGGAAATTCTGTTGGAAGGTAAGCTGATTACAGGGATAGGTCGCAAAGCGCTGGCTCGAAAAGTCTCTTATCTGCCGCAGGAATGCCACTGTCCGGATTACATGACACTGGGAGATTTGATCGAGCTGGCAGCTTGTGGGCGCAATTCGCTTTTCGGCGGGCCATCCTCGCGGGATCGCAAATTGTTTCATGATGTACTGGAAATCGTCGGCTTGGCCGATAAGGCAGGCTCTCAAGTCAACTCCCTTTCAGGAGGGCAACGCCAGCGCGCTTGGGTGGCGATGGTGCTTGCACAGGACACTGACATCATTCTTATGGATGAACCAGTGAACCACCTGGATATCAAATTTCAATACACGGTGCTTAAACTGGTTCGCGATCTCTCACTCCAGCACGGAAAAACCATCGTTGTGGTGTTACATGATTTAAATCTAACAACAACTTTTGCCGATGATGTTGTGATGCTGAATACTGGCAGCGTTATTGCAGCAGGTGCTGTCAATAAAACGATAACGGTAGATAATATCCGGCGCGTATTCGATATTCCAGCCGATATTTTTAGTTACAACGGCAGCCTTGTCTGTCAGCCTTATCCGGACATAAACCATCCTGGAAATCAGTCCGGAGTATGGAAATGAAATCCAGTCTGTTCTTTATATTCGCGCCTTTTGTATTGCTGCTGCTCTTTTTTTCTAGTCTCTCTTCTGGCGTGAATATTGCGTCAGTTTCGCAAATTTATGCGGCCTTAACACAGTCCGAACCGCAAAACTATGAGCAAGCAGTTATTTTATACCAGCGGCTGCCACGGGCTTTGATTTCTGTTTATGTCGGTGCAGTGATGGCATGCAGTGGTCTCGTCTTCCAAGGACTTATCCGCAATCCACTGGCCTCCTCATCAACATTGGGAATCAATGCTGGTGCGACACTGTTTGTCATCATAGGCGCAATCAGCTTTGAGTTCGATCTGACATTACAAGGTATAGCAGCCCTTGCCGGCGGGTTATTCGGCTTTCTGTCATCTCTTGCAATATCTCGCCTGGCGGGTGTTAACGGCGTTTCTCGCGACTTGCTACTGATACTGTCAGGCACATTAATCGCGATGCTTTATCTTGGGATAAGCAATGCTGTTCTTCTTGCCTATCCTGCATTACGAACCGAATATTTGAGCTGGTTAGCAGGGGCTATAAATCATGCCTATATCACAAGACTTCACCATTTCTGGTGGTTCGGTATACTGGCCTTGATGATACTTTTATTACTGGCACGTCCACTGACACTTATTCTGCTCGGTTACGAAAAAGCACTTTCGATTGGCGCGAATGCAACGCTTATTTCACGTATTGCACTAATTGCAGCCATAGTTGCATCCAGTTCTGCCGTTGCCATATGCGGTCCGATTGGTTTCGTGGGGCTGGTTGTCCCCCATATTGTCAAGCCTCTGGTTGGCCAGAATTTTATGTTGTCGCTGCCAGCTTGTGCTCTGACGGGGGCAAGTATCTGCTTGATTGCCAATCTCTGTGCGCAGACACTCTTCCAGCCTTATGTCATACATACCGGCATTCTGATGGATTTTTTGGGAGGGCTGTTTTTTATCTGGATTATCAGAAAGCGCTATCTTTCAGCAACATCGGAGAGATCGTTATGAACTTCGGTCAGGCAACAGACGGACAAAGGGTATTACGTTTCGCCAACGGATTGCAGATGCGTACCCGTGATATAAAAATCGGTTTATGCCTATTTACCATCACGATCATACTCATGGCTATTTCTTTAAACGTCGGGGTTACGAACGTTGGTATACGTGAATTCACGCATATGCTTTTCGGATATTCCCTTGAGCACCACCAGTTTTATGCACTCTGGGTTGTACGGATACCTCATATTTTATTGGGACTGATGGTGGGTTGGTGCGCAGCCCTTGCCGGTGCTATTTTGCAGCCGATTGCTCGCAATCCGCTGGCCGACCCCGGCCTTTTTGGCATAAGTCAGGGATCTATGACGATGATCATAGTCTTGCTGGCGTTTGTTCCTTCTGCACCTAAGATGCTGATCGTCCTTGCCGCACTAGCTGGCGGACTAATTGTTGCGTTGTTTTTGACTTTGATCGTCGGCAATAATCGCGCAAGTGGCTTGGCAATTTTACTGATGGGGATTGCCATCTCGTCCGTTCTTAGTTCTGTCAGCTCTTTTCTTATTCTCTATCTTCCGACAGAGTTATCCTTGAATCTTGCTGGATGGATGCAAGGATCGTTGTTTCAGGCCAGTTGGTCAATTATCGCATCATTCATGCCATTATTCTTATTGAGTATTATCGGAATTCTGATAACTGGCCCCGTCTTAAACCGCTATGAGCTTGGAAACGAACTTGCTATGTCCCTTGGGGAACCGATCAAATATTCCCGTCCGTTGCTAATGATGTTTGCTGTCTTGTTAAGCGCAGCATCTGTCACCGCAGTAGGACCATTGAGCTTTCTGGGGATACTGGCGCCGCATCTGGCCAGCTTTATTTCATCGGCCACAGGCCGCGCCCGACTGTTTCTTTCCGCTCTGGTGGGCGGCAATCTGGTTGTCACTGCGGATATCATGACGAAAACAGCACCTACGGGAGTCTTTCTCCCTGTCGGGTTGAGCTTCACACTCATTGGAGTGCCCCTGTTCATACTGACGATGCGGTTGAGCGCACTACGTAAGCGCTGAATATCTGGGGCGTGATATCCATTTATTGAATTAACCTGAGGTTTGCTTAAGAAGGGAACTAATTGCCTGAGGCACGATCAGAGTTTTTGTCAAAGAAAACAAAATCGTGGAGATCCTCAGGCATGTCTAATTTAGAAGAACTTTACTGCTGCATCGATGACTTTTGCCAAAAATTTATTCCTCTCTGGCATCAACAGTTAATTGAACATGGTTTGCTCAAACCTCGCTGCGAAGCTTCCCTTTCTCTCAGTGAAGTGATGACGCCCCTCATTTCCGTAGTAACATGAAGACAAAAGCGTTATCTCTCTGGGATAAACTGATGTTAAGAAGGCGATTTCTGATAGAAACGGTCGTGGATCAGCTCAAAAATATTTCTCAGATAGCGCATTCAAGACACCGCAGTCAGCTCGGTTTTTTATTGGAAATCGTCGCTGGCCTAATTGCTTATACCTTCCAACCTAAAAAACCGAGCTTGAATTTACGAGATTGTGATATCGCTATTTTTAAACGAAGCTGAGGTTTTTTAGATTGGTTTTTTATTCGTCTAAAATTCTGATCTTGGAACAGAATTTTAGTTCAATTTCTTATCCAGAATTCGGGTTAAATATCTTTTTATTTATATCTGTCATCTCAAAAGATAACTTATTTTCATTAAGATTTTGATAGTGATTTATATATTCGGCAGCATTAAAAAACACAGAAGAAAGTCAAATAAATCATTACCATCCTCTATTATAAAAGTTAATCACTTTTACTGTGTGTAAATATCACCTTTCATATTTAAAATATAATAAACACCTTTATATTCACAGCATATAAAGGTGCCACAACTTTACTATCTCCCCCCCTAAGTTCCCTCTAATGCCAAAAACGGGCGAGTAACAATAATTGGCTACAGTTGCGATAACAACCTTATTTCATCAATATTTCTGTGTAAAAACTCAAAGCAAGCTCGCCTTTGCAAACAATGTAGCCATTCTTTACACGAAAAATCTATTGAAAAAATTTGATTTAATCGCAGTTTCTATAACGTAACCGACAAGTAAGTTCGTCGAATTATGTCGTAACCATCAGAATAAGATCAGACGCGAACTGGAAATTGTTTCTCTCAGAACGTATAAAGGGGTTTTTGCGAATATTTGAAGCCTATCCACCAGAAGAAAACACAACATGAATGAATCTTTAAGCCGAATTATTGCAAGTGAGCTACAGGCCCAGCCACAACAAGTACTTTCAGCGATGAGTCTGCTCGATGAAGGGAATACTGTCCCTTTTATTGCACGATATCGTAAAGAAGCCACCGGCGGTCTGGATGACACCCAACTTCGCCAACTTGAGAGCCGCCTTGGTTATCTGCGCGAACTGTCGGACCGCCGCCAAACCATTCTTAAATCCATTGACGAGCAAGGCAAGCTGACACCAGAACTGACCGAAGCAATTAATGGAACCCTGAGCAAAACAGAACTGGAAGATCTTTATCTGCCATACAAGCCGAAACGTCGTACCCGTGGGCAAATCGCTATTGAAGCAGGTCTTGAACCTCTGGCGAACTCTCTGTGGCAAGATCCACAACAAGAACCGGAGCAAATTGCCGCTACCTTTGTTGATACCGATAAAGGGGTAGCTGATACCAAAGCCGCTTTGGATGGCGCTCGTTATATCCTGATGGAACGTTTCGCTGAAGATGCAGCATTATTGGCAAAAGTTCGTGACTATTTATGGAAAAATGCCCATCTGGTCGCCAAAGTCGCCACAGGAAAAGAAGAGGAAGGCGCTAAATTCCGCGATTATTTTGATTACCATGAACCTATCGCACAGGTCCCCTCTCATCGCGCATTAGCCATGTTCCGTGGCCGTAATGAAGGAATACTGCAACTTTCCCTAAATGCTGATCCCCAGTTTGATGAACCACCCAAAGAGAGCTACTGCGAACAGATTATTACCCAGCATCTTAATCTGCGCCTGAACAATGCACCGGCGGATAGCTGGCGCAAAGCCGTCGTAAACTGGACCTGGCGTGTCAAAGTATTGCTGCATCTTGAAACAGAATTGATGAGCACTTTACGTGAAAAAGCAGAAGATGAAGCTATCAAGGTATTCGCCCGTAACCTGCAAGATCTGTTAATGGCCGCACCAGCGGGTATGCGCGCAACAATGGGGCTCGATCCGGGTCTGCGTACCGGTGTTAAAGTTGCCGTCATTGATGCAACCGGCAAACTGATTGCCACAGACACTATCTATCCGCACACCGGGCAAACTGCCAAAGCAGCCGCCAGCGTGGCCGCATTGTGTATCAAACATCAAGTGGAACTGGTCGCTATCGGTAACGGCACCGCTTCCCGCGAGACAGAACGTTTCTTCGCCAATGTCCAAAAACAGTTCCCGGAGATAAAAGGCCAAAAAGTGATTGTCAGTGAAGCAGGCGCATCTGTTTATTCTGCCTCTGAACTGGCGGCCCAGGAATTTCCTGATCTGGACGTTTCACTGCGCGGTGCAGTCTCTATCGCCCGCCGCCTGCAAGATCCACTGGCTGAATTAGTGAAAATCGATCCGAAATCTATCGGTGTAGGTCAATATCAACATGATGTCAGCCAGACTCAGCTTGCCAAAAAACTGGACGCGGTAGTTGAGGATTGTGTAAACGCCGTCGGCGTAGATCTGAATACCGCATCTGTTCTTCTATTAACCCGAGTTGCCGGACTGACCCGTATGATTGCCCAAAACATCATAAACTGGCGCGATGAGAATGGCCGCTTCAATAACCGTGCACAATTACTGAAAGTCAGCCGCCTTGGTCCAAAAGCGTTTGAACAGTGTGCCGGCTTCCTGCGTATCAATCACGGTGATAACCCGCTGGATGCCTCGACTGTTCACCCGGAAGCCTATCCGGTGGTTGAGAAAATTCTGGCAGCCACTGAACAAAAACTCCAGGAATTGATGGGCAATCCTTCCTCATTGCGAGGATTGAAGCCTCAGGATTTCACCACAGAACAATTTGGTGTTCCAACCGTTACCGATATTTTGAAAGAGCTGGAAAAACCTGGCCGTGACCCACGCCCGGAGTTTAAAACCGCAACCTTCGCTGACGGGGTGGAAACGATGAATGACCTGCGTCCGGGGATGGTACTGGAAGGTGCAGTCACTAACGTGACTAACTTCGGCGCATTTGTCGATATCGGCGTTCATCAAGATGGCCTGGTGCACATCTCTTCGCTGTCCGATCGCTTTGTGGAAGATCCTCACACCGTAGTAAAAGCAGGTGATATCGTCAAAGTCAAAGTGCTGGAAGTTGATCTGAACCGTAAGCGTATCGCGCTGACCATGCGGCTCGATGAACAACCGGGAGAAACCCACTCACGTCGCAGTAGTAATACTCAAACTGACCGCCGCCCTGAACGCAATGACAAAAACCGTACTACTCCGCGCGCTTCAACGCCAGCCGGAAACAGTGCCATGAGTGACGCACTGGCCGCCGCATTCGGAAAAAAACGTTGATAATCTTATAATTGCAAACAATATGCACTGCTTTAGCAGTGCATATCTCATCTCTGCCATCAGGCAAAATCCAAATCCACTTATCCTTGTCAACTTGAGTGACTTACTGAACATCCAATGATTAAAAATGCGATTAATATTGAAATTAATGTTGGTTATTATTCTTATTTGCAATTAACATGCATAGGATGAAAATCGTACTTTATCTAATATAAGTACGACTTTAGTTCTCAAGATTCTTTTACTTATCACACATCCCGGAAGGTTATATGCAATTTCTTCCAGACCACAGTTACAAGATCATTGGCTTTTCTCCCAAGATCAGCCCAGCTTACCGACAGAAATTGCTGTCATTAGGCATGTTGCCCGGTTCCTCTTTTCATGTTGTCCGTTTAGCACCTTTAGGTGATCCGATACAAATTGAGACCCGCAGAGTTAACCTGATTCTGAGAAAAAAAGATCTGGAATTTCTCACATTAGACGACGCCCAATGCAACGCATAATCCATTGCAAGCAATAAAACTGTTACTCCTAATTTGGCATCAAAAATATGAAAGCACTGACCATTGGCTTAATCGGCAATCCCAATGCCGGCAAAACGACGTTATTTAACCAACTTACCGGTGCCCGTCAACGTGTAGGCAACTGGGCAGGCGTCACGGTAGAACGCAAAGTTGGCCGTTTTACCACAGAGGACCATAAAATTGAGCTGGTTGACCTGCCGGGAACCTACTCTCTAACCACAATTTCTGAACAAACATCACTCGATGAGCAGATAGCCTGCCACTACATCCTGAGCGGTGATGCTGACATGCTGATTAACGTCGTAGACGCTTCTAACCTTGAGCGAAATCTCTATCTGACATTACAACTGTTGGAATTAGGCATTCCATGCATTGTTGCGCTGAATATGTTGGATATCGCTAAAAGCCAGCATATTCAAATCAATATTGCTGAATTGGAGAAGCAACTCGGCTGTCCGGTCATTCCAATGATTTCAACCCGCGCAACCGGACGCAATGAGCTGAAACAAGCAATTGACCGCCATAAACAAAATTCGGCGCAATCATTGATTTGCTACCCAGACAGCTTGTTACAAGAAGTTGATCAACTCTCTGGTGTAATCTCAAACGATTTTAATACTCAACAACGCCGTTGGTTAGCCCTTCAGGTACTTGAAGGGGACATTTACAGCCTGGAACGCTCCGGCCTTGCGGCCTCAATGCTGGCTGAATCCAAAGAACGCCTGCAACAACAGCAATGCGAAGAACCTGAACTGGTTATTGCCGATGCACGCTATCAAAGTATTAACACATTATGCATGGCCGTGATCGACAACCAAAAAGCCATGCCAAACAAACTCACCCAGACAATTGATAACATCATCCTCAATCGCTGGTTGGGTGTGCCCATTTTCCTGGCTGTTATGTATTTAATGTTCGTACTGGCGATTAATATCGGTGGTGCATTACAGCCTATTTTCGACGCAGGTTCTATCGCTGTTTTCATTCATGGCGTTCAATGGCTTGGTCATACGTTACATTTTCCTGAATGGCTGACTATTTTCCTTGCGCAAGGTATTGGTGGTGGAATCAACACCGTTCTACCACTGGTACCACAAATCGGCATGATGTATTTGTTCCTCTCTTTCCTTGAGGACTCCGGTTATATGGCGCGGGCGGCGTTTGTTATGGATCGTCTGATGCAGGTTCTGGGGCTACCGGGTAAATCTTTTGTCCCGTTAATCGTTGGCTTCGGTTGCAACGTACCCTCAATTATGGGAGCAAGAACGCTGGATGCACCGCGTGAGCGCCTGATCACGATTATGATGGCACCATTTATGTCTTGTGGTGCACGGCTGGCCATCTTTGCCGTTTTTGCCGCTGCATTCTTCGGAAAAAATGGTGCAACCGTTGTTTTCTCTCTTTATATACTGGGCATTGTAGTCGCGATTTTGACTGGCCTGATGCTGAAATACACTATCATGCGTGGTGAAGCCTCGCCATTTGTGATGGAGCTGCCGGTTTACCATATTCCACATCTGAAAACCCTGCTGTTGCAAACATGGCAACGCCTGAAAGGTTTTGTTATCCGTGCAGGTAAAGTCATTGTTATCGCCAGTATGTTTATCGGTGCGCTCAATAGCTTCTCTTTCTCTGGTAAAACCGTGGATAGCATCAACCAATCAGCGCTGGCTTCCGTCAGCAAAGTTATTACACCACTGTTACAGCCAATTGGCGTTCACGCAGATAACTGGCAGGCAGCCGTAGGACTGATAACCGGTGCGATGGCAAAAGAAGTGGTTGTCGGGACACTGAATACCTTGTACACCGCAGAAAGCATTACAAATGAGCCATTTGATGCAGATGGATTCAACCTGCTTGGTGAACTGAAAGATGCTGCTGGTGAGACCTGGGAAAGCCTGAAAGACACCTTCACTTTGAGCGTACTTTCCAACCCAATCGAAGCCAGTAAAGGCGACGGAGAGATGGATAGCGGTTCTATGGGAATCATGAGTACAAAATTTGGCTCCGCTATTTCAGCGTACAGTTATCTGATCTTCGTTTTGTTATATGTGCCCTGTGTTTCTGTGATGGGCGCGATTGCCCGTGAGACAAGTCGTGGCTGGATGACATTTTCCATTCTGTGGGGGCTGAATGTGGCTTACTCAATCTCAGCTCTGTTCTATCAAATGGTGACTTTCTCACAGCACCCACAAAGCAGTCTGATCATCATTCTGGCAGTTACCCTCTTTAACACACTTGTGTTTTCCTTCTTACGACGCGCACGCAGCCGCGTGACGATGAAACTGAGCAGCAACACTGGAAATAGCTGCCACTGCTCCAGTGGAAACTGTCACTAGGAGTTGAAAATGATTAGCCTGTTAAAAGTAAGGGATGCAGTCGCTCTGAATGGACGGGCAGATGCCCGACTGTTGAGCCGCCAGCTTTGTGCGTCCGTACAGATGATTGCCGCTATGCTTGAACAGCTCGTAGTGATGGGCAAACTGGAAAAGGTTGATGCAACTGCCTGCCTGAGCGGCAGTTGCAAACAATGCCCTGAAATACAGAAATGTGATACGGCGGTTTATCGGATCACTGGGAAATACTGAATCATATTATAGAACAGCTCATCATATATTGATGAGTTCAAGATAAACCCTATTTTAAAAAAGTAGAGTTTATCAACAATTTATTTACCAAGTGGGTTATAAACCACAGGTTGATCCTACCGTTATTCATTTAAAAATAAAAACTCTTAGTTCAAGTACATACAGGCTATTGATTTACAGGCATTTGGAAAATAAATGCTCCTCCAAGTGCGGCAGCATAGCGGCTTAAAGTATCCAGATTTGGCACACTCTTGCCATTTTCCATACGGCTGATATTTTGCTTTTGAGTGCCAATTTTCTGAGCAACATCTTGCTGAGTCAGATGCAACGCTTTACGTGCATCCTTAAGCTGTTTCATCAATATTTTACGGATCTGAATATCGTTATATGCTTCCAGAGTCGCGGCATATGCGCCCAATAAAATCACTCAAAAAATTATGCCCACTAACACTCGCGATAACGTCAGTTCACCAACGAGATTGGCAGGTTTTTATTTATACACAGAAAAAATCAATCGAACCGCCGCATCCATGCGGCGGAAGCTCGACTCTTCCAAACCACGCCAATAATAAGTTGGTTATATTATCAGCCTCAAAACGCTTCTCTGCTGATAAAATCAATCAATAATCCAACAAATTCATCAGGATGAGAAATAAAAGGCGCATGGGCGGCATGACGCATCATAGCGGAAACTGAACGCGGCCATTTCTCATCAAGAATTCTGATAACTTTTCTTGGCACTAAACCATCCAGATAACCGTAAATACGCAAGAACGGTATGGAAAGTTCAGCCAAAGGCTCCCTTAAATCTTCAGTACGCAAAATCTCCAAACCAACATTAAGCACTTCAACAGAAGGCATCGGCTGCGCCAATACAACGGATTTCAGTAACCGCGCATCCTGACGGGCACTAGCTGTACCCAATGTCTGCAAAGCAAGGAAACGCTCTACTGTGCGCTGGAAATCTTCACTAAGCTGATGCTCGAAACCGCTCAAAACCTCAGGTTTGATCCCCGGACAGTCACCTTCTGCACTGAAATGTGGTGAAGACGCCACAGTAATTAATCCGGCAACCTTATCCTGGTGGTCAAGCGCAATCCTGCTGGCAACCAGCCCACCTAACGACCAACCCAGCCATAACGCATTTTCAGGTGCATACCGCCAGACTTCATCCGCCATATCATCAAGGCTCATCGGACCGTATTTTTGACTGCGGCCATAGCCCGGCAAATCCACCAGATGTAAACGAAAATGCGGAGCGCATCGCATTTCAATGGAACGCCAAACTTCCGCATTCAATCCCCAGCCGTGCAGCAACACAAGATCACGCGAATCTCCCGCAGAAGTCTGCCAAAACAGATCAGCCATTGTTATTCTCAACTTTATTTGCCATCAAGGAAGAATCCTATGCTAACAATGGTTGGGTACTGTTGGCTATGCCATCAGCCTCTTTGGTTTCCACATCATGGAATATGCAGCTTTTGCAACAAGCGGCTGAAACGTCTGACAAATATGTGCCCTCGTTGTGCACTGCCCTCAGAATTAACTTCACTGCCTTGTGGACGCTGTATCAAGAACCCCCCGCTATGGGAACATATGATCGCGATTACCGATTATCGCCCACCATTGAGCGGCTTGATTCGCCGCTATAAATATCACAGCACACCACAACTTGCGTCAGTTCTGGCGCGTCTGTTTCTGCTGCACTGGCAACAAGGCTATCGCGATGGACGATGGTATAAACCCAATATTCTGCTCAGTGTGCCACTGCACCGACACAGACGCTGGAAACGGGGATTTGATCAAGGTGTATTAATCGCAAAGCAACTATCAGAATGGCTACAATGCGATTATCAGCAAAGCATTCTGCAACGGACGCGTGCTACACTAGCACAAAGAAATTTATCAGCGGCACGTCGTAAAACTAATCTCAGGAAAGCGTTCCGGCTTTGTGGCACCATCACAGGACAACATGTAGCCATAATTGATGATGTGATTACCACCGGTGCGACGATGACCGAAATTTCCCGTTTGTTAATTCGTGCTGGCGCCCGCTCAGTGCAGGTCTGGGCGATTTGCCGAACCTTGTAGTCAAGATGAGAATGGGCGTATTATAACCAACTAAAGCAGTCAACTATTGAGCAAATGATATGATTAATATTACTGAAGCAGCGCAAGCTCATTTTGCCAAATTACTGGCAAACCAAGAACCGGGCACGCAAATCCGCGTATTTGTCATCAATCCGGGTACACCTACCGCAGAGTGTGGTGTGTCTTACTGCCCACCTGACGCCATTGAAGCAACAGATACTGAGCTGAAATTTGAGAAACTGTCCGCTTACGTTGACGAGCTGAGTGCGCCGTTCCTTGAAGAGGCAGAAATTGACTTTGTTACTGATCAATTAGGCTCTCAACTAACACTAAAAGCCCCTAACGCCAAAATGCGCAAAGTCTCTGATGACTCTCCACTGATCGAACGGGTGGAATATGTCTTACAGTCACAGATTAACCCACAATTAGCAGGTCACGGTGGCCGCGTCAGCCTGATGGAAATCACTGACGATGGTTTAGCTATCCTTCAGTTCGGCGGCGGTTGCAATGGTTGTTCAATGGTCGATGTCACTCTGAAAGAAGGGATTGAAAAAGAGTTACTGAACATGTTCCCGGAATTAAAAGGTGTAAGAGACTTGACTGAACATCAACGCGGTGAACACTCTTATTACTGACAACTGACTTTCCCGTTCGGATAACCGTCGGGAAAATATCACTACAATAATAACTTAATGGGATAATCTCTAAGTTCTAAGAGCAATTCAGAATATATATGGAACATTTTCAAACAATCAGCCCTGAACAGGCTTATCAACATTGGCAAGATAAATCCGCCATTATGGTGGATATCCGCGATCCACAAAGTTTCCGGGGCGGTCATGCGTCCGGAGCCTTTCATTTAACCAATGACACATTAAATGAATTTATGTTGCAGGCCAATTTCGAACAACCTGTAATGGTCATGTGTTACCACGGTCACAGCAGTCAGAGCGCCGCTCAGTATTTACTGAACATAGGTTTTGAAGCGGTTTACAGCATTAATGGCGGCTTTGAAGCCTGGCAGAGAGACTATCCTCAAGCTGTTGATTCCTTATTACATAATCTGGCATAACAACACCTCATGATCCGCGTAATAGCTATTTCAAACCCGCGCCTGGCACAAGCTTTTATCGATTATATGGCAACTCATCAAGTACATCTGACTATGCGTCTGGGTCACGATGGGCAGCACGTAGAGCTGTGGCTGGAAGATGACACTAAACTCACCTTGGTTCAACAAGAGCTGGAACAATTTACCCGTGATCCGCTGAACGAACGTTACCAGGCGGCCAGCTGGCAATCCGGCGATGTGAATCACTCATTGAAATACCATAACAACCTGAATTGGCAATATTTGAGTCGTCAGGCTGGCCCGCTGACAATGACGGTTCTGATCCTAAATATCGTTGTTTATCTCTGGATGCAGTTCGCTGGGGATTATCAGGTTATGTCCTGGCTGGCCTGGCCTGATAACAATCAGCACCTGGAGCTATGGCGTTGGGTTACTCATGGTTTACTGCATTTCTCACTATTGCATATCATCTTTAATCTCATGTGGTGGTGGTATCTTGGCGGACAAACAGAAAAGCACCTTGGTACAGGCAAGCTGTTTGTTATCACTATTGTTTCCGCTGTTTTCAGCGGCTGGGGACAATCATTATTCAGTGGCTCTCATTTTGGCGGCCTTTCCGGTGTTGTTTACGCTTTAATTAGTTATGTCTGGTTAACCGGTGAACGTGCACCTGAGCGCGGCATTAGCGTTCCCCGTGGTTTGATGGCTTTTTCGATCCTCTGGCTGATTATTGGCTACTTCGACACGTTTGGACTCGCTATTGCCAACGCGGCCCATTTTTCTGGTTTAATTATCGGCTTACTGATGGCGCTGTGGGACAACCGTCATACCTTCAAAAATAACACTCACAACCGGCATTTTTAAGAAAATTAGGGGACTATCGTGAAGCAAACTCAACGGCATGATGCAATAGTTGAGCTGGTACGTCTTCAGGGCTATGTCAGTACTGAAGAGTTGGTTGAACACTTTAATGTCAGCCCCCAGACTATCCGCCGTGATTTGAACGACTTGGCAGACAAAAACAAAATACAGCGACATCACGGCGGTGCCGCATTGCCATCAAGTTCAGTCAATACCGCTTATAATGACCGCAAAAGCATGTGGTCAGAAGAAAAAGCCCGTATTGCCCAACGTGTTGCCAGCCATATCCCGGACGGCGCAACACTGTTTATTGATATCGGCACGACACCGGAAGCCGTCGCTCACGCACTGCTAAATCATAAAAATCTGCGGATCGTCACTAATAACCTCAACGTAGCTACCCTATTGATGACAAAGGAAGACTTCCGTTTAATCCTGGCGGGTGGGGAAATTCGTACCCGTGATGGGGGGATTATCGGTGAAGCTACACTGGACTTTATCTCCCAGTTTCGGCTCGATTACGGCATTCTCGGCATCAGTGGTATCGATATGGATGGCTCACTACTGGAGTTTGATTACCATGAAGTCCGCATTAAACGCGCAATTATCGAAAATTCCCGTTGCGTCATGTTGGTGACTGACCATTCTAAATTTGGTCGTAACGCTATGGTCAATCTGGGTAACATGAATCTCATTGATTTCTTATTTACTGACCAACCTCCCCCGCCAGGCATCCAAAAAGTGGTTGAACAACATAACGTTCAGCTCGAACTCTGCTAACCATTTTTCTCTTATTGGGGATAACACTATCCCCAGTCCCGCTTCTCATTCCACGTAATACTCTCTTTAATAGCTTCCTAATTAATGCCATATAAATCATACTGGTACGATAATATTTGTTAGCTACATCACGCGAATATATTTTTTCTTAGTTATATATTGGCTATTGAGCAATTTCTGATTACAATTGTGAGCGAAAACGAACATTAAAGAACTGTTTCGAACATTTTAGGGGGATGCATGGAAACCAAAGACTTGATTGTGATCGGCGGCGGGATCAACGGCGCGGGTATCGCGGCAGATGCCGCTGGCCGGGGGCTATCTGTTCTGCTGCTAGAAGCGCAAGACTTAGCTAAAGCCACGTCATCCGCCAGTTCAAAATTGATCCACGGTGGCCTGCGTTATCTGGAACATTATGAATTCCGTCTGGTCAGCGAAGCGCTGGCAGAACGTGAAGTTTTATTGAATCTCGCACCACACATCGCTTTCCCAATGCGTTTTCGTCTGCCGCACCAGCCACACCTGCGCCCGGCATGGATGATCCGCATTGGTCTGTTCCTTTATGACAATTTAGGCAAGCGTGTCAGCCTGCCGAGCAGTAAAGGGCTAAAATTCGGTGCTCATTCCGTTCTGAAACCAGAATTAGTCCGCGGCTTTGAATATTCCGACTGCTGGGTTGATGACGCTCGTTTAGTTGTCCTTAACGCTCAGGAAGTCAAAAAACACGGTGGAGAAGTCCGTACCCGAACAAAAGTTACCCGTGCATGGCGTGAACAAGATGGTTGGATGGTTGAAGCCGAAGATCTGCGGACAGGTAAAACCCATACCTGGCGTGCAAAAGGTCTAGTTAACGCCACCGGTCCTTGGGTTAAAGAATTCTTTGACGATGGTCTGAAACTGAAATCACCTTATGGTATTCGCCTGATCAAAGGCAGCCATATTGTGGTGCCAAGAGTGCATGATGAGCCACAAGCTTATATTCTGCAAAACGAAGATAATCGTATCGTATTTGTGATTCCCTGGATGGATGAATTCTCCATTATCGGAACAACCGATGTGGAATATAACGGCGATCCAAAAGAGGTGAAGATTGACGATCAAGAGATAAACTATCTGTTGGAAGTCTATAACAATCACTTTAAGCAACAAATTAGCCGTGAAGATATTGTCTGGACCTATTCCGGTGTACGTCCACTGTGTGATGACGAATCTGATTCACCTCAGGCAATTACCCGTGACTACACACTCGATATTCATGATGAGCAGGGCAAAGCGCCATTATTGTCTATATTCGGCGGTAAGTTGACCACTTACCGTAAGCTGGCGGAACACGCAATGGAGAAGATGATTCAATACTACCCCAATGCCGGAGAAGCCTGGACTAAAAATGGTCAGTTACCGGGCGGTAATTTAGAAGGCTGTGACCGTGACGGTTATGCTCGCTTACTGCGTAAACGCTACAACTGGTTACCGGAAGGCGTTGCGGTACGCTATGCCCGTACTTACGGCAGCAACAGCGAACTGATTCTGCAAGG
The DNA here is from genome assembly GCF_011189505.1 of Photorhabdus tasmaniensis. GTDB lineage: Bacteria > Pseudomonadota > Gammaproteobacteria > Enterobacterales > Enterobacteriaceae > Photorhabdus > Photorhabdus tasmaniensis. The sequence goes on from NZ_PUJU01000023.1 coordinate 31,933, forward strand.
TGCTAACAATCTAACAGATCTCGGTGAGTCCTTCGGCCAAGGTTTGTATGAAGCAGAGCTACACTATCTGGTCAATAACGAGTGGGTTGTTGAGCTGGATGATGCCATCTGGCGCCGTACCAAGCTGGGTATGTGGCTGAATGAAGCACAGAAGCAACGTATTGCCACATGGCTGGCGGAGAATGCTAAACCACGTATCGAGATTTGATTTTTCTTCACAATAAGTCATTGCTCTTCCCGTTTAAAAAATGCGACTACCGCGAAAATGTTTTTAACATTCTCGCGGTTTTTATTATGTTGAATTTATGTCATATTTCTCCCTTCAATGTTACATCAGTCTTTTCAATTCAGGATTGACGCATAAATTGGCATAGCTATTTATAATAATGAAGGGTGGATTTACATAATAAATGCAACATTGCTAATCTGGAAGTAAACATATCCGCATTCCTTTAAATGACATAATTCCATGGCTATTATAAAAACAAACTGGCAGAAATAAATCAATAAGATATTGAAGACAGAGTTTCTACTCCATAAAGTGAACGATTTAGCCAATAAACAACAACATTATCTACTGAAACACTGCATACTCCGAAGAAATTCATCAGGCGTTTTATATCACGAAGGATATATAAAAATATCAATCTATTTTTGAACCGGGCAGCTCATAGGGAAGAATAATCCCAGCGCCATCCTTAAAATCTTTAGGGTTTCTGGTAATCAATAGCCGCCCATTTTGTTGAGATGTCGCCCAGATTATTGCATCAGGGAGCTTTATCTTTTTCTCATGCCGGATTGTTACTGCGCGTTCTGCTACGTCACTTGTGACACTGAGAATTTCAAAACTATCTAAAAAAATTCTTGTTGCGTTTTCTTTGTCCTTGTCCAGCTTCTTAGCTCCCACCATAACCTCCATCCAAGTTATGCAACTAATAGCTGGACTGTTCCCATATTTTTTTAATGTCTCGGCAGCTTGTTCATATCCATTTAAATAGTCAATCAATATATTAGTATCGAATAGCGACTTCATAGCAATCATTGCCATTCCTTACGTAAACTATTCTGATATTCCAATCCATCTTGCTTTTTATCCCCCCATAAACCAAAGGCATGGTTATTCTGTTCTGAAATACTGGCATCAAGATAAGCATCTATTGCTTTTCGGATCTGCGCAGCACGTGACTTATCAGGAAAGCGCTCTTTTAAAACTTCAAGCTTTCTGATTGTTTCTTCCGGCAAATCTATATTAATTCTTACCATAGCAACCACATCTACTCCCTCCTATACACATCAGGTATATATATCATATATCTGATCATTTCAATTGTCTATTTTTAATCCAAAAAATTATAACTAGCGAGATGTTACATGGCTACTGATATGAATATTAATGAACTATTGGAAGCAGAAACTTCATTTATGCTGGGAACCCTGACGTTAGAATCTCACATTATCGGGGTTATGGAATACGAAAATGGCTGGATCAATTACATGATACCGGAATAATTTCAATAGATGACAAAGAGTTAGTGGTAACAAAAGTTTACACGGCGGGTCTTATCGAGGGTCATTTATATATAGACCGGGAAATAACGTAACAAGTAACATCTCCAGACAAGATCATTCCAGCACACTATTTACCTGATTTACAATAAATATCTGAGGAAGATCTTATAGGGAAGAAAGTAACTCTATCCGTGAATAATGAAACAAGACACAGAGCAAATGCCGCACACTCAATGGCTCACTTTATGTTCCTAGCGTTAAACAAAGCAACAAATAATACATGGTCTAAAGTCTATGATACCGACGATTTAGGAAATTATAATCTAGATAAAGCTGCAATTTACCAATCTTCTATTACAGAGCTTAAATTAGTTGATATTTATCGTTTTAGTAAATAACTTAAGAAAAAGGCTTCGACAAAAATAAATTAATTGAACATCTTGATGAAATTAATAAATAAGTTAATAACACACTAAATAATTGGTTAGCCCAGGGAGCAGAAATAACTATCGAATATAAATAACTTTTCAAAATAGTGATACACCTTGCCAACGCCTTACACAACAAGGGTTTCAGTATGCATAGCACAAAGCGGGTCAGAGTGGCCATTTTCAGATATCAATCGAATAGACCAACTGTATCGGTATTATGAAATTCTATTTATAAACCTATTTTTCCACATACAGGAAATTAAATATCCTCCCATACTTTTCTGCCATAATTTCCATCCATATTATTTAGGTAGGACTGTACCTTAAAGAATCCCCACCTAATTTAGCAAAAGGTGTTACCCCTGTGATGACATTCTGGCAGTGTACCCCTGATTAGGATGATTCGGTGTTTGTGGAAATGCCATAAGCAAATATTGTTTATCAAGCAGTGGCTTTATATGGCGTTGTCTAAGATTTTTCGCGGAGCGATTGAGTAGCGTACTTAACACATCAATACGGATATAATGAGAATAACAAAGTTCCGTGATAATCAGTTGCATTTGTTCCGGTTCTAATCGTCGGTTTTCATAGGCCGGTCTTGCAATTTTTTGCAATTTTTCTCTTAAATCTGGTGTCATATGCTCTAAGTTATCAATAAATGGCAGGCTAAACGAAGCAGGAATGAGGCGCCCTAACTCATCCCGGGTGATTTGAAGACTTGAAGCCGCATGAGGCAAGTTGGGAGCCTTATGAGGCAAGCTGGACTCCTTATGAGGCAAGTTAGACTCCTTATGAGGCAAGCTGGACTCCCTATGAGGCAAGCTGGGCTCCTTATGAGGCAAGTTAGACTCCTTATGAGGCAAGCTGGGCTCCTTATGAGGAAAGCTAGTCTCCTTTTGAGATAAGTCCAATCCATTGTTAACACTATTTATTGTTTCAGAGGAAAAAATCTCTTCTGGATTCGGTAACGACATACCCGGTAATGTGTAGGATTTATTCCGTTTTTCACCAGACGAAACCAAAAGCCCTTTACGTTCAAGACGAGGAAAAGACAAAGTTACTTCTCGGGAATGTAACGTTGTTAGTTCACAGGCCCGTTGATGATTAATCCATCCCTCTCCGGCAACTGTGGCTAAAATCATTCGATCAAAATTTTCTAGTTGTTCAAATTTAGCACCAAACCTAAGTCTTAACTGCATTAAGATATTTTCAGGAATCAAACTAACGGTAGGCAACTCTAATAAGGTTTGTTCTGGTGTTTGGCGTTCATATAAATTAGGCCGACGCCAGTCAGCAGAAGACCATCCACTATATATTTTAGGTAACCCGGATCCAGCCCGTTCTCCTAAACCAATTAGCAAAAACATTTGATGCATGATCCTATTCCGGCAGTCGCTATCTCCACCTTTAATTGCAAATTCAATCGGTACTCTCATTAATCCAGGATTACGAAAACCAAACATATCAGGTCGTTTTACAACCAATATGGATACCCTTCCTGTAAAATCTGCATGCACTAATGTATTAACCAATGCTTCACGTAACGCAATATGGACCAGTGTGTCATCTTGACGCTGACCATGTTTGATCCCGAAAGGAACTTTAAGATCAGTGATTAATTTCCGGTAGACTCTACGATAGAAATCAAACAAATTCCCAGACCACGTACCATCTGGATAAATACGATCAATCCAACGTAATTCAGTTTTAGCCTCTGGCCTTTCCTGATAATCAACAAAGTAATGTGGAGCAGCCTCCATAATGGCATCCCAGTTGCCAAACATCAGAATACCAGCAAGTGTTAAACCTTCTTGTCCAGTTGCTCGATCTTTACGCCATGCTCGTATTAAACGCAGAAATTCAGGAAGCTCATGTTCCAAGTAAGGATGGTTAGGTTTTGCACTAGCAAGTAGTTGTCGAAAAGTCTTTAGACTATCCATATTAAGGTCAGACATATCGAAGCCAGTCAAAAGACGAGCATCTCGCTCGTCTTCAACCTGCTCTGCCAACCAACGTTTCACTGTCTCAACATTGCAAAGCTGATCACCTTCATTTCTTCTCTGATAGGTGCCTTTTAAAGGATCACCTTTTATAAACACGGGTTTTTGTTTACGTAGCGCAGCAGGGATACGAACAGCAACAACATTCTTTCCCTGTAATTTTACAGATTGAACACAACTATCAGTTAGTAAATTAATACTGACCATGGATGGGTTATTAACGGTATTAAATAAATCGGATTTTATTTTCTCTACGTTTTCAACACCAACTGGCGTGAATTTACCTTTTTTTTCTTTCACACCAAGAATAACCCAGCCTCCTCCGCTATTCGCCATGGCACTGTAACTTGGCCAAAAATCGCGGGGCAATTCGCCTTTGCCGTCTCTGCCATTGGCTAATTTGAATTCAACTTCGCTGGTTTCAACCAATGTTTGGAGATCGAGTATTTCCTGTAGGGTTACGCCCATCGAATTATTTCCTTACTGCCCGTCTATTCTGTTTCTAATCTACCAAGCTTACCAAATAGCTGAGAAAAAAACCGAGGTGCAGATCGTTGGAAGTTTAGCCACTCTCCTAGTGGCTAAACATTAACCCAATCCACCGCCTCACGGGTCAGACGACCAATTTCTTGCCAATTCTGGCTATCCACCAGCACTTTACTCACCATCCATGAGCCGCCACACGCCACAACACGCGGTACTGCAAGATAATCACGGATATTCTTCAGCCCAATACCTCCGGTAGGCATAATCTGGAGTTCAGTATAAGGTGCCAGTATCGCTTTAATCATCGGCAAACCACCGGAAGGTTCTGCCGGGAAGAATTTCAGCAGTTTTAGCCCCAACTCCATTGCTCCTTCAATCGCACTGGGATTATTCACACCCGGAATAATCGGAATATTCAGTTCCTGACAGGCTTTGACGGTATTTGGATTAAAACCCGGAGAAACAATAAAAGTCGCCCCCGCTTCTCTGGCAGCAACCACTTGCTCACGATTCAGAACGGTTCCTGCGCCAATCAGCATATCCGGCCGAGCTTCTTTTAGCAGACGAATCGCTTCTGCTGCTGCCGCAGAACGGAAAGTAATTTCTGCTATCGGCAAGCCATTGTCAGCCAGCGCGTTACCCAGCGGAATAATATCTTCCGCACGATCAACCGCAATCACCGGGACAATTTTTAGCTGGCGTAACTGCTCAATCATTTGTTTCATCGCTTTTTCTCCTCCCCTTAAAAGAAGCTATCAATTATCGTTTTGGTGGCGCTAATTGGAATAATCGCCCCTTTATGCTGAATAACGATACCCGCAAGACCATGCCCCATTTTTACCGCTTGTTGTACTGAGCAATCTGTCAGATATCCAGCCAAAAAACCGGCGTTAAAAGCATCTCCCGCAGCCGTGGTATCGACCACTTTACTAACCAGCTCGGTTGGGATCTGTTCAATCGGCGTACCCTGCACCAAATTCTGATAATAGCAACCGGCGGCACCCCCTTTAACAATAGCTTCTTTAACCCCTGCCAATTCGAGGCGAATCATGATTTCTGTCACTGATTTATCACCCCATAAATTGCTTTCATCGTCATCTGTCACCAGAGCCAATGAAGTGAAAGAGAGTAATTTCTGATAACAAGTCCGGGTTTCTGCCACATTTTCCCATAATGCCGGACGGTAATTACTATCAAAAACTATTGTTTTTCCTTGTGCAGCCAGTTCAGCTAACAGATTCAGTAATATTTCACGATCATCAGCAGGCAAGATAGCCAGGCTGATGCCACTGAGATAAATAGCATCCATCTGTTGCAACGATTGAATAACAGAAAAGAAATCAGGATGGCGAACCATATAACGAGCGGCAGAATCATTACGCCAGTACAGAAAACTGCGTTCTCCCTGCTCATCAAGCTGAATCAGATATAACCCTGGCTGATGAGCAGGATCACGCAACACCAGATGCGTATCGATGCCCTCATCCTGCCAATGTTTGATCATGCCTTCGCTGAGTGAGTCCATTCCCAGCGCAGTCACAAAATGAACCGCAATCTTTTTCTGGCTTGCCCGTGCTAAATAAACCGCACTGTTCAACGCATCACCACCAAAAGTCTGATGCATAGTGCCGAAAGGCGCGCCATTAAGCTCAATCATACATTCACCAAGAAATGCAATCCGCTTCATTGGTTTTCTCCCGGCAAGGCAAAATAACGGCGGGCATTATGAAAGCAAATATTCTCAACCATCTGCCCTAACATTGCTCTGTTATTAGGAATTTCCCCATTTTCTGCCCATTGCCCCAATAAGTTACAAAGAATCCGACGAAAGTATTCATGTCGTGTGTATGAGAGAAAGCTACGGGAATCGGTCAACATGCCGACAAACTGACTCAACAGCCCAAGTTGGGAAAATTGTTCAAGCTGGCGCAACATGCCATCCTTCTGATCATTGAACCACCAGCCTGAACCAAACTGTACTTTACCGGCAATACCGCTCCCCTGAAAGTTACCCGCCATCGTAGCAATCACTTCGTTATCCCGAGGATTCAGGCAGTAGAGAATTGTTTTCGGTAATTCATCTGTCACATCCATGCTATCCAGCAACCGGGATAGCGGCCAGGCGATATTGCTATCACCAATGGAATCAAAGCCACTATCCGCACCGAGCAAATGAAACATGCGAGTATTATTGTTACGGATAGCGCCGATATGCATCTGCATGACCCAACCACGGCCCGCATATTGACGGCCAAGCCATATCAGAACCGCCGTTGTGTACTGCGTAATTTCGAGTTCAGAAAGAATATCGCCAGTCAGCCGTTTTTGCAGGATCCTATCCAATACAGCTTCATCAGGAACCGGTGCATAGCGCAGATTTTCTATACCGTGGTCAGCCGCCCGACAGCCATGCACGGCAAAATGATCAAGACGACTCTCCAGCGCATGTAATAGATCAGCAAAAGCAGAGATCGACACATCAGCCGCAGCCTCAAGCAGTTTGATGTAATCCGTGAAACCCGCCAGCTCAATTTTAAATACGCGGTCAGGACGCCAACTGGGTAATACTTCGATATCGAAATTGTCATCTGCGGCGATTTGATGGTGATATTCCAGAGAATCCACCGGATCATCCGTCGTTCCAACCATACGCACATTCATCTGCCGCATAATGCCACGAGTTGAAAATTCCGGTGTCGCCAGCTTTTCATTGCATTGATGCCAGATTTCATCCGCAGTTTCCGGCCCGAACACTTTCCCAGTAATACCAAACGGACGGCGTAATTCCAGATGAGTCCAGTGATAAAGCGGATTTCCCAACGTCAGTGGTACTGTTTTCACCCACGCTTGATATTTTTCATCATCACTGGTTTGTTTGCCGGTAATCAGTGATTCATCAACCCCCGCAGAACGCATTGCCCGCCATTTATAGTGATCCCCTTCCAGCCAAATCTGACCGAGGTTATCAAAACGGCGATTTTCGGCAATTTCACGCGGATTAAGATGGCAATGATAGTCATAAATCGGCATAGCTGCGGCGTGTTCATGATATAGCTGACGGGCTGTTTGATTGTTCAGAAGAAAATCTTCACACATAAAATTTTTCATCTCTTTTTCCTACGCCCAGATCAGCGTGTCGCCACAGCGCGACGTGCGCCGTAGTCTAATAATTGTTGGTAAGCGTCACTCACTACCCGCACAAAATGCGGATTGTCTGACAATGGGCCACCAAAAACAGCCAACAATGCGGGAACTACATCAACAGATAATCCATGTTGCCGATAAATAGATTTAAATTGGTCAACCAACGGATCACGTACATCAATCAATTCGCCTTGCTCATCTTTGCCGCTGATATAACGCATCCAGCCAGCAATGCCCAAGGCCAGATACCAATAATCGCTGTCATTCGCCAGATGATAAGTGACAGAATCAAGCATACGTTGGGGTAATTTCTGGCTGCCATCCATTGCTATCTGCCAGGTCTGGTGCTTAAGTCTGGAATTACTGAAACGCTCAATAAGGAGGTGTGCATATTGGAAAAGATCCGTTCCTGCCGGCATCGTCAGAGTTGGTGCCTGCTCTTTCAGCATCAGATCCAAAACGGCTTGCCTGTAATCGGGGTTCGTCATTGCGTCAGCAATATGCGCATATCCTCCCAAATAGCCCAGATAAGCCAAAAATGAATGGCTGCCGTTGAGCATTCGCAATTTCATGGTTTCAAAAGGCACCACATCCTCAACAAATTGTGCTCCTGCCACATCCCAGTTTGGGCGGCCACTCACAAAATTATCTTCAATTACCCATTGGTGGAAAGGCTCACAGGCAATTGCGCATGGGTCATAGACACCCAATTGTTCAGCTATTTCTTCCAGCAATTCAGGCGTCGTCGCCGGAACAATGCGGTCAACCATAGTGCATGGGAACGTCACATTCCGCTCAATCCACTGCGCCAGTTTTTCATCTCGTAAACAGGCAAAACCAATCACCGCTTCACGGGTAACTTTGCCATTCTCTCTGACATTATCGCAGGACATCACCGTCAACGGTGATAAGCCACGCTCATAGCGCAAGCGAAGCGCTTCAACAATATATCCGATAGCCGATTTAGGCGCTGTTGGATTGGCTAAATCTTGTTGAATCAACGCATTATTCACATCCAATTTGCCACTGGCAGTATCGGTACAATAGCCTTTCTCGGTAATTGTCAGCGAGATAATCGCCACCTGCGGCTGTGCCATAGTTTCCAGAATACCTTGCTGACCCACCAACTCAGGGTGTAAAGCATCGATCATCGAGCCGATAATTTTCAGCTCAGTTTGTTCTGCCCCTTTTTCCGCAATGGTACACAAGCAATCTTGATCTCTAAGTTGCTGAATAAGCGTCTGACCGGAGAACAAACTGACTTCACAAATCCCCCAATCACTGCCGGTTTTTTCCAGCATGTGATGAGTAAAAACCGCCTGATGCGCCCGGTGAAAAGCGCCACACCCCAGATGAACAATGCGGGTATCCAGTTTCTGGCGATCATAGGCAGGAAAAGAAGCAACAGGACTGATTTCACCGTTGGCTATATTACGGATCATGGAATAGTTCCTTTAACGAAGCAGATTATCTGAATAATCAGTAACTCAGTAACATCTGAGGCAACCACAGGCTCAGTTGCGGCATAAAAGTCACCAGCATCAGAGCGATAATCAAAGCACAGTACATAGGCACCAAAGGTTTCAGTACCTTATTAATGCTGACCTCACCGATAGAGCAGCCAACAAACAGCGCACTACCTACCGGCGGCGTGCAGATACCAATAGCCAGGTTGAAAGTCATAATGATACCGAAGTGTACCGGGTCAACCCCCATATTCTGTGCCACCGGCAGGAAAATCGGGGTGAAAATCAGAATCGCCGGGGTCATATCCATAAAAGTGCCGATCAGCAACAAAATAAGATTAATCACCAACAGAATAACCAACGGGTTTTCAGAAACCGCCATCAATGCATCAGCGATCAAATAGGGCAGATCAGCATTCGCCATTGCCCAAGACATTCCCATTGATGCACCAATCAGCAACAGAACAATGGAGGTGGTCACAGCAGAATCGAGAATGATTTTTGGCAGTTTAGCGATACTGACTTCACGATAAATCAGTACCGCTAAAACAAAGCTGTACAACACAGCAATCGCCGAAGCCTCTGTCGCAGTAAAAATACCGGCAATGATACCGCCCATAATGACCACAACCAGCATCAGGGAAGGCAAGGCGCGAACCAAGGTGGTAAAAAACTCGTTCCATGTCGGCTTTGGCGATACCGGATAATTACGGCACTTGGCAATAATCGCCGCCACAATCATCAGGGATACCCCCATCAGAATGCCGGGAATATAGCCTGCCAGAAACAGGGCGGCAATGGATGTACCACCAGAAACCAGTGAATAAACAATCAAGGTATTACTGGGCGGGATCAACAAACCCGCAGGACAGGAGGCAATGTTGACAGCAGCAGAATATTCCGGCTCATAGCCCTCTTTTTTCTGCATTGGTGCCATCGTCCCACCAACTGCCGCAGCCGATGCCACCGCTGAACCTGAAATCGCCCCGAAAAACATGTTCGCCATAATATTGACGTGAACCAGAGAGCCAGGCAAACGGCCACCAATGACTTTTGCCAGATTAATCAGCCGGGCAGCGATCCCCCCCTGATTCATCATATTTCCCGCCAGAATAAAAAACGGGATCGCCAGTAAAGAGAAGTTATCAACACCCACAGCCATACGTTGAGCGACAACGGTAATTGCCGCCTCCATTGGCAGAGTCATCATAATTGCCAGTAATGACGACAAACTAATCGCAAAGGATACGGGTATACCAAGTGCTAACAGCACAGCAAAGCTACCAAACAAAGCTAAAACCACTTGCCAATCCATAAACTCATCCTCTTCTGTCTGGTGATGTTAATGACTTTCAGAAACCGCAGTGTCTTTACCTGAAAAATTCTGAATCAGAGAAACAATGTCTGCCAGCACATAGAAAATCATCAGCACTCCACTGATTGGCAAACATAAGTAGACATATCCCATCTGTAGCCCTAACGCCGGTGTAATTTGCCCGTTTTCAAGCGTTGAGATAGCCAATACCGATCCGCCATACACCAGTACGACCGCAGCAAACAACGCTACCGCCGCCTGTATCACCAAACCCACAATATTTTTACCTGTCCCCTTAAGTTTCATCATTAACAGGTCGATAGCTAAGTGACGGTGTTGACCTGTGGTATATGCCGCGCCAATCATGGCGACCCACATAAACAGATAACGGGCAAGCTCATCCGTTACCGTACTCGGCGTACCCAGCACATAGCGGGAAACCACCTGCCATGTGACACAAAACACCAAAAAAGTGGAAAGGCAGAGGGTAAAAAATGCCAAACCTTTATTGATGCAATCCACCAGGTTTTTCATGGGGTTTGTCCTTATTGGCCTTAATGAAGCCTCGTTTGGTTAACCAGATAGGGGAAAACTGCTTGACCAAAATAAGTAAAAAGCACTTTACGTCACCCGGATTATAAGATCCAGGTCAAAAAAACATCCAGTGAGCGGGATCACAAACTGATTGGTTAACCAAAAAACCGGGCTGTTTTGGGATCTTGGTCAACCAAATGGTTTTTACTTTTTGACGAAAGCCAAAGTGGTGTTTATGGTTTGACCGTCAGTTCAGTTGTACCCGTAACCTATTTACAGCAATTGGAGAACGAACAATGAACAATTCTAAGCGTGTTTTATGCACTGTCATCGGCGCAATGTTCGCCTTGGGAGCATCACAAGTCATGGCAGTGACAACATTAAAACTCAGTCATAACCATAACCGCGATCACGCAGTACACAAGGCAATGACTCAGTTTGCTGATGAAGTTCGCCAAAAAACAAATGGCGATGTTCGTATTCGGATTTATCCAGATGCACAATTGGGCAACCAGCGGGAATCGATGGAGCTGATGCAAAATGGGGCGCTGGATTTAGTCAAATCTAACGCGGCAGAACTGGAAGCTTTTACACCCGCCTATTCTGCGTTTAATTTACCCTATCTGTTCCGTGATAAAGCACACTACGAAAAAATCAAAAACGGAGAGATCGGTAAAGAGATCCTCGCTTCCAGCAAAAACAGCGGGTTTGTCGGAATAACCTATTATGAAGCCGGAGCACGCAGCTTTTACGCTAAAAAGCCTATCCGTACTCCTGCGGATTTAAAAGGCATGAAAATCCGTGTACAACCTAGCCCAACCGCCATTTCAATGGTGAAAAACTTGGGCGGCAACCCAACACCATTGGCTTACGGCGAACTGTATACCGCCCTGCAACAGGGTGTCGTAGATGCCGCAGAGAACAATATTCCCTCTTTCAACCTGAGCCGTCACAGTGAAGTTGCAAGGTATTTCTCACTGGATAAGCACACGATGGTGCCGGATGTCCTGGTGATTTCTAATAAATCGCTAAATAAACTGTCATCAACACAACAAAAAATCCTCATGGATGCGGCAGCCGACTCTTCGGAATATATGACAAAGCTATGGGAAAAATCAGAAGCGAAGGAGCGCCAGAACGCAGAAAAAATTGGGGTCAAGTTTGTTGATGTTGATAAAAAATCGTTTGAAGAAGCGGTCAAACCTATGTACGACGACATCAAGAAAACTGATCCGATGCTTTACCGTATGGTAGAACGCATCCGCGCAGTAAGATAATCATCATGGTGAAGGTCAAATGACCTTCACTCTTAAGCGGCATTTTTGGTTGACCAATTCCTGTTTTTAACTATGATCTATGCAATACAATAATAATTATCATAATGGTAGTGATGTGATGAAGCATTTACTTGAGCCCAAACGCCCTTACCAAGAAGTCGGCGTTTCATTAAGGCAGATGATTGCCAACCAGCAATATCGTATCGGAGATCGTTTACCACCGGAACGAGAACTTGCTGAATTATTAAGAGTTTCCAGAACCGTTGTGCGTGAAGCCTTAATCATGCTCGAACTGGAAAACCTAATTGAAGTTCGCAAAGGTTCTGGGGTTTATATTATCAACCTCCCTCACTTGCCGTCGTCTTCATGCTCAGTCAACGCGGCAGGGCCTTTTGAACTGCTACAGGCTCGCCAATTGCTGGAAAGTAATATTGCTGAATTTGCCGCCATGCAAGTTACACCAAACGACATTGCGAATATGCGCCGAGCACTGAAAAGAGAGTCGGAAGATTTGGCTTCCGGTGAAGATGAATCCGGTGACAGAGAATTCCATCTGGCAATTGCGGAAGCGACACATAACAGCATGTTAGTCGAACTACTTAAGCAATCCTGGGCATGGCGGGAAAATAATCCCATGTGGCTGAAACTCCACACCCGAATCACCGACAAAGATTACCGTAAAGAATGGTTGCATGATCATCAGATCATTTTGGCCGCCATGATCAAGAAAGATCCGGCGGCAGCCAAACAGGCAATGTGGCAACACCTGGAGAATGTGAAATTACGTTTGCTGGAATTGTCTGATATTGATGATCCCTATTTCGATGGTTATCTGTTTAATTCATATCCCGTTGAAATAGCAAAGAAGCGTAATTAATTCAGTACGATAATTTATAAATAAGTTTTTATATCCAGTTATTCTGGTGACTGTTTTTCATTCTGAATTTGTGCAAAGGTAAATAACAATGGAACAAACCTGGCGTTGGTTCGGCCCAAATGATCCTGTTTCCTTAGATGATATTTGTCAGGCTGGTGCAACGGGTATCGTCACCGCATTACACCATATTCCTAACGGGCAAGTTTGGCACAAAGATGAAATCCTGGCCCGTAAAACCCTAATCGAAAATAAAGGGCTTATCTGGTCGGTTGTTGAAAGTGTGCCTGTTCATGAAGAAATTAAAACTCAGACAGGTCACTATCAACAATGGATTGATAACTACAAAATTTCGCTGAAAAATCTGGCTGAATGCGGCATAGATACCATCTGTTATAACTTTATGCCAGTGCTGGACTGGACACGTACTGATCTTGAGTATCTACTCCCTAATGGCTCTAAAGCCCTGCGTTTTGATCAAATTGCCTTTGCCGCATTTGAGATCCATATCCTCAAACGCCCTGGCGCGAAAATTGATTATACGGTTGAAGAACAAGCTCAGGCAAAAATCTATTACGACAATATATCTGATGCTGATATTGATAAACTCACTGCTAATATCATTGCTGGCCTGCCGGGTGCCGAAGAGGGCTACACACTGGAAAAGTTTCAGGCGCAATTGGATCGCTACAAAGATATTAGCCGCGATAAACTGCGTGAGCATCTGGCTTATTTCCTACACCAGATTATTCCTGTGTGTGAAGAACAAGGTTTACGTCTGGCAATTCACCCGGATGATCCACCTCGCCCGATTCTGGGCTTACCCCGTATCATTTCCACCATTGAAGATATTGAATGGCTGACAACCATTGAACCCAGCCAGGCTAACGGCATCACGATGTGCACCGGCTCCTACGGCGTTCGTGGTGATAATGATCTGATTGAGATGATTCAGCGCTACGGCAACCGGATCTATTTTACTCACCTGCGTTCCACCCAACGGGAAGAAAACAGTAAAACTTTTCATGAAGCCGCTCATCTGGCAGGTGATGTAGATATGTATAGTGTAGTTATGGAAATCCTGCGTGAAGAATATCGCCGCAAAGCAGCCGGCGATAACCGTTTAATCCCAATGCGTCCTGATCACGGCCACCAAATAATTGATGACCTGAAAAAACAGACGAACCCCGGTTATTCCTGTATTGGCCGATTAAAAGGTCTGGCAGAATTTCGCGGGTTGGAATTAGGTTTAAAACGCGCATTTTTTGAGAGAAAATAATAAATACAAGTTACTTAATATATTTATTAGTAACCCTATAAAGGGTTGCTTTTTATATTTATCGACAGTGATATTACTATCAGGATATTGAAATAAAACTCTACTTTATTATTTTAATTAATCTGCTAATGGCAGGAAAATATTGGCGAATTCTCTGTTTTTCAATAAATAAGAATAAGTTTCGGTTTTGCATACTAACTGAATTTACTCGGGTAAATTATATAAATAGTTGTATTGAGGGCAATGGTAATATATACAAATAATATAGTGCCGGTTAGTTTTTATTTAACTGATTCGATAAGTTATTATATTTAATGAAGCTATTTGACACATTAAATAAACCCCACGAAATATATTTCATAACCACATGATTTTAATTTGTTTACAAATTTAATTTTTCGTATAATATTTCACCTTAACGATTGTAGTGTTAATTTAGGCTCGCGTAAAAGGAGGGTAGGGTATAGTGATATTTTATCGTTAAGTTTGTTTAATATTTCATGATGAAAAATTTGAAAAGAAATTATTATGTATTATTTTATTATTTCTGACGGAAAATACTAAGTTATATTGCTGGGATTATTAATCCAGTAATAAGTTATAATAATTTAATTTCTGAATTAAGAGGTATATATGTCTACAAAAAATATGAATACAACTGATCAAACAGTTGGTAAAGATTCAGTTGTTGTTGGGAATGCAGAAGCACCAGCAATATATGCTATAGCAATTGGTGCTTCACCACTAGTTTCTAAATCAATTAGTGAGGCCGCTATTGCTATTGGGCAAAATCAACTGGCGGGTAGAGAAAAGCATAAGAATGAGGATGATAAAGTCATATGGCCAATTGCGATTGGTGCTGATTCTGTATCCAGTGGTTCAGCGTCTATTGCCTTGGGGCAAAAGGTTGTTGCTAGTGCGGTTCAGGCAGTCGCAATTAGTCAAAACTCCACTGCAACAGGAAATGCGAGTGTTGCATTGGGATCAGACTCTATATCCAGCGGTTCGGCTGCTATTGCTCTGGGAAAAAAAGCTATTGCCAGGGGGAATCAGGCAGTAGCAATTAGTCAAAACTCCTCTGCAACAGGAAGTGCAAGTGTTGCATTAGGGGAAGGCTCTGTATCCAGCGGTTCGTCTTCTATTGCTCTGGGGCAAAAGGTTTCTGCCAGTGGGTCTCAGGCAATTGTGATTGGTCAAAACTCCTCTGTAACAGGAAGTCGGAGTATTATATTAGGATCAGACTCTAGATCCAACTCTTCGTCTGCTATTGTCGTGGGGCAAAAGGTTAGCGTTAGTGCACCTCAGGGAATTGCGATTGGCCAGAACGCCTCTGTAACAGCAAGTGGGAGCATTGCATTAGGTGCAAATTCTGTTGCCAGCAAATCGAATGTTATTTCTGTAGGAAAACCGGGTAATCAACGTAAGATTGTGAATGTTGCTGCCGGGGATATTTCCAAGAACAGTACGGAGGCGGTGAATGGTCAGCAATTATATGTTGAATTGACAAGAATGAGTGCATTGGATATAAAAAATAAGCAACTGGAAATGGATATTAAAAAGCTGGAGAATACTATAGATAATCTTACCCGTTCTATTACTAATCTTACTCTGTTGTGCCAGAAAAATGCAGATGAAGTTGATTTGTTGAAGAAATAAATTCTTAACACATTGGATGATTAATAATAAATGGATTCGGCTAAACTAATAAGTGCATTTTCATGAAGGGAGGTTAGTTGCTATTATCTTAGCATCTTTCCTTTTCCAAAGGAAAATGCACTGAAGTCCATCAACCATTATCAGAACGTTGAAACAAAATTAGGAAATAAATTTTGTGGTAAACCAATTGAATCATCGTCCGCGAAAAACCCGTGGAGGCAAAACACCGAATAAATTATTTAAGGGAATATGAGCATATTTACTTGCAGAATTACGATGTTGCACTTATTATGTGAATCTGCTAAAAATAGATAATAACGCAATTAAAGATATCAAAATCATATAATAAAGGCAGAACATGAGTATTACAATTCTGCCTGATGAAATACATTTGATAGAAAATATCTTTTGGTTCTAGATAAAATCACTCCCATCCAATCAGAGAAATGCTGTTCTCAATTCGTATTGGCAACCCTATCAATTAAACCCGGACAAACTCTATTTTCCAACAACGTATATCATTGACATAAAGACGAGGCGTATTCGTCTCAGGGTCCAGCTCAAAATCAATAATAAGTTCAGTACTAGGATAAAAATAACTATTCCCGTAAATTCGCCGTAAGGCTTCTTTTTTCCCGGGTAAGACAACCGCATCAATATAAAGCTTGTCACCCGAAGCTTCAATAGCAAATATCGCTTCTGTTTCGTGGCTATAATAACGCCCTGATATTAGCTGAATATCGATACCACCTTCATCGATCATCTTTTTCAAATAAAAAACATTCCCTTCTTCATCAATCTGCTCCAGTGCGATAACACGCTTATTTTCAATTACCGGTCTAAACCGGATTTGACTTCCCCTCTCGTGGAATGTCCCATCATGGCTAAAAATAATCGGGTTACCCTTTTCGAATAAATTACCTAATAAGTAGCAATCTTCCTTAGTAATAATATAGGGATAAGGATCTGCCCCTTTGAACATACCAGTGATATCAAGATTATTGGTCTGGCAATCCGGTTTTTCTGGCTCAGTCATGTCAGTATTAAATAATACATCAAGACATCGATCAATAAATTCAACAACATTAATACCTGTTGCAACAGTAATAACAATACCTAATTTGGCATCAGGTAAAATACAAACTTCGGCTTTAAAGCCAGCATAGGAACCATCATGTCGTATTATCTTTTGTCCTTCACGTTGGCTAATAAAAAAACCGTAAGCATAATTATTACGATTACCATTGGTCAAATCTGGCATACGGGATAATTGAGGCAACAAATCCTGCACAATGGATGGCGAATAAAATGCTTTGATCCAGCGACACAAATCATTCACCGTAGAACGAAGCCCTGCACTACCCACTGTTGAATCGTTATGATCATCTCTTATCCACCGCTTCAAATTCTCTTTATAGGAATAGCCTATCGCCCGGTCAGAGATAATCTCGGTGACATCATCATAGAAAGAAGTATTATTCATCTTTAATGGGATAAAAATATTTTCCTTTGCATATTCTCTCAACGATTTACCCGAAACCACTTTAACTATTTCAGCCAGTAAATTATAGCCGGTGTTGCTATAAACATGGCGTTCCCCCGGAGTGAAATTAAGTGCTTGTTGCCGTTGAATCAGTTTTCTCAACAAATCTATATTGCGGTGATCAAAATTTGAATTTTTGCCTGCCAAGCTATAGGGGACATATTTATCCCGTAACCCACTAGTATGGTGAATAAGATGCGCAATGGTAATGTCAGAGAAATCGGCGGGGACATAATCCACATATTTTTCGACCTTATCATTGACGTTGAGCTTTTTTTCTCTTTCCAGCAGAGCAATGCAAAAAGCAGTAAATTGTTTTGAAATACTTGCTAAATAGAATTTAGTATTAGGGTGTATAGGAACAGCGTGTTCAATGCTGGCTTGCCCAATATAACGATTATAAATGGTCTCATTTCCATAAGTAACAGCAACTGCGAGGGCACCGCCATCTTTTTTATTTTCAATATCAACCAGTTTTTCTATTTCCTTGAGAAAAAATTTAATATTATCGGTAGATATCGTGGCTTCCATCATGAATTTCCTTATTTAAAATTATACCTTGGATTCACATACTACGTATGCACACAAGTACTGGCAGAATATGATCATTCTGCCAGGGATGAAGTTCATCTACCTTTTAGAAACAAACAAAATCCCTCCCATCCTGCTAAAGAAATGCTATTCTCAATTCGTATTTGCAACTACATCAGTAAACTGAGACGAACTTCACCCTCCAACAACGTGAGTCACTGATATAGAGATTAGGCTTATTCGTTTCAGGATCCAATGCAAAATCGATAATAAGCTCAGTGCTTGGTGAGAAATAACTATCCTTGTAAATACGCCGTAAAACTTCTTTTTTTCCAAGATAGACAATACCCTCAATATAAATCCCATTACCAGAAGCTACGACAGTCAGAGTCGCTTCTGTTTCATGGCTATAATAGAGACCTAATAACTGCTTAATATCGATACCACATTCATCAATCTTCTTATGTAAATAAAAAATATTTCCATTTTTGTCAATCTCTTCCAGTGCTATTACACGGCCATGTTTAATGATAGGCCTGAGTCGGATTTTACCTCCCTCTTCCTGAAATGTGCCATCAGGGTTAAAGATAATCGGATTGCCTTTTTCGAATAAATTCCCTAATAAATAGCAATCTTCCTTGGTAATAATATAAGGATAAGGAGCCATCCCTCGGAAAATACCAGTGATATCGATATGACTAGTTCGGCAATGCGGTTTTTTTGGCTCAATCCTGTCAGTGTTAAACAACACATCAAGCCCCTGACCAATCAATTTAGTGACACCAATACTTGTTGCAGCGGTAATAGCGACACCTAACTTGATATCAGGCAAAATGCAAACATCGGATTTAAAGCCACCATAAGTGCCATCGTGCCGTATCATCTTTTGTCCTTCATGCTCACTGATAAAAAAACCATAAGCATAATCATTACGATCGCCATTCGTTAAATCTGGCGTACGAGATAAATAAGGCAACAAATCCTGTACAATAGATGGCGAATAAAATGCTCTTATCCAGCGACACAAATCATTTACCGTAGAATGAAGCCCTGCACTCCCTACCACCGCATCGTTAAGATCATCTCTTTTCCATCGGTTCAAATTCTTATCATAAGCGTAGCCTATTGCTCGATCAAAGATAATCTCGGTTATATCATCATAGAAAAAAGTATCTTTCATCTTTAATGGGGCAAAAACATTTTCTTCTGCATATTCTCTCAGTGATTTACCTGAAACCACTCTGACTATTTCCGCCAGTAGATTATAGCCGGTGTTGCTATATAGATGGTATTCCCCAGGAGTAAAATTAAGTGCTTGTTGCCGTTGAGCCAATTTTCTCACTAAATCAATATGGCGGTAGTCAAAATTTGAGTTTTTACCCGCCAAACTATAAAGCAAAAACTCATCCCGTAACCCACTGGTATGATGAATAAGATGCGCAATGGTAATATCAGAGAAACAGGCAGGAAAATAATCCAAATATTGTCTGACTTTATCATTAACGCAGAGTTTTCCTTCTTTTTCCAACAAGGCAATGCAAAAAGCCGTAAATTGTTTTGAAACACTCGCCAAATAGAATTTAGTTCTGGGATGTACAGCAACCGCGTGTTCAATATTGGCTTTACCAATATAACGTTCATAAATAGTTTTATTTCCGTGGGTGACAACAACAGCAAGGGCCCCACCATTTTTCTTATCTTCAATATCAACCAGTTCGTTTATTTTATTGATAAACAACTTAATATTATTTGTAGATATATTCGATTCCATTATTAATTTCCTTACATTAAGGTTATACAAACAGGACATACAGATGCAGTCTAATAGATAATATCTTTAGGATCCCAATAGAATCCACGCCATAATGCCAGAAAAACGCTGTTCTCCATTCCTATTTTATTTTCAACAATGCCAATTAAACCGGAACAAACTCTATCTTCCAGCAACGTGAATTACTGATAAAAAGGTGAGGTTTATTCGTGTTAGAATCTAATTCAAAATCAATAACGAATTCAGTACGGGGAGAGAAATAACTATTCCCATAAACCCACTGTAAGACTTCTTTTTTTCCAGGATAGATAATTCCATCAATATAAATTTCGTCGCCAGAAGCTTCGATAGTAAGAGTCGCCTCTGTTTCGCGGCTATAATAGTTCCCTAATAACCGCTGAATATCGATACTATCTTCATCAATCTTCTTCTCTAAATAAAATGTATTTCTATCTTCATCAATCTGTTCCAGTGCTATCACACGATCATGTTTAATGATGGGTCTGAATCGGTCTTTACCTCCCTCCTCTTGGAATGTACCATCATGGTTAAAGATAATCGGGTTACCTTTTTTCAAAAAATCACCCAATAAATATGAATCTTCTTTGGTAATAATATAAGGATAGGGTTTCACCCCTCTAAAAATACCAGTGATATCAACATTACTGGTCCGGCAAGGCTGTTTTTCTGGTTTAGTACCGTCAGGATTAAACAATACATCAAGACATTGATCAACCAGTTTAACAACATCAATACTCGTTGCGGTAGTAATAGCAATACCCAATTTGGCATCAGGCAACATGTAAATATTAACTCTGAAACCAACGTAGTTACCACTATGTTGTATTATTTTATGTCCTTCACGTTGGTCAATAACAAAACCGTAAGCATAATTGCTAATATTGCCATTGGCTAAATGTGGCGTACGGGATAGCTGAGGCAGTAGATCCTGAATAATAGATGGTGAATAAAACGCTCTAATCCAACGACATAAATCATTCACCGTAGAATAAACTGCTCCTGCACCGGCCACTGAATCGTTGAGGTCATCTCTTATCCACTGGTTCGACTCCTCTTTATAAGCATAACCCATCGCCCGATCAAAGATAATCTCGGCAGCATCATCACAGATACTGGTATCCTTCATCTTTAATGGGGTAAAAACATTTTCTTCGGCATATTCTCTCAGTGATTTACCTGAAACCACTTTGACTATTTCCCCCAGCAGATTATAGCCAGTGTTGCAATACAGATGGTATTCCCCCGGCGTAAAGTTAAGTACTTGTTGCCGTTGAATTAGCTTTCTCGCTAAATCAATACTCCGGTGGTCAAAATTTGCATTTTTACCCGCCAAATTATAAAGCAAAAGCTCATCCCGTAATCCACTGATATGATGGATAAGCTGTGCAATGGTAATGTCAGAAAAATCTGTAGGTAAATAATCCAAATATTGTCTGACCTTATCATTGACGCAGAGCTTTCCCTCTTTTTCCAACAACGCAATACAAAAAGCCGTAAATTGTTTTGAAGCGCTTGCCAAATAAAATTTAGTTCCGGAATGTGCAGCGACTGCATGTTCAAGATCAGCTTGCCCAATATAGCGCTGATAAATGGTTTCATTTTCGTGGGTAACCGCAACCGCGAGAGAACCACCCTTTTTTTTATTTTCAATATCAACCAGTTCGTTTATTTTATTGAAAAATAACTTAATATTATCTGTAGACATAGTCGGTTTCATCATTAATCTCCTTATTTTAAGGTTATAAAAACAGAGCATATATATACAGTCTGTTAGATTACGCATGAGGGCAATACTGTAAGACGGAAATAGTCAATATCCAAGTGATAACTATTATCATTTAATATCTAAGGAGCAATACAAAGTGACTGCGGGCACTCATCCAGATCAGTGAACTCATACTGGCAATTATTTTAGAACTAATAATGGCATCAAGGAAAAGACTATTGCCGGGCTAATTGCGACCCGGCGACACAGCTTTATTTAGTGGAAAGAGATATTTTATTGGTGCGGAAAACCAATACAAGTCCTGACAAAATAGCAGCCATACCCAGTAGACTTAGAACCGGCAACGAATTCCCCAAAAATAAATAATCCATTACGGCAGTAACACCAGGAACAAGATAAAATAAACTTGTTACATTCACCAAATTACCACTCTGAATAAGCCGGTAAAGTAATAGTTGAGCGACAACGGAAATCACTAACCCAAGCCATAATAATGAAATAATAAAGCCAGGCACCAGTTGAAATTCAAAAGGCTGGAAAGGAACAAACAGCAAGCAAAGCAGTAAGCTAACACTATATTGCAAAGGTAAAACCGCAGAAGGAGCTTGATGAATTCGTTTCTGTAAAATCGCACCGGTGCTCATACAAGCTAATGCCGCCAGCGCAAAAGTCATACCCGCAAAAGAAAACCGGGATAGCACCAGGCTTTGATACACCACTAATATCAACCCCAGTAACGCTAATAATAAACCCGCTAAACGTACGACCGAAAAACGACGCTCGATCACTAACAATGTGATAATCGGTTGAATTCCCATTACTGTCGCCAGAACGCCAGGCGTGATCCCGTTATCTAAAGCAAAAAAGTAACAAATAGAATAGCCACCAATTAACAAAATACCGGTACCGGCTATCTGTTTGCGTGTGCCGTGTACAGGCAGATAATGGCTATTACGCCTGAATAATAATCCCAGAAATAACAAAAAAATAAGCGCAATCGCAAAACGCATTGTGAGAATGGCAAACGCGGTACTGTGATCAAGTCCCCACCGCGAAAAAATCGCACCACTGCTCCACAATAAGACAAACAGCAAAGTTGAGCCATAAGAGATCCATTGAGCTTTAGAAATCATAAGAATTCACACCTGTCTCACATTTAACGTACCCAAGCCAACGCAGCCAGCCAAATCTGGCAATACATTGAATGTAGACCATCTCTCAAAGACGATCATATTATACAGTTATGGATAATAACGGAGGTGGTGGAGAAGCAGGAGGAAAAATGAAGGTAAAACGCATGCACACATCCGCTTCGGCTAATACTAACCTGCCAAGTGCAATCAGTGTGCATACGAGTAACAGCATAGTTTACATCTTCTAACATTTACATTAGTCATTTTTAAATATAGATGCATATTCCGTTATAGTCAAATATCTGTGAACAATTTTCAACATCATGAACACGTCTATGTCCACCAAATAAGATCACCATTTTGCAGTAATCCCATAAAGCAGGTCACCAATAAACGCCGTTCTGGTGAAGAGATAGTCTTACCATTTAGTACCGCATGGACTAAATTCCCATTTAGCAATACCAAATCTCCCGCCTCGATATTAATCACCATACTGGCATGATCTTCCAATAATTCAGATGGGTATGGGAAACCACTGTAGGTTAAACCAAGGACACTGCGTGATTGGTCATCAGGTTGAATGTTCCATACTTTTAATTGTCCGCCATTTTGAGGAACATCAGCGTAAAAATTTACCGCCATGACACGATTAATTTGTTGGATCTCAAAATCACTCTGACGCGGATCACTCAACTGTGCAAGATCATCATGAGGTAATAAAAGGAATTCGCCGAAATTATTCCAATACACAATTTTTGCATTTCCCGCAGCAACACCATGATACATGGCAGGACGTATTACCTGTAAGTTATTACCACTAAAATGAGTGATTTGCTCAATGAAATGATCCATTGGATTGATCGTATCTTGAAACATCTCATTAATTGCCGGGCGGAAATTTTCTGCTTCTTCTATATATTGACGGGTATCTTTTTCAATATGAGATGCTCCAATAAAATACCCTTCAACGCCATCAATACCTTCGCCGTAACGAGGAGTTCGTGCTGGAGAACGCCAAAAATTCTCAATTATTCTCTTTCTGTGTTCTGGCGGAAGAAAATGACGAACCCGACAAGCAGCAAGGTGACCATTCAAAAGGCCAGAAACCGCATGTATTGATATATTGTTTGATGTTTCGTATACAATAAATTCTGATTCTGCCAGCTTTATACCTCTAATGCCGGATCCTTCTTGCATAATAACAGACCTCCCCAACAGTAAATTCTTCGGGCTATCTATCAAACCTGTCGTGATTAATTGGGATTATTTTTCCTTTATAGATCTATGCAGCAGAGATCTACGCCTATGTAAAAAACCTAATATCGCAGGTACTGGACTAACAATCCTCTTCTGCGCAGCGAGCTGGGTTGAATACTTCTTGCGTAAATCAGGTAACAATTTCCAGTGAGTGCCACCTGAGATATGATGTTCTTGATGATAGCCATCATTAAACATGAATAAATTATAGATGCGGCCATAATAGCTCACTGAGTTTGCAAATCTGCTCTCCGGTTGTGCCCCGTAATGTTCGTAGTAGTTTTGAATATTAACCAGAACAAAAGCAAAATAGAGAGAAGGTAAATAACAAAATAAAGCCCATTCCCAGGACAGAGTGAATAAGATAATCATCCACACCGCCTGGAACAATCTATCTAACCTTAATTGCCATAACTCTTTAATTTTATTGGTTCTGGCACTCGAAAGGAGTTTTTCATACCCTTTATCAGCTTTACTAAGTGGTTTGTGCCAGATAAATAGAGACCAGCACATACGAACAAAACTGTTATAAAAGGTCGATGCTGCGCCAAGAACAGCATAGTTCCAAAGAGTACTATGTTCCCCGATTTCTTCTCCATTTATAAAGGTAGAAGAGGTATCCTGGGGCCCACCTTCACCGACTCCCCGATCGTTATTATATTTGTGGTGATTACGAACATGGGACAGGTGATAAGCCTGTACAGACTGCCCAATATTCATTGAATTCAGTATCGACACAAACATATTCATCACACGAGAAACAAACCAGGGAGTATGGGTGAAAAAATGCGATATCACTATTATGTTGTAAATTGTCATCAATGTAAGAAACACAATATTGACTAACCACCCCATAATAGTGAAATGATCCCAATACATGACCAGTGTAACCGTGGCTATCGTTTGCAGAATGCTGAATATGAACATGACTGCATCCCAAGCGGAATATTTCCAGATAGCCATCATTACTCTCCTAATCAAGATAAGACTGTAAACTTCCGCGCCGTCTTACATCCACTGTTGCACAATGGAAGGAGCCACCGAAGGAGTTAAAGTTTCTGAAATTACATGGAATCGGCGTAAAGCCCCAACGTTTCATCGCCGCGATCATGGGTTCATCCTGCTTTTCAACAATTACCCGCTTCTCATCCAGCATCAGAATATTCATGTTGATCCATTTACTGGTCATATACAGCGGATGATTGTCAGGAATAATCGGTTCAGGCGCATGCAGCACATCCCATCCCTTAAACAGTTCAGGAACTTTTAACACCTTTTTCGGGTTAATTAATAGTTTCCCAGGTGCCATAGGAACAAATGTGGCATCAATATGCATAGGACTATCATCATTAAATTCAAAAACATGAATACGATAATCATCACCTAAATGACGACGAAGCCACTCGATACCAAATTCATTCGTGACATGGCTTTTTTGCGCAATAATATCGCGCCCACACCGGATAAAATCCGCAGCATCAAATGTCGGTTCAAACTCAGTCACAGCAAGAGGAACACGATCCTTGCCATTAGGTTGATCCCATTCGAAATTATATTGTTCATCGATCAACTGTGGCTTTGGCCCAGAGCTCCATTTCGCGCCCTGTTTAAAGTAATCTTTAAGTAAAGTCTTATATGCCGCCGTTTCAAAATAACGGGAGCGCCACGCCAGCGGACATTCAATAATATCATCACCAATAACCAACAATACATCACGGGGCATTGCACAATATAGCCCTGTGCTGCTCCAGCCCGGTGCACCAAACACCAGAGATTGATCCTGAGGTTCTGGCCGACGTACGGTTACCCCTTCGCTTTCAAGAATATGAACAAACTCTTCTAATTCCCTGGAAGCCGCTTCAATTTGCTGTTGTGGAAATGACCGGCCAGCATGGCGTTGAAAAGTAGCAACTTGATTTTCTGGTAGTACAGACTCCAGAGACATATGCCAGGAAGGGAATCTGGCACCATCAACAACACCGACGATCACCTCTTCAAGAGGATCCCATTCGTTAAAGGAATTAACTGGGGAAGAAATTTCACTATCACGATCTATTAAATTTGAATCAAGCATGTCGTCTCCTGATATTTGAATACTATGTCGCCTTAAAACTGTAACAACTGTATTAATTGCGACCCTATCGCCATCAATGGTGACTTCGCAGAAAGCATTCAGTTTGAATATGAGGTAATGATTAATATGATGGCTCTACGCATCCCTACAGTTTGAAAAATTAAATGACTATGATTTTTTCAGGCTTAATAAACTCAAAAATAAATTATAATGCTTTTATTAAAAACGGTAATACACAGTTAAAAGCTTTATTTTTCCATCATGAAATATTAAATCACTGTAATCATCTATGATAAAAACATTATAATTCTATCGTGCTTTTACAAAGCTAAAATGATGCCATAAATTCACCTACCAACAATAATATATAGACATTGAGATTTGTAAAGGCATTAGATTTAAGCTCTGTGAAATAGAGCACATGTTATTGCTTGCTACATTATTATTTACTTATAAAATATTACCATGGGTAAATAAAATAGGGTTTATTTATGAGATATTGTTGTTTTATTTTACAATAATTAATCCGAATAGAAAAAGGCAGAGCGATAATATTATCATTCTGCCTTTGACTAAGTGCATTTAGTAGAAAATATACTTATGATTTAAATAAAGCCAGCTCTATCTGATTATATCTTCAAAACCAAATTAAATTATTCTACAGAATCTGTGATTCCACGCACTCATTCAGAGATCTAATAAATACTTATTAAATCTCTACACCTACTATATATTTCAGCTTCATCAGCTTACTTTTTGCAATTTTTACTTTCACATCTAATTTTTCATGAAGAACACGTAAAAGAGACAGATAGAGCAGCACAACCTTCTCTTTATCTTTTTCACCATCAACCAGTAATAGATGGAAATCTTCAACCACGCCTAAAATATTCAGACTAACGATAACTGAACTGGGTGACAGAATATCAATCCAGACCTTCTCTACTTTACCTACTTTCAGTTCATCATCTACAAGTAATTCTTCATGTAACAGAATATCTTTCTTAATCATGATATAAACTCCGAAATTTAATGTAACTAATTGATAAATAACTTATATCATTCCAGAATACAGACAATAAGCTATTCACTTTTGCAACATAAGATTGTGACCATTTTCACTAGAAAATAAGTGCCCATCAGGAATTTATCCAGCATTTAGATAACATACACAGCATTTTTGATGCCATATTAACGCTTTATCTAATACATATAACTATAGATGCCATTAATGTATTGTCAATAAAATACAAAAATAAATTTAATTATTTAAAATCAATATTTTATTACCAAACAACAAATAAAAAAGATATTTCACAATGAAATGAATATACTGTTTCAGTAATTTTTTCTACCGAACATCATGACAGGCATTAATAATAATGAGAAATAACACCGCTATTTACCCCTACTATATAAAAGGCAAAGTCGAAAAATTCATTTCAAAACAACAAATAGCTTATAACATTTCATTATTATATTTTATGGAAATTACAAGCAGACAATTAATTATGTGAATCCACCGATCATGCAATTATTATATTATTAAATTGATTGCAGGCTATTAATTATAATTTTATTATTTATATCTATTTTAATTCTTGCATTAAATATAATTATTTGCCGTTAGATGGATTTTTATGACTCAAAATAAAAATGACATTAACAACGAATACAATCCCAAGATAATACTATCAAAACGTGGTATCAATATTAATTATACCACGCTTTATCACTGAACTCAGTTTGGCTTCCCTAACATGGAATAAAAGTCCTGACCAACACCATTTAACTCAAAAACGCTTATCCAGAAGCCCTGGATAACCAATTTCTGATGTCTTCAACAATAGGCGTAATTTGCAAAACACCCTCTCTATCTTTAAATCCATGGCTTAGTCCCGGGTATTGATAGAAGGTAATATTATTTTTATTTAATTGCGCTTCCATTTCCATTGCTGCACTCACACTGACGGAATTATCATTTAGTGTTTGAATAATCAAAATAGGTCTTTTCGTCTGACTTAATACTTTATATTGATTAATACCGAGCGAAACCTTCCACCAATTAACGCCATGATTACTCATTTCCAGCTCACCAGCATGGTTACCGGTACGTATTTCTTTCTGGAACTCTCTGAATCCCTTAATAGCCTCATTGATATGCTCCGGTGGGACCTCACTCTTCATACTGTGAATAACATCATCAGCGAAATACCGGCCACCACCATTCAGTGCAATCGTTCTATCAATATAATTAACTTGCGATGTAATTAAATTGGCGACCACAGCACCTTCACTTCCGCCTAAGATAATGATTTTATTATATTTACTTTGATTATTCAGATAACCAATAATCTGAATATAATCCTTAACCCGCTGTTCTGGCGTATCTGATCTTATATAAGCCTTAGGGCAATCCGAACGTTCCACCGCATCAGACCAGGGGAGAGAGGCATTAATACCATATTTCTCTACAGTCAAAACATCAGTATCCGGATAAATATCACTAAATGTCTCATTCACAAATTTATTATTAGCGATACTATTACAATCAGAACCTTGTATCAGCACCAATAAGTTTTTTCCACCTCTTTGCTTGAGATAGTAAGTTATTTCACTACCGTCATGACGGAAAAACTGTTTATGCGTATCTGAGTAAACAGAACTTATATAACATAAAAAAACTAGCACAGACGCCAGGATTCTCTGGCGTAAATTAAAACCATATGCTTTCATTAATACCTCCTTTAGCTGACATATTAAAGACCACAAACTGGCAATATTGTTCCCGTCAGAAAAATTTTTAGAATTTGAAAGCAAGGTTCAGAGTTTTCTTACCCTAAGTCCTAACTATAATTACTACAACGCCAACTTCCTGGAGATAAGTCATGAAAAGTGATAAATGCACTCAGGCAAAGAAAACATTAGCTGATCCCCGTTGGCAAGACATTCTCAATAAAAGTCCTGAACCCAATATCCCGTTTATTTATTGCGTCCTGACGACGGGGATCTATTGCCGCCCATCCTGCCCTGCCCGTTTTCCTAAACCTGAAAATATTCTATTCAAGGATACATGGCCGGAAGCAGAACAAGCGGGTTTCAGAGCCTGCCAACGCTGTCATCCAAATTCAGAATCGCTTGATGAGCAAAATATTCAAAAAGTTGCTCAAGCCTGCCGGTTAATTGAAGAATCATATAAACCTATCAGCTTAAAAGTCTTGGCTGCTCAGGTTGAACTCAGTGAGTTTCATTTTCACCGGCTTTTTAAAAAACAGACAGGCCTGACACCCAAACAATATGCCGACTTACACCAAGAAAAACGGTTGCGCCATAACCTCATCGCCACAAAAGATTCTGTTACTCATGCTATCTACAATGCCGGATATGGATCTAATAGCCGCTTTTATGAAAAGGCTGAAAATATATTAGGTATGCGCGCTTCTCAATATAAAAAAGGAGGTAAAGGCTATACTATCCGTTTTGCTATCGGCACCTGTCACCTTGGGGAAATTCTTGTTGCGCAGACCGATAAAGGAATATGTGCTATATCCTTGGGTGATGATGCGGAGCAGCTTCTCCATAAACTACAGGATATGTTTCCCGAAGCGGAACTGATTGGTGGGGACCGTAATTTTGAAAAAACGATGGCTTACGTCGTCGGCTTTATTGCACAGCCTAAACCGAGATTTAACCTGCCCCTGGATATTCAAGGCAGTACATTCCAGAAACAAGTCTGGCTGGCACTAGAGAAAATCCCAATTGGTCAAACAATAAGTTATCAGGAATTGGCTGATTACATTGGTAATCCAAAAGCTGTTCGGGCGGTAGCAAATGCTTGTGCCGCCAACAAACTTGCTGTGGCGATCCCATGCCACCGGGTAGTACGTACTGATGGTTCAATATCGGGATATCGTTGGGGGATTGAACGTAAAAAAGTGCTGCTGGCGTATGAGAAAAAACAATCGCTGTAATATTCGAGATTTTTAAAATGAAAACCACTTTATCAACAAAAATCACATTACCCGATAATTATCATACCCACGATTTTTTCGCTTTTCACCAGAGGGATAAACAAAATATCGCTGAAATTGTCGAACAGAATCAAGTCAGAAAAGGGATCTGCTGGGATGGAAAACCGGCTGAATTAATCATAGCTATTGATTCGGCAATCGCACAGATACAACTCGATATTGATGGTGACACAATAACAAACGCGGATGATCGCCTGCCGGCTTTAGCCTCTCATATGTTAGGGCTTTTACAACCTGTTCACCTATTTGAGCTTTTATATAAAGAACATCCGATTATTGGTTCACTTATTTCCAAGCAATCAGGTTTAAGAATTTATCAGTCAGCCACACCATTTGAAGCATTAAGCTGGGCTATTATTGGTCAACAAATCAGCGTCAGTGCGGCTATATCTATTCGCAGGCGATTTATTCAGGCAGTGGGGATTCAACATTCTTCCGGGCTATGGTGCTTTCCAACCCCCAGACAAATAATCAACCGTTCAGAAGATGAATTACGCCAATGTGGATTTTCTGTCAGCAAAGCCAAAGCGCTACTCCTTTTAAGCCAATTAATTGAATCTGGCGAATTAACATTAGCAATCTCTGATAGTGAACAAGACATCCAACAGTTAACAGATAATCTGCTGGCGATAAAAGGCATTGGTATGTGGACCATTAATTATGCCCTGTTGCGGGGATTTAATTACCTGAACGGTTCATTACATGGTGATGTCGCAGTAAGGCGTAATATCCAAAGACTGCTCAATCAGAATGAAAAAGTTTCCGCCGAACGGGCAGAAAAGTGGCTAGCAGATTTCTCACCCTGGAAAGCCCTGTTAGCGGCACATTTATGGCGGCAAGAATCAAATGCCGGGTATTAATGTTAGCTGTCAGTTTTTATTTGGCAGGTGCGGCTCACGGCAGACATCGAAGATTGCAAAACTGCTTCCACTTTCTAGCGCATATTTAACAAACAAGTTTTAGCTTAGGGTAAACAATACTTCTAAATTCAACCGGAATTTTTTCTTTAATATCTGCTAATATTTTTTTGTCTGCCCCGATATCCGCTATAAGCTCATTAATAATAGACTCTAGTTTCTCCGTTCTATCCCATTGAACTTTATAAGTTCCCGCATTTATCTTTTGTTCTATCCTCTGTAATTGTTTATTTTCTTTATATATATATTTCATTTTAATAATATTCATTTCGTTATCTATATTTTCTTTATAGGTGATAATCATATGAATATCATTAAATTTTTTAATGGTTTCAATACTATCGTATTCACTCTCAAAAATAGCAGTTATGAGCTCATCAGGTTGAACACCTCTCACTAAACAAAAGGCTACCATTCTTTCTATAATCTCGTTTATTTTTAATGAACCGCTCATCGTATCATCCTCTTAACTTCTTCAAGTATCCCCGATATTGCATCTATTGATTTTAGCAATGTTTTATTGTCTCGATCCCTAACAAGCCCATATATACTAGATAATTTTTTATTAATGAAGCGAACAACAATACCATCATTAGCATCTGTTGTCTTCAGATTAGGAATATAACGATTAAAAATATGATAGAGTTCAGAGTTTTTTTCATCAATACCATTCTGATGGAAAAAAATTTGTTATCACTCGATAGCAGCATAAGAATATAAATAAATGGTTTTGTAGTCGCCAATGAGTTCGCGCATGAGAGCTTGATATCACTGAGTTGCTCCTATTGGTGTAGATACTGTTGCTTGATGGTGCGGATGCTGTCACTGTCCGGTATCAGCACCAGACAGTCGTTCATGATTTTGATGGTGAGTGTGCCTACCAATATCAAAGCAGGCATCTTTAAGCCAGGGAAAAGCATTATCTGAATCTTGTAACAGAGGTTATATCAATCAGGTTTTTATTAGCAAAAATGAATATCATTATCAGGATAAAGCCGATCAACATATGTTCAATGATTTTAACCCCATCTTTCCATATGTTCCCATTCGATTCGCTAATCTGTTTTACCATCTCATCAATAACTCAACCAAGGTAAGCTTATTCCAATGTTAGGAAAAGTATTTTTTACTACAAAGTAATTAATTTTTTTATTTGATGTTGCAGATCGCATTTTGGTGATCAAAAGAGGCGCTATTATGCATCAGTAAAATCGCTTAACGGCGGATAAAGATAAAACCGCACTCTATTTGCCCGTATAACGATGAAACTTGCCATTCAATCTTAATCATTACTATTCATTCAGAGGTCTATTATGGGCAGTACCGGGAGTGTAAGTGCGTGGGATGAAGCATTATTAATTGCGGCTATTCAATATCCTGTTCCAGTGATTAAGAGACCTGAAGATATTCAGGTTCAGGTACAGCAAATCTGTAAAACGATAAATTCAACTAAAGCCGGTTATCCTGATCTGGATATAATTGTATTTCCTGAATATTCTGCTCAGGGGTTGAATACTCAGATCTGGACTTATGATGAAATGTTGTTATCGCTGGACAGTCCAGAAGTTGACAGTTTTCGCCAGGCTTGTATTCGCAACGATATCTGGGGCGTGTTTTCGTTGATGGTGCGTAATGAAGATCCGTCGCAGCCACCTTATAACACGGCGATCATTATTAATAACAGCGGTGAGATTGCATTGCATTACCGCAAGTTGCAACCTTGGGTACCGATTGAACCTTGGATGCCAGGTAATTTGGGTATGCCGGTCTGTGAGGGGCCAAAAGGCGCAAAACTGGCAGTGTGTATTTGTCATGATGGTATGTTTCCTGAGCTGGCACGCGAAGCAGCCTATAAAGGTTGTAACGTTTTCATCCGTATTTCCGGTTATTCTACTCAAGTCAATGACCAATGGATCTGGACTAACCGCACTAATGCCTGGCAGAACTTAATGTATACCGTATCGGTTAATCTGGCAGGCTACGATGAGGTTTTTTATTATTTCGGTGAAGGTA
The DNA here is from genome assembly GCF_011189505.1 of Photorhabdus tasmaniensis. Lineage (GTDB taxonomy): Bacteria > Pseudomonadota > Gammaproteobacteria > Enterobacterales > Enterobacteriaceae > Photorhabdus > Photorhabdus tasmaniensis. Next base: position 64,921 of record NZ_PUJU01000023.1, read on the forward strand.
CAATTTGTAATTACGACGGTAATATTATCCAGCAAGGGCAACGTAACCCTTGGGAAATTGTTACCGCCGAATTGTTCCCGCGTCTGGCAGATAAGGCCCGTGAGAACTGGGCGCTGGAAAACAGTATTTTTAATCTCGGTTGTCGAGGTTATGTTGGTAAACCCGGTGGAGAAAGAGCTAATTATTTAACCTGGGTGCGCGATCTGGCAAATGGTGAATATAAACTGCCTTGGGATGAAAATATCCGAATTCGTGATGGTTGGAAATATTATCCAGAAGGTGTGAAATTGGGGCCATTACCGAAGATCGATAAGTAACTCTGAGAGGCAGATACTATAGCACCATTTTAATTCATGTATTATTGCCACGATTAAAAAGGCTGAGTTCCGTTAATTACAGAACTCAAACCTTATTAATCTATTCGCTGAAAGGTGTATATATAATAGAAATAGTTTACTTGCCAGAATTAATCATTATCAACAAAGCTTTTTCAATGCTGAGATCAGTTTTTGGATACCCAATTCAACTTTGCTACGGGGGCATCCTGCATTAAAACGAAGGAAACCATTGCCAACTTCACCATAAATTCTACCCGGCATAATCGCAATTTTCTCTTCATGGATAAGTATCTGCTGCAATTTGTCATCGTCAATATGCAAATTACGCAGGTCTATCCAGGCTAAATAAGTCGCCTGCGGCGGCTGCCAGTTCAGTTGTGGAAATGCAGCATTGAGTTCCTGAGCAATATAATTCAAGTTATCATTCAGGTAATCGCGTAGTGCATCAAGCCAGAGTTGCCCTTCCCGGTAAGCCGCAATATGAGCTGATATCGAGAAAATAGCAGGGGAAGATAATCCATTACACTGCATTAATTGATGGGAATATGCCGCACGACTATGATCATCATAAATGAAACCATAAGCTCCCGTCAGCGCAGTAAGATTAAATGTCTTTAAGGCCGAAGTGATTAATGCCCAGCGAGTCGTAGCAACTTCACTCCAAGGAATATGTTTCGTTTCTCCCCTGAGTATATCCATATGAATTTCATCACTGATGACACTGACATTATAACGCTTACACAATTCAGACATAGTTTTAAGTTCAGAATAACGCCAGACTTTGCCAGTTGGATTATGTGGACTACACAGCAATAATATTTTTGTTTCCGGTTGAGATAGCAAGGCTTCAAGTTGATCCATATCACACACCCAATCATTGCCTTGTTTCTCAAACGGGCAAGCAAGCAGTTGCCGCTGGTTCTCTTGAATAATTTTATAAAAGTTATTGTAAGCAGGAGTATGGACGACAATACCTTCACCGGGTTCAGACCAGATTCGGATTAACTGCGAAACCATGTACATCACAGAAGGGCCATAAACCATCCAATTTGTATTAATTTCACAATTAAATTGTTGCTGATACCAATGACGTATAGCACCAAGAAATTCCTCATGCTTCCAGCTGCTATAACCTAATATGCCATGATCCACTCGTTTCTGTAATGCCTGAATAACACAGGGAGCTGTGGCAAAATCCATATCAGCGATAGTAAAAGGGAGGAGATCGTCAGCACCAAAAAGATCTCTAATATAGTCCCATTGAATACACCAAGTACCTCGGCGATCAATAGGGGTATCAAAGTCAAACATTATTTTTTTCCTTTAAATTAATGCATCAAGCTCACCTTTTACCGACAGAGCTTGCGGCCCAATAACAATTTGTGAAGCATAATGTTATCGTGACTACTTGGGGAAGTACTTATCCCCAACATAATGGCTTTAACGGGTATTGTTAAATATTATTTAATAAATAGCCCTACGGATTATCTGGGGAAATCGCCTACCGTCAATAAAAATTTCAGAATAAAGCTTAACGTTTACCTCTTATTGGATTAACAAACATATTACAATAACTTAAATAGTCATTAATATCCTCAGAATTATACATATATTAAGCAGAGAACAGGCAGAACGTCATATTACAATTCTGCCCAAGGATAAGTGCATTTAGTTAAAGCTGTTTTTAAATTTTTAATAAATATCATTTTCATCTCGTCAGAGAAAATCTTTCCAACTCCTATTTATAATAGTACCAATAAAGGTACAGCGGTAAGAAATTATTTTTTGTTCGAATTCTCCTATCAATTCATTTGAGTAATAACACTAATAACTCCTGTTGATTTATAAAGTTAAAAGTATAAACATCTGATAGTTTCAAATTGATATTAATTATATATAACCCAGTAATGCCGCTTTAGCTATTGCCTGAAATTTGTTTCTACAGCCAAGTTTCTTAACAATATTCATTAGGTGAAAATCAACTGTACCTTTAGTGACACAGATGGTTGCTGCAATTTCACTTGATATCATCCCATCTGCGGTATACCTTAATATTTCTAATTCTCTATTTGAAAATGAAGTTTCATCTATATAGAACGATTGCAAATATTTTGCGTTTGATGTCAAATATCTTATTATCCTAATATATACTCCTAAAATTTCTCCACTGCATTTATACATTGTCTCGTTATCAATATGCCCGTCTTTCCCCGCAACAGAAAATATTCCGTCAGTTCCTGAAAATGCAGGCAGCCCAAATGTGATCCCAGAACGAAATCCATATTTCTGCTTCACATACCAAAGTTCTTTTCCATTAGATTCTGAAAAAAAATCCAAGTCCCATACTTTTGAAAAAGAAGGTGGAATAGGCCGGAAATTTAGAACGGGATCAATCATCCAATACTTTTTTTCTATATAAATTTTTCTCCAAGATTCATGATAATTATCAAAAAAATACACTTCACGGTTAGATATAGGAAAGCGGGCCTTTAAAACAAGAGAGAACAAGCTAAACCCCGAGATTTTATTAATAATTTCACAAATTTCAGCCACAAAATGAGCATCTAAATCTAATTCATGAAATTTATAGGGTGAGGTATATGTTCTATAAATATTCATTCAATGTCCTCTTGAAAATTAAGAATATTGATAGTAAATCCCAGTATTAATTATAGTAGCAAAACTCCCATTTAATAAAGAAAATAATCATTTACTGTTAGACAGACTAAAGATATCTGGTAAGTCACAATGTACTATTAGTAAATAATAGAAATTATATCAATATGATTGAAATTTTAATAAGCAAGAAAAACTATATCTAAAGAGATAATATATTCATATGGGTAATATTAAACCATTCATAAGAAAATATAAGCAGCCATTCAACACATTAATCTAAATCTCTTTTATTTCATCTTCTATAACAATAAGTTAACCTAAACATTTAACTATATAAATCAACCTCTGATAAATATATCAGTAATTTTTTCTCATAAACTATGATTTATACCAGTGGATATTTCAGATTTAATAGTTAATTATAAAGAAAATTATTATTATAATAAAAAAATAACCTTGTTATCCCCAATAGATAATTTGAATATGTAAAGAGGTATTATAATGAGTGAAGCAATTCAAGATGAAAATAATATTGTCACAGCCAGGAATTCTGTTATAGCCGATGTTACCTTTGTTATTGATGTTGATTCAATTATTGAATATATTCGTGATAACCAAGTTAAGAATTCTCTGGACTCTAAGAATCCAATAACGATCAAGGAGTATGTATATATAGCAAGTTATACTCCTACAGATGGAATGAAACTTAGTAGTTCATCTGGTGCCCGCATAACTGTTCCCGTAAATGCAAATATTAGATGGAGGGCTACAACTGTATCTAATAATTTCGACTATTCTATTATATTGTATAAGTTCCAAAAACTTAGTCTAGGAGAAGATGTCATCTCTATTCCATCACAAATATGGTCACAGAATCCAACAGGTAAAAAAACGCCAATAATCCCTTCTGGGGTTAATGCAGCAGAGGATGAACCTAAGCCAATTTTTGTTGAATCTCGAGATAGTTATTTTCAAGCAACAGCTCATAAACCAGGTGTAGAAAGATATACATGGTTTTTTGCCGCTTATGACGGTACAAAGCTCCTAGGCTATTATCGATACGATCCATATATCGAAGTCACTAATAGTTAAGCATTTGTATACTGTCATTCCCTACTGGAAAATTATCAAAATAGTTTTCCAGTATTTTATTTTCCACTTTATTAATTTACCTAAACATATATAACAAACACCGAATTATATAAAAAAATTAATAGTATTATTGGGCGGATTCACATAATAAGTGCTCTTATTAACTTATTATTATCTGCATAACCAATCAATTGAAATTTATAATAGGAAATCGAGATGTAAAAGAAACGCCAATCGTTAATCAGAGCATGATATAACCAGGAGTATGCTTTAATAACGAATAAATTAGCCAATACGAATGCAATTACCTATCAGGCTAAAACCCCATATTTTTGTTTTATGGAATAAAATATCATCCTTATCGGTGAATGTATGATAAAAAGAATATCTATTTTAATATTGTGTGCTATTTCCTTTCAAATAACCGCTTCACCCGCAGAGTTAAATGATAATCTGCCGATGACTGAGGCCAGGAGAACGTTGTAAGAGAGTTCCCGGGAAATTAACCAACTGATAGAACAGCGCCGATATCAGCAATTAAAACAGCAGGCTAATACAATCCCTGAATCGACACCTGCGCCTGCACTGCCGGAATCCAGGCAATGTCTGCCGTTAACAGGTGTTTATCTGAAAGGGGTCAGCAGGAGGTGTTTGGTTCGCCGCAGATTATGTACTGGCAAACCCAAATGGCATCACCTGTAATGGATGCGGTTTTGTCAATACTAACCGCGCTTCTCTGGTCGTTGGCAATCCACTAGTGGAACAGGATAATCTGCAAGGTTTCAGCACTTTTGATAATCAGAATAGTCTGAGAATTAAATCGGACGGCTTAATTGCCAACGCGGTTCTTGATCTTATTGCGCCTAAAATTGATAGCCGGGGAACCATCACCGCTCAAAAATGCCGGTGTAGATGCTAAAGGTGATATCCATTTTGATAACGCCACCAACAGCACGATGAAAACAGCGACCGGTTATAACGGTGAAGCATCAGCTAAAGGAGGAACAACTCCAGAAGGCAAGAATATTCATATCGGTCTTGGCGGCGGTTACCACACTGATAGCAAAAACAGGAATTAAGTATCTGTGTATGTTGAATTGTTAATCATCATCTTAAAGTGGCATGATGTGATCACTCCTATTTATTCAAGGTAATGATTGAGGCTATACATGCCAAAAGATGTAGAAAGACAGGAAATAACAGAACATCAGTTGGAAAGGTTATCCAGAACACCTTTGGAAAAGGGCATTCACCACGGGAAAAAAGCGATTTCTCTGACGGTCAGAGCAGGAAACTATATCCGCAGTATTCCTATCGTCGCTCACTTTATCCGGGCAACGCTGCGCTTTAATGATCGGATGGGTAATCAGTTTGGGGCGGCAATAACCTATTTTTCATTCTTATCACTTATCCCCATTCTGATGCTCTCTTTCGCCATTGCGGGTTTTATTCTGGCTTCTAATCCTGATTTACTGGCAAAGCTAATCAATGGTATCGCAAACAGTATCAGTGATCCGACACTTGCCAATACGCTGAAAAATAGTGTCGATACTGCGATTAAACAGCGTACTACCGTGGGATTAACCGGTTTGGCAATTGCTCTTTATTCCGGTGTGAACTGGGTAAGTAATTTACGCCAGGCAATTCTTGCCCAGTTTCACCCTGTCTGGATACGGAATCAGGAAGAGAACGAGAAAATCTATTTTAAATATATCCGTGATGCCATTTCTCTGATTGGGCTGTTATTAGCTCTGGTGATCACCCTGTCACTGACCTCTATCGCCGGCTCCGCTCAGGCAACCATCGTTAAGATATTAGGGCTAGATGGTATTGAGTGGCTACGTCCATCCTGGTTCCTGATTGGCCTGACAATTTCTATTTCAGCCAACTATCTGCTTTTCCTGTGGCTATTCTGGGTATTACCCCGCCACCAGCCCGAACGCAAGGCGTTGTTGAAAGGGACACTGATGGCAGCTATAGGTTTTGAAGTTATCAAATATATTATGACCATGACGCTGCCACGCCTCGCCAGCTCCCCTTCCGGCGCGGCTTTTGGCTCTGTTATTGGCCTGATGACATTTTTCTATCTCTTTGCCCGTTTAACGCTATTCTGCGCTGCCTGGATAGCGACCACGGATAATAATCATAAAAATACCGAATGAATGCGCCCCGGCAGAGCGAGTCTGCCAATAATAACCAATGAGAAGGAGCTGTTTATGCCGTTTGTCAATATCAGAATTACCCGTGAAGGTGCTACAGCAGAGCAAAAAAAGCAATTAATTGAAGGAGCTACTCAGTTACTGGCCGATGTATTGGGAAAAAATCCCGCAACAACTTTTGTCATTATTGATGAAGTCGATACTGATAATTGGGGAATCGGCGGTAAGAATGTCACTGAACTTAGGGCTGAGGCTAAAAAGTAGTCTTCCGAACATGATAAAGGGCGATATTCCCGCCCTTCACATTACTGACTTTTAGCGTCTCGATTATCAACTGTTTAGTTTTCATCAATGACATTAACCCGGCAGGAAAATACATCGACTAAGCTGCATACTTGATAAACCTCGAATTGAAATAACTGATGACGCGTTTTGGTTGGCGTTGTAACTTGCGCATACAAGAACGAGTTCGTTTTTTGATCTCTTCGACACTACGCATTGCTGGCCTGCTGTGTATCATCCCTTTGACATCACAGTTCAGATATTCATCTGGATTCAGTTCCGGTGAATAAGCCGGAAGATAAAACACCTCCAGACGACGTTTCACTGAGGGCTGCTCCAGCCAATCTTTCACTTTTTTGGCATGGTGAACCCGCAGGTTATCCAGAATTAAAAAGCTTTTGCCTGGACGGGATGTCATCAACGCCCGTATAAATTTGAGCAGGGTATCTGCCGTCATATTGGATTCATACAGCATAAAGCGGACGGTTCCCTGATTAGAAATGGCGGAAATCATATTCAGGGTATGCCACCTGACGGGGATAGGCTGAGTCGGTGTTTTCCCTCTGGGCGCATAACACCGGCCATGTTGCTCGGTATTTCGGATACCGGTTTCATCGCCCCAATAGATTTGGGCCTGTTCTTTTTTGGCGCGTTCCTGGATCTGGGGATATTCTTCGTTCAGCCACGTTTGCACATGAGCCGGGTTCTGCTCCCACGCCTTTTTCAACGGCTTTTGCGGCGTAAATCCCCATCGTTTGAGGTAATCACCGAGTGTTCGAACCGGAATATCGATTCGCCAGAACTGATAGATCAAGGCCGCGACGGCCCGCCGTGTCCAAAGTGAAAAACCCAGATTGTAATGATCGGGCATATGGTCTCGGATGGCCTCAATGACTTTCTGTTGCTGAATGGCGTTCAGACGGCCCACTTTATTTTTGGGGCCCCGTTTCTTGATGGTGAGTACGGCTTGACCCTCGGTCTGATAGCGTTTGAACCAGCGGCCAGCGGTATCCGGATGAATATTCAATATTTGGCCGATTTCGCGGAAGGTCATATTTTTTTCCCAACGAAGCCGGATAGCTTGCTGCCTTAGCAGTGCTTGTTGCTCAGTAGTGAGCTTGCGTGCGTCTGTTTTCATTCATACAGTATATTAGATATAAATTTCCGCCGGGTTAATAACAGCGCCAATAAAGATAAAAAGTGGATATGATTAACGTTCATTAAACGTAATCCTATGATGATTAAACCTGATAAAAATCAGGTGTTAAAAAGGATAAAAACAACGATTAAAACTTTATACCCATTAAATCCATCGAGTAAAAAAACGATTTGCGATAACGGGTTAACTGTCATAATGATTTAAAAAATCGAATACCAAATCATTAAAAATTTTATATCAAAATCGGATTTAATTTAATAAATGCCACCTTTCAAAATAACCATTAATAGCATTTAACCGAAAATCATTAACCATTAATCGAAGGTTGAAAAGAAATCGCACGCAAAATAACATCACCCGAATAAACGGATATTAAAGCGTTTTCCCATCAGTTATTTAACTGCATTAGAAAAGATAAAAAATGAATATAATCCACGTTCATTAAACATAAAACACGATATCCGATGATGATTAAACTTAACAAAAAACAGGGTGTTAAAAGGAGTGAAAACGACGGTTAAAACTTTATGCTAATTAAATCAAAAGTTGAAAAGAAATCGCACGTAAAATAACATCACCCGAATAAACGGATATTAAAGCGCTTTCCCAGCAGTTATTTAACAGCATCATAAAAGATAAAAAGTGAATATAATCCACGTTCGTTAAACATAAAACATGATATCCGATGATGATTAAACTTAACAAAAAGCTAGGGTGAGATCGCGAACGTTATTTAATCAAAATCGTTCAGTTTGACCCACGGAGCTACTTATGATCTCATACTCCTTTTTTCAGGAGTGCCCCCATGAATATCGACGCTTTTTCTCAGTATTTCGG
>NZ_PUJU01000024.1 GCF_011189505.1 Photorhabdus tasmaniensis
TGATGCCAGGTGATAACATTCAGATGATTGTTACCCTGATTGCACCAATCGCGATGGATCAGGGTCTGCGCTTCGCAATCCGTGAAGGTGGCCGTACAGTAGGTGCTGGTGTTGTTGCTAAAGTTATCGCATAATTTTTTGATGTGATTACTCTAAAAGGGCATCAACTGATGCCCTTTTTGTACGTTGTTTATAAGAACCTATCTCATCAATAGTTGTTTTTAATTATTGGTGAGATAGGCTCTGATACAACGAATTGGCTATATATCTCTCAGATATACAATGTCATACTGAATTATGGTGCCAAGTCAGATACAATCACTCAAATTTTTTGGTTCGGTCTGATTTGTTTTGCTCTTGCGAGGCAAGCTGGCTATCTATTTAAATCATAGTTACAGGTTGGTTTATGAGTGCGAATAGCGATGCTCAAGAAAGCAAGCGCGGTCTTGAGGTAATGAAATGGCTATTAGTGGCAGCTTTATTAACAGTTGCTATCGTTGGTAACTACCTTTATCGGGAGTATAGCCTTCCTTTGCGCGCGATAGCGGTTGTTGTTATTGTTGCTCTTGCGGGAGCGGTTGCGCTCTGGACAGCGAAAGGTAAAACCACACTGGCCTTTGCTCGTGAAGCCCGCGTTGAAATGCGCAAAGTCATTTGGCCAACTCGCCAGGAAACGTTGCACACAACTTTGATTGTGGCAGCCGTGACTGCATTGATGTCTTTGATCCTCTGGGGTCTTGACGGCATCCTGGTGCGTTTAGTTTCATTTATTACAGGCCTGAGGTTCTAAGATGTCAGATTCCCCAAAAAAACGTTGGTATGTCATACAGGCATTCTCCGGGTTTGAAGGTCGTGTTGCACAATCTTTACGTGAACATATCAAACTACATGATATGGAAGATTCTTTTGGCGAAGTGATGGTGCCAACAGAGGAAGTTGTTGAGATTCGTAGCGGCCAGCGTCGCAAAAGTGAACGCAAATTCTTCCCTGGGTATGTGCTGGTACAAATGATTATGAACGATGCAACATGGCATCTTGTTCGCAGCGTACCACGTGTCATGGGTTTTATCGGTGGCACATCTGACCGTCCGGCACCAATCAGTGATAAAGAAGTTGATGCAATTATGAATCGCCTTCAGCAGGTTGGTGATAAACCGCGGCCAAAAACATTGTTCGAACCAGGCGAAATGGTCCGTGTCAGCGATGGCCCATTTGCAGACTTCAATGGTGTTGTGGAAGAAGTCGACTACGAGAAAAGCCGCCTGAAGGTATCAGTTTCTATCTTTGGTCGTGCAACACCTGTTGAGCTGGATTTCAGTCAGGTAGAGAAAGCTTAATTTTTAGGCGTATCTTTTGCCGGCTTGCAATAGGCGTGAAATTAACATACAATTTCGCGCCTTTTGTTTTTAGTGGCTTGGCCTGAAAAGGCGGGGCTGGAATAACAGGGAAGCCTTTTAAATAGGCGATATCACCCACATAGAGGAAATTATCAATGGCTAAGAAAGTACAAGCCTATGTCAAGTTGCAGGTTGCAGCTGGTATGGCTAACCCAAGCCCTCCAGTAGGTCCTGCTCTGGGTCAGCAGGGTGTTAACATCATGGAATTCTGTAAGGCGTTCAATGCTAAAACTGATAGCATTGAAAAAGGTCTGCCAATTCCTGTTGTGATCACTGTTTATTCTGATCGCTCTTTCACTTTCGTGACTAAAACCCCACCAGCCGCTGTTCTGTTGAAAAAAGCTGCGGGTGTTAAATCGGGTTCCGGCAAACCGAATAAAGAGAAAGTTGGTAAAGTAACCAGCGCTCAGATTCGTGAAATTGCTGAAACTAAAGCTGCGGATATGACGGGTGCTGACGTTGACGCAATGATGCGTTCAATCGAAGGTACTGCTCGTTCCATGGGCCTGGTAGTGGAGGATTAATCGATGACTAAACTGACCAAGCGCATGCGCACAATCCGTGAAAAAGTTGATGCAACTAAACAGTATGACATTAACGAAGCCGTTGTTCTTCTGAAAGAGCTGGCAACTGCTAAATTCGTAGAAAGCGTTGACGTTGCTGTTAATCTCGGCATCGACGCTCGTAAATCTGACCAGAACGTACGTGGTGCAACCGTACTGCCTCACGGTACTGGCCGTTCCGTTCGCGTAGCTGTATTTACCCAAGGTGCAAACGCTGAAGCTGCTAAAGCGGCTGGCGCAGAACTGGTAGGTATGGAAGACCTGGCTGAACAGGTTAAAAAAGGCGAAATGGACTTTGACGTTGTTATCGCATCTCCAGATGCAATGCGCGTTGTTGGCCAATTAGGTCAAATCCTGGGCCCACGTGGCCTGATGCCAAACCCTAAAGTGGGTACTGTAACGCCTAACGTCGCTGAAGCTGTTCAGAATGCTAAAGCGGGTCAGGTTCGTTACCGTAACGATAAAAACGGTATTATCCACACCACCATTGGTAAAGTTGACTTCGACGCTGACAAACTGAAAGAAAACCTGGAAGCTCTGCTGGTTGCATTGAAAAAGGCAAAACCATCTTCTGCTAAAGGTATTTTCATCAAGAAAGTTAGCTTGTCCACGACTATGGGCGCAGGTGTAGCGATTGACCAGTCTGGTCTGAGCGCTTCAGTTTAATTTGAACTGAATGTGATTACCGCTTTACCTTGGCGTCAGATTTGTCTAAAATTTGGCACCTTATGTTTGGTTGGTAGATTATTTATTGGCTAAACAAACAATTTTCGGTTGGAGCTTGGCCTAATCCAAGCCCCGTCCAAGACCGCAGGTGTAAGTAATTACTTAATATCCCTGCGTAGACGGTGACAGAGCCAAATGAAATTTATTTCTGGATTCTGCTCACCGTGTTTTAGAGCTCAGACACCTTTGGTGTTATGAGTGATGTGAGTTCCGGGTACTTCCCGGTTAATCCAGGAGCAAGAAGCTAATGGCACTAAATCTTCAAGACAAACAAGCGATTGTTGCTGAAGTCAGCGAAGTAGCCAAAGGCGCGCTGTCTGCGGTTGTTGCGGATTCTCGTGGCGTTACTGTAGATAAAATGACTGAACTGCGTAAAGCAGGTCGCGAAGCTGGCGTTTATATCCGTGTTGTTCGTAACACACTGATCCGCCGTGCTGTTGAAGGTACTGAATATGAGTGCCTGAAAGAAGCGTTTGTTGGTCCAACCTTGATTGCTTTCTCTAACGAACATCCGGGCGCAGCTGCTCGTCTGTTCAAAGAGTTCGCGAAAGCGAATCCAGCATTCGAGATTAAAGCAGCAGCCTTTGAAGGTGAGTTTATCCCTGCGGACAATATTGACCGTTTGGCAACACTCCCAACTTACGAAGAAGCAATCGCACGCCTGATGTCAACCATGAAAGAAGCCGTTGCCGGCAAACTGGTTCGTACTCTGGCTGCGTTACGCGAGTCACGCGAGCAGAAAGAAGTAGCTTAATTGCCGATTTCCTTTGTTGCTTTTTAACGTATAAATTATTTCTGAATTTTAGGAACACTTGTTATGTCTATCAATAAAGAACAAATTCTGGACGCAGTTGCAGGCATGTCCGTTATGGACGTTGTTGAACTGATCACTGCAATGGAAGACAAATTCGGCGTTTCTGCGGCTGCGGCTGTAGCTGTAGCAGTAGCTGCTGAAGCTGTTGAAGAAAAAACTGAGTTTGACGTTGTGCTGTCTGCGATTGGCGGCAACAAAGTTGCTGTCATCAAAGCAGTACGTGGCGCAACTGGCCTGGGTCTGAAAGAAGCGAAAGATCTGGTTGAAAGCGCTCCAGCAGTACTGAAAGAAGCTATCAGCAAAGATGATGCTGAAACACTGAAAAAATCTCTGGAAGAAGCAGGCGCTTCTGTTGAGATCAAGTAAGTTCAGCGTTAAGTTAGCAGCCTGACTTTAGAGGCTGACGGCTGGTGATTAAAAAATCACCAGCCTTTTTGCGCTGTAGGGCATTAGTCGCATTTCCACTGTTTGGCTACTAATTAACCCCTAAATACTTTTTCCTATTGACGACTTAATATACTGCGTTCTCAGCTACGATCCACTCGGATAGCTCGGTAGTAAGGTAGCGCAATGAAATGATTTAAGAGTAATAGCAATGAGTACTACGGAAAATAATTCAATTTTCTGTTCGAAAAAACAGTGTCGTAAAGAGCTGTCCTTTAGGGCGGACAGAGTGGGTCACTGATCAGCGAGCTGAGGAACCCTATGGTTTACTCCTATACCGAGAAAAAACGTATTCGTAAGGATTTTGGTAAACGTCCACAAGTTTTGGATATACCTTATCTCCTTTCTATCCAACTTGACTCGTTCCAGAAGTTTATCGAGCAAGATCCAGAAGGCCAGAATGGTTTAGAAGCGGCATTCCGTTCTGTATTCCCAATTCAGAGCTACAGTGGCAGTTCGGAGCTGCAATACGTTAGCTACCGTCTTGGTGAGCCAGTGTTTGATGTGAAAGAGTGCCAGATTCGTGGTGTCACTTATTCTGCACCTCTGCGCGTTAAACTGCGTCTGGTCATCTATGAACGCGAAGCACCGGAAGGCACAGTCAAAGACATCAAAGAACAAGAAGTCTACATGGGTGAAATTCCACTCATGACTGACAACGGTACTTTTGTTATCAATGGTACTGAGAGGGTTATTGTCTCCCAGTTACATCGTAGTCCTGGTGTATTCTTTGACAGCGATAAGGGTAAAACTCATTCATCCGGTAAGGTGCTGTATAACGCGCGTATTATCCCTTACCGTGGTTCTTGGTTAGATTTCGAATTCGATCCAAAAGATAACCTGTTTGTGCGCATTGACCGTCGCCGTAAATTGCCGGCAACTATTATTCTGCGTGCAATGGATTACAGCACTGAAAACATCCTGAATTTGTTCTTTAGTAAGACTGTTTTCGCAATTCGTGACAACAAACTCCAGATGACACTGGTGCCAGAGCGTCTGCGTGGTGAAACAGCTTCTTTTGATATTGAAGCAAACGGCAAAGTTTATGTTGAAAAAGGCCGTCGTATCACTGCACGTCATATCCGCCAGTTAGAAAAAGACGAAGTGAACCGCATTGAGGTTCCTGTTGAATACATTGCGGGTAAAGTTGTTGCAAGAGACTACATTGATACCAATACAGGTGAAATTATCTGTGCGGCTAACATGGAACTCTCTTTAGATCTGTTGGCACGTTTAAGCCAGGCTGGTCATAAATCTATCGAAACCCTATTTACCAACGATTTGGATCACGGTGCATATATCTCCGAGACTCTTCGTGTTGACCCAACCAATGATCGTTTGAGCGCTTTGGTTGAGATTTATCGCATGATGCGTCCTGGTGAGCCGCCAACTCGTGAAGCAGCAGAAAATCTGTTTGAAAATCTGTTCTTCTCAGAAGATCGTTATGATCTTTCTGCGGTTGGTCGTATGAAATTCAACCGTTCACTGAGCCGGGAAGAAGTTGAAGGCTCTGGTATTTTGAGTAAAAATGACATCACTGATGTTATGAAGAAACTCATTGATATCCGTAACGGTAAAGGTGAAGTCGACGATATTGACCACTTGGGTAACCGTCGTATCCGCTCCGTAGGCGAAATGGCAGAAAACCAGTTCCGTGTTGGTCTGGTACGTGTTGAGCGTGCGGTTAAAGAGCGTCTGTCTTTGGGTGATCTGGATACCCTGATGCCTCAGGACATGATCAACGCTAAACCGATTTCAGCCGCAGTGAAAGAATTCTTTGGTTCCAGCCAGCTGTCTCAGTTTATGGACCAAAACAACCCGCTTTCTGAAATCACTCACAAACGCCGTATTTCTGCGTTGGGCCCGGGTGGTTTGACCCGTGAGCGTGCAGGCTTCGAAGTGCGTGACGTACATCCAACTCACTATGGTCGTGTATGTCCAATCGAAACTCCGGAAGGTCCGAACATCGGTCTGATTAACTCATTGTCTGTTTATGCGCAGACTAACGAGTATGGTTTCCTTGAAACCCCATACCGTCTGGTTCGTGATGGTGTTGTGACTGATGAAATCCATTACCTGTCTGCGATTGAAGAAGGTAACTTCGTTATCGCACAGGCAAACACCGTATTGGATGATGAAGGTCACTTCGTTGAAGATCTGATAACCTGCCGTAACTATGGCGAATCCAGCTTATTCAACCGTGAACAGGTTGAATATATGGACGTTTCCACTCAACAGGTGGTTTCCGTCGGTGCTTCCTTGATCCCATTCCTGGAACACGATGACGCAAACCGTGCATTGATGGGTGCAAACATGCAACGTCAGGCTGTTCCTACACTGCGTGCTGACAAGCCGCTGGTAGGTACAGGTATGGAACGTGCTGTAGCGGTTGACTCAGGTGTAACTTCTGTTGCTAAACGCGGTGGTGTGGTTCAGTACGTTGATGCATCCCGTATCGTTATCAAAGTAAACGAAGACGAAATGTATCCGGGTGAAGCGGGTATTGATATCTATAACCTGACTAAATACACCCGTTCTAACCAGAACACCTGTATTAACCAAATGCCATGTGTTTCTCTGGGAGAACCTGTGGAACGCGGTGACGTACTGGCTGACGGTCCATCCACTGATTTGGGTGAGTTGGCGCTGGGTCAGAACATGCGCGTAGCGTTCATGCCGTGGAATGGTTATAACTTCGAGGACTCCATCTTAGTTTCTGAGCGTGTTGTTCAGGAAGATCGCTTTACAACCATTCATATCCAGGAACTGGCTTGTGTATCTCGTGATACCAAATTAGGGCCTGAAGAGATCACCGCTGACATTCCTAACGTGGGTGAAGCCGCGCTCTCCAAACTGGATGAATCCGGTATCGTTTATATTGGTGCAGAAGTTACCGGCGGTGACATTCTGGTTGGTAAAGTGACACCTAAAGGTGAAACTCAGCTGACGCCGGAAGAAAAACTGCTGCGTGCTATCTTCGGTGAGAAAGCGTCTGATGTGAAAGACTCTTCTCTGCGCGTACCAAATGGCGTATCCGGTACGGTTATTGACGTACAGGTATTTACCCGTGATGGCGTCGAAAAAGACAAACGTGCCCTAGAAATCGAAGAAATGCAGCTGCGTCAGGCTAAGAAAGACCTGACAGAAGAGTTGCGGATCTTTGAAGCTGGCTTGTTCGCCCGTATCCGTTCTGTCCTGATTTCTGGCGGCATCGAAGCTGAGAAATTGGATAAGCTGCCTCGTGAACGTTGGTTAGAGCTGGGTCTGGCGGATGAAGAAAAACAGAATCAGTTGGAACAGTTGGCTGAACAGTATGACGAACTGAAAACTGAGTTCGAGAAAAAACTGGACGCTAAACGTCGTAAGATCACTCAGGGCGATGACTTAGCACCGGGTGTGCTGAAAATCGTTAAAGTTTATCTGGCGGTTAAGCGTCAGATTCAGCCTGGTGATAAAATGGCGGGCCGCCACGGTAACAAGGGTGTTATCTCCAAGATCAACCCGATTGAAGATATGCCTTACGATGAAAACGGTACTCCGGTAGATATCGTACTGAACCCACTGGGCGTACCATCACGTATGAACATTGGTCAGATCCTGGAAACTCACTTGGGGATGGCTGCAAAAGGCATTGGTGACAAGATCAATGCGATGCTGAAACAGCAGCAGGAAGCAGCCAAACTGCGTGAATTTATCCAGAAAGCTTATGACCTAGGTGATGAAACCCGTCAAAAAGTTGATCTGAACACTTTCTCTGATGAAGAAGTTATGCGTCTGGCAGAAAACCTGAAAAAAGGGATGCCAATTGCAACACCAGTATTTGATGGTGCGAAAGAGAAAGAAATTAAAGAACTGCTGAAACTGGGTGACTTGCCGACTTCTGGGCAAATTACTCTGTTTGATGGTCGTACTGGTGAGCAATTCGAACGTCAGGTTACCGTTGGCTACATGTATATGCTGAAACTGAACCACCTGGTGGATGACAAAATGCATGCTCGTTCAACCGGTTCGTACAGCTTGGTTACTCAGCAACCGCTGGGTGGTAAGGCGCAGTTCGGTGGTCAACGCTTCGGTGAGATGGAAGTGTGGGCATTGGAAGCATATGGTGCTGCATACACCTTGCAGGAAATGCTCACCGTCAAGTCCGACGATGTTAACGGCCGTACCAAGATGTATAAAAACATCGTGGATGGTAACCACCAGATGGAACCTGGTATGCCGGAGTCCTTCAACGTATTGTTGAAAGAGATCCGCTCTCTGGGGATTAACATCGAGCTGGAAGACGAATAAACCGTATTCCCGCTGGTACTGCCCTGAATGGATATGACGGGCAGTTTACCAGCCAGTGGTTGCACTGGTCATAGGGGAGAGTGGCATGGGCCATTCTCCTGACAGGTCTAACTCCGACAGGAGCCATTTCGTGAAAGACTTATTGAAGTTTCTGAAAGCGCAAACTAAGACCGAAGAGTTTGATGCGATCAAAATTGCTCTGGCCTCACCAGATATGAT
The DNA here is from genome assembly GCF_011189505.1 of Photorhabdus tasmaniensis. Classification (GTDB taxonomy): domain Bacteria; phylum Pseudomonadota; class Gammaproteobacteria; order Enterobacterales; family Enterobacteriaceae; genus Photorhabdus; species Photorhabdus tasmaniensis. The sequence goes on from NZ_PUJU01000024.1 coordinate 8,454, forward strand.
CCGTTCGTGGTCATTCGGTGAAGTGAAAAAGCCGGAAACTATTAACTACCGTACGTTCAAACCTGAGCGTGACGGCCTTTTCTGTGCCCGTATTTTCGGACCGGTGAAAGACTATGAGTGTTTGTGTGGTAAATACAAACGCTTAAAACACCGTGGTGTAATTTGTGAGAAGTGTGGCGTAGAAGTTACCCAGACTAAAGTTCGTCGTGAGCGTATGGGTCACATTGAACTGGCTTCTCCAACGGCACACATCTGGTTCCTGAAATCATTGCCATCCCGCATCGGTTTGTTGCTGGATATGCCACTGCGTGATATTGAGCGCGTACTGTACTTCGAATCCTATGTGGTTGTAGAAGGCGGTATGACCAGCCTGGAGCGCAGTCAAATCCTGACAGAAGAACAATACCTGGATGCACTGGAAGAGTTCGGTGATGAATTCGATGCGAAGATGGGCGCGGAAGCTATCCAGTCTTTGTTGAAAAATCTCGATCTGGAAAATGAGTGTGAAACTCTGCGTGAAGAGTTAAATGAAACTAACTCTGAAACCAAACGTAAGAAGTTGACCAAGCGTATTAAGTTGTTGGAAGCATTTATTCAATCTGGTAACAAACCAGAATGGATGGTTCTGACCGTTCTGCCAGTTCTGCCGCCTGATTTACGTCCACTGGTTCCATTGGATGGCGGCCGTTTTGCCACGTCGGATCTGAACGATCTGTATCGTCGAGTTATTAACCGTAACAACCGTTTGAAACGCCTGCTGGATCTGGCTGCGCCAGATATCATCGTTCGCAACGAAAAACGTATGTTGCAGGAAGCGGTCGATGCCCTGTTGGATAACGGTCGTCGCGGTCGTGCAATTACCGGTTCTAACAAACGTCCTCTGAAATCCCTGGCTGACATGATCAAGGGTAAACAAGGTCGTTTCCGTCAGAACCTGCTGGGTAAACGTGTTGACTACTCTGGTCGTTCTGTAATCACCGTAGGCCCTTACCTGCGTCTGCATCAGTGTGGTCTACCTAAGAAGATGGCACTGGAACTATTCAAGCCATTCATCTATGGCAAGCTGGAACTGCGTGGTTTAGCGACGACGATTAAAGCAGCCAAAAAGATGGTTGAGCGTGAAGAAGCGGTGGTATGGGATATCCTGGATGAAGTGATCCGTGAACACCCGGTTCTGCTGAACCGTGCACCAACACTCCACCGTTTGGGTATTCAGGCATTCGAACCAGTTCTGATCGAAGGTAAAGCGATTCAGTTGCACCCACTGGTGTGTGCGGCATATAACGCCGACTTCGACGGTGACCAGATGGCTGTTCACGTACCGCTGACACTGGAAGCCCAGCTGGAAGCGCGTGCATTGATGATGTCCACCAACAACATTCTGTCTCCTGCGAGTGGTGAGCCAATCATCGTGCCATCTCAGGACGTTGTTCTGGGTCTGTACTACATGACCCGTGACTGTGTTAATGCTAAAGGCGAAGGCATGGTGCTGACCGGGCCTAAAGAAGCAGAACGCGTATACCGCGCAGGTCTAGCTTCTCTGCATGCCCGTGTTAAGGTTCGTATCTCAGAAGAAGTGAGAGATGGCGAGGGTAATATCACCACTAGCACTGGTTTGGTTGATACTACCGTTGGGCGTGCAATCCTGTGGATGATCGTCCCAAGAGGTCTGCCTTACTCTCTGGTTAACCAACCATTGGGTAAAAAAGCGATCTCCAGAATGCTCAACACTTGCTACCGTGTGATGGGCCTGAAACCAACCGTTATCTTTGCTGACCAGATCATGTACACCGGGTTTGCCTACGCTGCACGTTCAGGTGCATCTGTTGGTATTGATGACATGGTTATCCCAGAGAAAAAAGCGGGGATCATTACAGAAGCAGAAGCAGAAGTTGCTGAAATTCAGGAACAGTTCCAGTCTGGTCTGGTAACAGCTGGCGAACGTTATAACAAGGTTATCGATATCTGGGCCGCAGCAAACGAGCGTGTTGCTAAAGCGATGATGGAAAACCTGTCCACTGAGACAGTCATTAACCGTAACGGTGAAGAGGAGCAACAAGTCTCCTTCAACAGCATCTTTATGATGGCTGACTCCGGTGCGCGTGGTTCTGCCGCTCAGATCCGTCAGTTGGCGGGGATGCGTGGCCTGATGGCTAAACCAGACGGTTCCATTATCGAAACACCAATCACTGCGAACTTCCGTGAAGGCTTGAACGTACTCCAGTACTTCATCTCAACCCACGGTGCTCGTAAAGGTTTGGCGGATACCGCACTGAAAACGGCAAACTCCGGTTACCTGACCCGTCGTTTGGTTGACGTAGCGCAGGATCTAGTTGTTACAGAAGACGACTGTGGTACTCACGACGGTATTCTGATGACGCCGGTTATTGAAGGTGGTGATGTTAAAGAGCCACTGCGTGAGCGTGTACTAGGTCGTGTAACAGCAGAAGATGTTCTGAAACCAGGTACCGCAGACATTCTGGTTCCACGTAACACATTGCTGAATGAAAAATGGTGTGATCTGTTAGAAGAAAGCTCCGTTGACAGCATTAAAGTGCGTTCCGTTGTAAGTTGTGAAACTGACTTCGGTGTTTGTGCGAACTGCTATGGTCGTGACCTTGCCCGCGGACACATCATCAATAAAGGTGAAGCGGTTGGTGTTATTGCGGCGCAGTCCATCGGTGAGCCGGGTACACAGCTGACGATGCGTACGTTCCACATCGGTGGTGCGGCATCCCGTGCGGCAGCGGAATCCAGCATTCAGGTTCGTAACAAAGGTAGCCTGAAACTGTTTAACGCGAAATCCGTTACCAATTCCGCAGGTAAGTTGGTGATTACTTCCCGTAACACCGAACTGTGCCTGATTGACGAATTCGGCCGGACTAAAGAAAGCTATAAAGTGCCTTACGGTGCAGTATTGGGTAAAGGTGATAGTGAAGCAGTTAATGGCGGCGAAACCGTTGCTAACTGGGATCCACATACCATGCCAGTGGTCAGTGAAGTCTCTGGTATCATCCGTTTCGCTGACATGGTAGATGGTCAGACCATTACCCGTCAGACGGATGAGCTGACAGGTTTGTCTTCACTGGTTGTTCTGGATAGTGCAGAGCGTACTGGTAGTGGTAAAGACTTGCGTCCGGCACTGAAAATCGTTGATGCCAAGGGTGACGATGTATTGATCCCAGGTACTGATATGCCTGCTCAATATTTCTTGCCAGGCAAAGCAATTGTTCAGTTAGACGATGGTGTCAGCATCTCTGCGGGTGATACGTTAGCACGTATTCCTCAGGAATCCGGCGGTACGAAAGATATTACCGGTGGTCTGCCACGCGTAGCCGACCTGTTCGAAGCACGTCGTCCGAAAGAGCCTGCAATCCTGGCTGAAGTTAGTGGTATTGTCTCCTTCGGTAAAGAAACCAAAGGTAAACGCCGTCTGGTTATCTCCCCGTTAGATGGTGGTGATGCTTACGAAGAGATGATCCCTAAATGGCGTCAGCTCAACGTATTCGAAGGTGAAGTTGTTGAGCGCGGTGATGTGATCTCCGATGGTCCAGAGTCTCCACATGACATCTTGCGTCTGCGTGGTGTTCATGCGGTTACCCGTTACATCACCAACGAAGTTCAGGAAGTTTACCGTCTGCAAGGGGTTAAGATTAACGATAAACACATTGAGGTTATCGTTCGTCAGATGCTGCGTAAAGCAACCATCGAAAGTGCAGGCAGTTCCGAATTCCTGGAAGGCGAACAGGTTGAATATGCCCGCGTTAAAGTGGCAAACCGTAAGCTGGAACAGGAAGGTAAAGTCCCTGCAATTTATGGACGTGATCTGTTGGGTATCACCAAAGCGTCTCTGGCGACTGAATCCTTCATCTCCGCGGCATCGTTCCAGGAAACGACCCGCGTGTTGACAGAAGCGGCGGTTGCGGGTAAACGTGATGAATTGCGTGGCTTGAAAGAGAACGTCATCGTAGGTCGTCTGATCCCAGCCGGTACGGGTTATGCTTACCATCAGGATCGTATGCGTCGTCGTCAGTTGAATGAACCGTCAGAAGCACCGCAAGTGAGTGTCGATGAAGCAACTGCAAACCTGGCAGAACTGCTGAATGCCGGTTTTGGTAGCGATAAGAAGTAATTCTGTAGAGCAGCACCATCGCTAATTAAATGCCCTCCTTTTCGGAGGGCATTTTCAGATTGTTGACCAAGTGCTGGTTTTTATCCGGTATTTTGTTTTAATCAAATTCCGTTCACCATGTTAAAAACACTCTCTCCCCAAACTTTTCCTCCTGAAAAAAGTGCGCTTGAAGAGCGTGTTTCTCACAAGAGCAGTTGCCCTGATATTATAGATTATTTTGAGTCTGTTATAAGCTATAAATAGCAGGAATAAATCTCTATGCGTTTATTTTACATTTACCTAACCTGTCATAACCATTTAAAAACGAAAATAGAGGGAGATTAAAGATTTTATATAAAAGCGGATTTAACTCAATAAATGTACTTTCAGATGGATCGTGAATTGCGTTTTATCGAAGTCCATTAAACATTAGCAGAGAGTTGAAAAGAAATCAGTATGTGAAAGAATATGATTTTAATAGGCCGATTTTAAGGTGTTTTCTCGCTGTTATTTTACGAAGAAAGCTATAGAAAATACTGCAATAAAAAAGTGATAAAACGGTTAATTTTGCAGGATTTAAGCGATGAAAAAGATATTGATTATCCGAAAAAAAAGGTGGCGATTTATTAAAACTGCTTAGGATTGCCGGTAAAACAGCGTCAGTAAAGATAGAAAGTGGATATGGTTAACGTTGGTTAAACATAAAATACGATATTCTATAATGATTAAACTTAATAAAAAGCAGATGTTAAAAGTGGTAAAAAAAACCGTTAAAACTCTATATTGATTAAAACCATAACTTTTAATCACAGTTTAAAACCTGCTCATTATAAAGCTTATCAGTGAAAAATAATAAACAAAAACTGGTTTTATTAATGTTTATTTATAACCGATGGAAAAAGGGTAAATAAAAAATGAATTGGTTAATCAGATAATCTATTTTGCAAAATAAACGGTTTTAATAATTTTTCAACTGGGGAATGAATTTTTTCATAAACCAACTAAATCATCAATTGTGAAAAGTTGAAAAAAAGACATCCCCGAATAAATGATTTAACAGAATGCAAAATGAGTTATTTTAAACATTATTATGTTGCATTTTTTATGCAAAACCATGATGCTTTAAATACGCCTGTTTAAACTTGATTTACATTGCTTTAATCCGTTTAACAGCGTTGCTTTTCTACGGTTTGATTTAAACCATTCCTCTTTTTATACCTTTAATGTGATTTAATGATAAAATCAATTTATATCGTTATTTTTTCACGCTATTTTCTCGTTCTGTTAACGCTTAAATACCTGTCCAACCGTTATTCCCTTTCTGGCTGATTAATCTGCCAGACCTTTTATCATCGTTGATGCAATCAGGCGTTAATGCCCTCCTTTTCGGAGGACATCTATTTTGCGTTAAACAAACTAATAGTACATTTACCATAGCCAACATAGGTAAATGGTTTATCCCTTGTTTTTGAGACTGTTGATAAACGTTTCTCGTGCAGTTGAGGATCCAAGGCGTTCCGCTTCCTCAAGCAGATTCAACGCTTTATCAATATTGCCGTTATTAATTTCCTTTTTAATTGCATCACTGAAATAACGTTCTGTGTCGCTCAGGACAGGTTTGGTTTTCAGTGGTATGCGCTGGGTTGCGGTAGCTTGTGTTGACCCAACAACGACTGGCTCCGGTGCCGGGCCTGATAAGACTTGACCAATAGTGATGTTGCCGGCATTTTGTTCCGATTTCACTTTCAGCTTCAACGTACCGGTTTCTGTATGACGAGCAACGGGATCTGGAATGGCAGGAACGGCGTTGCCGACTCCTTGAGCGTAAGCTTTGGCTGGATCAATCATTTGTGTCGATTTTTGCAAATCGGTACGAGTAGTGTAGACCAGCACATAAATTTGCTGTTGTCCTAATGCTGGCGTCAGCTTTAATGTGCCTTCCAGCCGATCTGTGGACATAACCCCCGGACGTTCATACGGAAAATAGTCACTTGGATAAAATGCAGCGGGGCGTAATCCCTGATCAAGCACTAAAACATTCGGTGCGTAAACTTGTTTATCTTGTACTAAACTGCTCAACATAATGTCCAGCGAGCCCCGGTTTGCCGGAATTGCAAATGCAGCTATTGGCCCTTGGATATTTCCTTCATTAAGGTGCTGGGATTCAGCATTGAGGATAATGGTTTGTGTATTGCTGGTGTGAATCGGCTGCCAGTTCAATTTTTGCAGTGTTGCTGTTGAGAGGGAAGGCGCAACAGCATCCTGTGTCATGGTTGCCTGAGTTGTTGTCGTGATAGATGTTGCATAGCTTATCAGAGGAGCTGCGCTACAGAGTAAGGCACTAAGACAAAATGAGATAAGTTTGGTTTTCATTTCTTACCCTTGTTCGGTTGAAAAAAAGAGACTGATATCCACGGGCAAAAGGCATATCAGTCCAAGGCGCTAAAAGTGGCTAAATAATCCGGTTGATCTAAAACCAGCAGTTTTTAATAGCATTACCACCAGGCTTCGAATTGTGCACCAAAGGTGAATTCATCATCGTTGCCACGGCTGAATTTATGTGTTGCTGTATCGCTGTAAGCCATGCCATCAATGTAGCCGTCGTTTTTATTCGCGTTTTTATTCGCATTACCCCATTTTTCATCCCATTTGGCATAGGTGACGAACAGACGGATAGCCGGACGAGACCAAATGCTATCACCAGCCTGCCATTGTTGGGCTAGGGTGATTTTGTATTGATCGTTAGTGTCATTGGTACGCTGGGATTTGACGTTATCATAGCCAATGTCCATCAGGGTGCTCATCGTTGGTGTCCATTTGTACATTGGACGCACACCAACGGTATACCATGTGTTGCCGTTGTTGTTATCACGGTCAGTATCCTGATACATCGCCACATACATGAGATCCCATTTTTCTGCGAGATTAATCGCACCATGATTCAGGATCCGTAGCATATGACCATCATTGTTTACGCTGGCACCTTCAGAGCGACCACTGTTGGAGGAGGTCATGGAATCGGTTGCATACTGAACGACAAATTTGTTAAATCCTCCTAATATGCTCTGTGTATGCTCGGCGGTAAACATGAAACCATCTTTGGAAGCATTACGGTCAAGATGGTAGTGGTCTCGTGCATTGGCGCGCCCATAGTCAAAACCAAGCTCCAGGCTACCGCCTGGGTTAACTTCCAAGCCAGATAGACGTATATCGAAGACATCATTGGAAGTGGAGATTTCGTCACGCTGACCAGCAATCCAGCCATGAGAACCACCCGATTCGGTATTGCGGGTAACAGCCAGAGAGAGCTTACTAAAGCCGAGGTCGATATCTTGCAGGCCAGCGCCCGGACCAGAGATATCCCAATAGTAGAAATCGATCATATGCACGTCATGGCGCTGGTAGAAGCGTTTACCTGCCCACAATGTTGAGCCGGGTAACCAGTCGATGACGTTCTTCGCCTGGACATTGACTTCACGGAAAGCAGGATCAGTGGATTCCCAATCTTTTTCTTGCGCCACGGAATAAGCTACGTTGGTATCGAAGTAAAAGCTCTTATCGCCATCTTTCCACAGCTCTTGACCTAGCTTAAGTTCGGCATAGGTCTCACATTCATTACCTAAACGATATTTGCTTTGTGCACCGGTGCTTTGGAAACACTGTTGCTCGCCACCGCTACCGGTCCAGCCAATACCGGAACGGGCATAGCCGTGGAATTCTACGGCTGACGCCTGCATGGACAGTAATCCAGCCATAACTGTTAATGATATAGGTAATATACGCATTGATTTCATCAATTATTCTCCTGTCGTTTTTTAATTGGCTCAGGTTCAAACACCGGGTTCTTTATGCAAACGCTGGCATGCTGTTCCGTCTTCTCGGAATAAATGGCAGCGGTGGGGAGGTAATCCGATGGTGAAGGAGGCCCCTTCTTCCACGAGCACAACATCAGACTGGCGATAAACCAGATTTTGACGAATAGCCGGGATTTCAATGTGAACCTGGGTTTCATTTCCCAGTTGCTCAACAACCTGAACTATGCCTTCCAGCGTGACATCTGCGATATCACTCGGAAGGAGATGTTCTGGGCGTATTCCCAGAGATACATTGCTGCCTATTTTTACCCCTTGGCTTTCTACGGGCAGCCAGATTTGCTGGCGATTGGGTAGAGTAATTTGCACCTGATCGACGGCGGTGGCTGTTACTTTAACCGGCAAGAAATTCATTTTGGGTGAGCCAATAAAGCTGGCAACAAAACGATTAACGGGATAGTGGTAAAGCTCAAGTGGTTTACCGATCTGGGCAACATCCCCGCCATCCAACACCACGATTCTGTCGGCCAGCGTCATTGCTTCAACCTGATCGTGGGTGACATAAATCATTGTACGTTGCAGGCGTTTGTGCAGGCGTGAAATTTCAATGCGCATTTGGACGCGCAGTGCAGCGTCCAGATTGGAGAGTGGTTCATCCAATAGAAAAACATTTGGTTCAGCGACCAGAGTACGGCCAATGGCGACACGCTGGCGCTGCCCACCTGATAGTGCTTTAGGACGGCGATCAAGCAGATGAGCGAGTTGAAGCATCTCCGCAACTTGCTTCACGCGCTGCTGAATGTCACTTTTTTTGGCGCCGGCCAGCTTCATACCAAACGACATATTGTCTGCAACAGACAGGTGGGGGTACAGTGCATAGGACTGAAAAACCATCCCAACGCCACGTTTGGCGGGTGGTACATCGTTTATACGTATATTGTTGATCAGCAAATCACCAGAAGTGATATCTTCCAGACCTGCAATCATCCTTAATATTGTCGATTTTCCACATCCTGATGGACCGACAAAAACCACGAATTCTCCTTCTTGTATCTCAAGGTTGATGTTCTTAGAAATAATAGTTTCACCATAAGCCTTAGATACCTTACGTAGTGTGACGCTCGACATGTGTTCCCCCGGACTATCACCGCAATCCGCGGTGAAAAACAATAAGCCAGAGTGTGTTTAAGATAGTGGGTGAGTAAATCCTCCATACCCAAGTTTTTTATGGGGGAGGAGTCAGGAGGATGAGATAAGAGTTGTTGAGGCGGTTAGGTATGAGCTGCTGGATAAAGTGTGATCTTTACTACAAAAAAAGATGTCTCTTTTTGTGGTCAACAACACGGTTCCTCTGTTTTTGCAATGCAGATCACACCCATCTCAGTTGGGGCGTAGAGCGGGGGAGGATGAGTATTTCTATTGTCGGTTGCACACTAACTTCGCACTCTCTGCCAATGTAACAAAACAGTTCACCCTGAACCTATTCAAACTATAAGTAAAGGACGGAATGATGACAAAAACAAACTTGAAAATGGGTGCCCGCACCCTGGCGCTTTCTGTTTTAGCCACTCTTGTGCTTTCTGCCTCTGCTTTGGCAAAAATTGAGGAAGGTAAGCTGGTTATCTGGATCAACGGCGACAAAGGCTACAATGGCCTGGCGCAAGTCGGTGAGAAATTTGAAAAAGATACGGGTGTCAATGTGACTGTTGAACATCCAAACAAGTTTGAAGAGAAGTATTCACAAGTCGCAGCAACTGGTGATGGGCCAGATATTATTTTCTGGGCCCATGACCGCTTTGGGGGTTATGCACAGTCTGGTCTGGTGGCGGAAATTACGCCGGATCAAAACTTTAAGGACAAACTGTTTCCGTTCACCTGGGATGCTGTGCGCTATGACGGTAAATTGGTGGGTTATCCTATTGCGGTTGAAGCCCTCTCCCTTATTTACAATAAAGACCTTGTGAAGACACCGCCCAAAACTTGGGAAGAGATCCCGGCTCTGGATAAGGAACTGAAGAGTAAGGGCAAAAGCGCCATTATGTTTAATTTGCAAGAGCCTTATTTCTCTTGGCCGCTTATTGCTGCTGATGGGGGATATGCTTTCAAGATGGAAAACGGCTCATATAACGTGAGAAATGCCGGAGTCAATAATGCTGGCTCTAAAGCAGGACTGAATTTTATTATAGATTTGGTAAAAAATAAGCATCTGAGCGTGGATACTGATTATTCTATTGCCGAATCAGCGTTCAACAAAGGTGAAACGGCTATGACTATTAATGGTCCGTGGGCGTGGGCTAACATCGACAAAAGTAAGATAAATTACGGTGTGGCGTTGTTACCAACCTTTAAAGGTAATCCGTCTAAGCCGTTTGTCGGCGTATTGACGGCAGGTATCAATGCTGCCAGCCCGAATAAAGAGCTGGCGAAGGAGTTCCTGGAAAACTATTTGCTGACCAATGATGGTCTGGATATGGTGAATAAGGATAAACCGTTGGGAGCCGTGGCGCTGAAATCCTATCAGGATATTCTGGCCAAGGATCCCCGCATTTCTGCCACTATGGAAAATGCTCAAAAAGGCGAAATCATGCCGAACATCTCACAGATGAGCAGTTTTTGGTACGCCATGCGCAGTGCCGTTGTTAATGCGTTGGCTGGCCGTCAGACCGTTGATGCTGCACTTAGTGACGCAGAAACCCGTATGACCAAATAACTTGTAGACTCTCTTCTTCCGAAGGGAGTTCTTTCCAGCAACAGTAAGGATGCTTGTTTGCAGGAAGATTGATCAAACTATCCGCAAGCTGTTACAGCCGCAGTAAAAAAAGAAGAACATTATGTCAGCGACGCTCAAAGAAACATCATGGTGGCAGAGTTCTGCTCTGAAATGGTTTGCAGTGAGCCTGTGTATACTCTTTACCGGTTATTTGGTGGTATTGATGTATTCTCAGGGAGAGTATCTGTTTGCAATGCTGACACTGGTATTGTTGGGAACGGGGATTTACGTTTTCGCTAACCGTAATACTTATGCTTGGCGCTATGTTTATCCAGGTATAGCGGGAATGGGGCTGTTTGTGTTGTTTCCGCTCATTTGCACCATTGCCATTGCCTTTACCAACTATAGCAGTACTAATCAACTGACTTTTGATCGTGCGCAATCTGTCCTGATGAGCCGTCAGTATCAGTCAGGGCAAACATTCACTTTCAGGCTCTATCCAAAATCCGATCTATGGATTCTGGCATTGGATGCGCCGGGTCAGACTAAGCAACTGGTATCGGAGCCGTTTTCTCTGTCAGTAACGGAAGAAACGACTTTACGTTTGTATGAACAGGATACCGCTCAGAGCGGTGAAGCGGCGACATTGCGTATTATTACCCAGAATCGACAAGCGCTGAATCAGTTGGTTGCTGTTTTACCGGATGGTCAGTTACTAAGAATGAGTTCGCTTCGTCAATTCTCTGGTGTACATCCTCAATACTCTCTTGGGGAAGATGGCAAGGCTCTTACTAACAATCAAACAGGCACGCTTTACCGTCCTAATACCGATACCGGTTTCTATCAGTCTGTTAATGCTGAGGGACAATGGGGAAATGAGACGTTAACGCCGGGATTTACTGTTTCCATTGGCTGGAAAAATTTCCTGCGTGTGATACAGGATGAAGGTATTCAGAAGCCGTTTCTCTCTATTTTTGTTTGGACGGTTGTGTTTGCTCTGTTCACTGTGGTGTTGACTGTTGCTGTCGGCATGGTTCTGGCCTGTATCGTGCAGTGGGAAGCATTGAAGGGCCGTGCTGTTTATCGCGTGCTGTTAATCTTGCCGTATGCCGTGCCATCGTTTATTTCTATTTTGATTTTCAAAGGGTTATTTAACCAGAGTTTTGGTGAGATCAACCTGTTGCTTAACGGTTTGTTCGGTCTTAAGCCCGCTTGGTTTACCGATCCGACATTGGCGCGAACCATGCTGATTGTGGTGAATACCTGGTTGGGGTATCCCTATATGATGATTCTCTGCATGGGGTTGTTGAAAGCAATACCGGATGATCTGTATGAAGCATCAGCGATGGATGGTGCAGGCCCGTTTCAGAACTTTTTTAAGATTACCTTCCCGCTGCTGATTAAACCGTTGATGCCGCTGATGATTGCCAGTTTCGCTTTTAACTTCAACAACTTTGTTCTGATTCAGTTGTTGACTTATGGCCGGCCGGATCACATTGGCACTACGACGCCGGCGGGCTATACCGATTTACTGGTGAGCTATACCTATCGTATTGCTTTCGAAGGGGGGGGTGGTCAGGATTTTGGCCTGGCTGCGGCGATTGCCACCGTTATCTTTTTGCTGGTTGGCGCACTGGCCATTATTAATCTAAAAACCACCCGCATTAAATTTGACTAAGGAGGGAATACAATGGCGATGATTCAATCCAAATCGCAGAAATGGCGTTTGTTGGCGACACATTTGTTGATGTTAACCTTTATTGCCATAATTTTGTTCCCGATGCTGATGGTTATTACCATCTCCCTGCGGCCAGGGAATTTTGCCACTGGTAGTCTGATCCCGGAAAGTATCTCTTGGGAGCACTGGAAATTGTCGCTCGGCTACAGTGTGGTATCACCGGATGGTCGCGTCACTCCGCCACCTTTCCCGGTTTTGCTATGGCTTTGGAACTCTATTAAGGTTGCCTTTATTACCGCTGTAGGTATCGTTACGTTATCGACCACCTGCGCTTATGCCTTTGCCCGTATGCGTTTTCGCGGTAAAAGTGCTTTACTGAAAGGCATGTTGATTTTTCAGATGTTCCCGGCGGTTCTTTCCTTAGTGGCGTTATATGCCTTGTTTGACCGGTTGGGGGAGTACTTACCGTTTATGGGCCTCAATACCCACGGCGGCGTTATCTTTGCTTATCTAGGTGGCATTGCGTTGCATGTCTGGACGATTAAAGGTTACTTCGAAACCATTGACGGCTCTCTGGAAGAGGCTGCTGCGCTTGATGGTGCGACACCATGGCAGGCGTTCCGTATGGTATTGCTACCGCTCTCTGTACCGATTCTGGCCGTCGTGTTCATTCTTTCCTTCATTGGTGTGATTACGGAAGTGCCGGTTGCTTCACTGCTTCTTAGAGATGTGAACAATTACACTTTGGCTGTGGGGATGCAACAATACCTTAACCCACAGAACTATCTCTGGGGCGATTTTGCCGCCGCTGCGGTACTCTCAGCGCTCCCGATTACCATAGTCTTCCTGGTTGCTCAGCGTTGGCTGGTCAGTGGTTTGACAGCGGGAGGAGTAAAAGGCTGATAATGCCTGCCGCCTGGACCTTGTATTCCACAAACGTTTGTAGTTGCCGCCACGCCAACGGTGCAATCTTGCCCTGAGTCGTTTTCCGGCTTTTATTCGCGCTCGAATATGGGTCAGATTTTCGAGAACGATTATCCCCACTCCGGCTTCGGTGACGGCGGCTACGATAGCTTGACTCGTTTCATGATTTATCTGTTTTACCCGTCTCATCTCCTTGCCAGAGACCTGCCGCAGCTTTTGTTTTGCACTTTGGCTGCCATTGGTGGGCAAGGTGACGGGCGCGCTGTTCTCGCAGTTGCTCGCCGCCAAAAAACCTGCCATAGACTGTGGGCGGCGAGATTATTTTCCCCAATATCAACACCCAGTGTTTTGTCGGAAACAACGGACGAGCATTCTGTCTGTTCTACAACGAGGTTGAAAAACCGGATACCTTTACGGCAGATCAGTTCAGCTTCTTTGGGCTGACCGGCGTCCAGAATGCGGCGCTGATGTGCCCCGAATATCATCGGGATATGAGCGCGACCGTTAAGTGAGCAGTCACTTGAATAATCAAATTACTCTCGAAAACTGTCGCTGGCGGACCTGCTGGCGCAGGTAAATATCAAAGCACATACAGATGTTACGGATAAGCAATCGGCCCCGTGGTGTCACCCGGATCTGTTTTTCATCCATTTCCACCAGCCCATCGTCAACCAATGGTGCCAATAATTGCAAATCTTCCGCGAAATACTTGGTAAAACTCAGATTATATTGTTGCTCAATATCAGCAAAATTTAGCCGGAAATTACAGATCAGCGCTTTAATTACATCACGACGGATACAATCATCCTGAGACAGGGTTAAACCACGCCACAGGGCATGCCCCTGTTTTTCGACCTGCGCATAGTAGGTTTTTAACTCTTTCTGGTTCTGAGAATAGCTATCGCCCAACATGCTGATAGCAGAAACGCCTATTCCCAGAAGATCACACTCTTCCTGAGTGGTATAACCCTGAAAATTGCGGTGCAACCTCCCTTCCCTCTGAGCTACCGCCAGTTCATCATCCGGGCGCGCAAAATGGTCCATGCCAATAAACTGGTAACCATTTCCCGTCAGTGTTGCAATGGTTTCTTGCAAAATATCTAACTTTTGTTCGGCACTTGGTAAATCATGCTCTTTAATTTTACGTTGGGCGGCAAACAAATTCGGTAAATGAGCATAATTGAAAACACTCATTCTGTCCGGTGATAACGCTAATACTCGTTTCAAAGTGAAAGCAAAACTTTCAGGTGTCTGTTTCGGCAAGCCATAAATCAGGTCAATACTGGTGGAATTGAAACCGGTTTCACGGGCTCGTGTTACCAGAGCAAAGATAACATCTTCATCCTGTTCTCGATTAACCAGATGCTGTACTTCTTTATTAAAATCCTGCACTCCCATGCTCAGACGGTTAAAACCTTCACTGCGCAGGTGATTAATCACATCCAGTTCAATTTCACGCGGATCGATTTCAATAGAAATTTCAGCATCCGGCAAAAAATTAAAATGGTGACGCAACATGCCCATCAATTTACTGATTTGGTTTTTATCAAGATAGGTTGGCGTACCACCACCCCAATGCATCTGGCTAACGTTACGGCCAGAAAACAGTTTCGAACGCTCACGGATTTCACGTTCAAGTAATTGCAAATATTCATCTGCTTTATGCTTCTGGCGAGTCACCAATTTATTGCAACCACAGAAATAACAGAGTTTATGGCAAAATGGGATATGGACGTAGAGAGAAAGCGATCGTTCAGGGTAACAGGCAGCCGCCTGTATAAATGCTGCATTATCATACTGTTGATTGAATTCCAACGCCGTAGGGTATGAAGTATAACGGGGGCCGGAGTAATTGTATTTCTGGATCAAAGGCAGATCCCAAACTATGGCTTGCTCAGACATTCTTATTCCTTCCGATGTTCCTGTCTACCAAAACGCAACGCTTGCAATTGTTTGATGTGTTGCGCCGTGGTGACTCCGCGCAGCCGGATTTTACGCCGCGACAATCGCCATAGTTTACCCAATAACCACAGCAGATAACATACTAACAGTGTGGTTATAAGGGTTAATCCGCCTTTGATCATGGAGGATTAAATTAATTGCCTTTCAGCAGTTGCATAATGTCATCTGGTTTCTCTTCTTCGCCTTCTTCCTCACCTAGATCAATCCCCAGCTCTTCCATCAGGGCATCAATGCGATCTAGTGTAGCGTCAACATAAACATTATCTTCTTCAGACAGTTTTTCGCCATTTTCCAGACGTTCCAACAATGCATCCAAACGGTCATCGTTTTCCAGCATTGCCAGCTCTTCCTGTGGCGACAGACGCGGTTTTGTCTCAGCTTTAGCTTTGACCGCCACGGGTTTCACCGATGTCTCTCCGACAATCAGTGGAACAAGCACTTTACTGCCAAGACGTGGATCACGCTGCTCCCTGCCTGCTTGATGTTTGTCGCTGCTTTGTTCCTTATGACGGCTACCTGCCGGATTACCACTGTGCTTTTTCTGGCGCTTACGCTCACGCCCTTCCGCATTCAATTCTTCGCGGCTCTTTCTTTTCTGTTTACCAGCAGATGCTTTCGCCGGTGCTTTTTTCTTTAACTGGTTCATAGCCCGTTACTCAGTTTAGTTTATCAGGGGATTGCTGCGGCGGAATCTAGCAGAAACCACACGTATAGAAAAGCGCCACAGATAATTCTTTCTCTTTAAAAATCTAGCCAAAGTCCTTTATTATTCATGATTGGTTTAACCATCAGCGAATATTCTATTAATCTTGGCTTTCAATAAGTGATGAATTGATATGCTTTTTTCTGATACCTCTTCCTACAAGCCCGTCTATTTATGGGTAATTAGTTATGCTTTGTTGTGGATTATCGTGGGTTATTCATTTGATCCAACTGTCCCCTATGATGCCGTAGAAGCATTGAACTGGGGTAAAAACGGAGAATGGGGATCACCTAAAAATCCGTGGCTGGTGGGCGCAATGATGCTGCCTGCTATCCATATAAGCGGTATTTCATTAAGTTTTTACTGGTACTTCATACACTTTATCGCTATCGCTATTGGTATGCTGGGTGTATGGCATCTGGCGTTCCGGCTGACAGGGAAAAAAGAGCTGGCATGGCTTGCCATGCTGATATTGAACCTATCCGGTATTATTAATTTTGATATTATTCCTTACAATGATAATTATCTACTGATCATGCTATGGCCGTGGACTATGCTGTTCTTTTTGCGGGCAGTGTATGACAACCCATACTGGTGGATAGCATTTGCACTCAGTTCCGGGCTGGCAACGATGGGGAAATACTCCTCCCTGGCACTGGTTGGTTCGGTTTTTCTACTGACATTGTTTGTACCCAAAGTTCGTCAATGTTACCGCCAACCGGCTCTCTATATCGCCCTGGTTATCTGGTTTATGCTGGTGCTGCCTAATGTTTGGTGGTTGTGGAACAATGATTTTGCTGCCTTCAAATGGGTAGATTCACAGATTGATCGCGGTTTTAATCTGCATACTACCAGATCGTTATTATCCGTGTTTTATCCACTGATTATTGTTGGCATCATTATCTACACTCTTGGAGGCCGTATTGGCTGGCCAAAAGAGCAACCGAGCCGACTGGCAAACATGGTTATTCTGTTGCCATTACTGATTATCTATTGCTGGTTCTCATTCAATGAGGGCGGAAGAATGACTGAATGGTTGCAGCCCTTTATGTCTGTTTCGTCAGCGCTGTTTGTCGGTTCTATCACCCGTTTTCCACAAAAATCATTACTCAGCACCCTGCGCGGATTGGCAGTCACCGCCGTATTGGTTTTGATGGGATATGTTTTTGTTATGGCCGCTAATGTCCGTGGTGCCGGACATGAATTTGAAGGTATCAAAGATTTTTCCTGGCAACTAGATCAACGCTGGCATGAGCTCTATTCAACACCTTTACATTATGTCGGGGGCGAATACTTGCATCAGTGGCTAACTTTCTACGCACCAAGTCAACCAGATACGATCCAACCTTGGACGTTGGAAGGGCAAGCGCCAAATGTCTATAACCGCCATGTTAAAGCAAGTGATATTGTACGCGACGGCGCTATTTTGATCGGAGGAAAAGGTAAAACCTGTGAACAGGAAGATTTTCACCATGTTCTGCAAGACTGGCCGAAGCTGAAAATAAACAGCACTGAGGAGTTTCTTTTCCAGCCTGAACCTGAAACGAAACCAATACTGATCTGCGTAGGTTTTGTGTCACCGGAAAAATATCAGTAGTTTTCTCTGAAATTTGAAAGCCTGATTTAACAGGCTTTCAACATTTCATACGCCTTTAACATAATGGCAATATACAGTATTGTCTACAGAGTTATATGTAATGTTGTTCTTTGTCGGAAAACCTTACTCAACGCTGCTGTCTGTAAGAATGCCAAATCGTTGTTGAAGTATTGGCCCAATCTCTTTAAGTGGGCCTTCACTTAACATACTATCGTGGGAACAATTAATATCATACAAGGCGATGTTTCCTTCAACATACTCCCCCCATAAGTGCGGATCGTAATTAACATTATCGGCTTCGCTATGGCTTTGTAGTGCCCTAAAGAATACGAGGTCACCTTGGAACTGGCTGGGTGAAAATTCGCTGAGTAAATGCGGTGCATCTCGGAACTCGGCAAGAATACGTTCGAAAATATTCTGATCAAGGCTTGCTAATGGATGCTCGATCTCAGACAGCCGTTTTTTCAAGCCAGCCACGCTAAACTGCTGCTCGTTTTCAGGTGCCGAACCGGTAAATGCCTCAAACATTGCACGCAGGCTTTCCCGATCGGTGCGTACCATGTCTCTGTAAGTCTTCCACAATGGATAACCATCCATAAAGATCAGGACATTGACCGCTTTATTATCCTTTTGCAGCAAGGTGGCTATTTCATGCGCGAGATGGCAACCGAAAGACCAGCCCAGCAATGAATAAGGCCCCTCTGGCTGGATCTTATAAATATCTGCCAGATAATTTTTCGCCATGTCATAAATCGATGTTGGTACAAGGCCGGTGCTCAACCTGCGTGCCTGAATGCCATAAAGAGGTTGCTGCTCGCCCAGATACGGGATCAGCCCCGCATAAGACCAACTCAATCCTCCCCCGGGGTGTAAACAGAACAACGGCGTTTTTTCGCCAGCCGGTTGCAATGGCAGCATGACGTCCAGAATATTGCCACACGAGTTGCTTTCAAGACGCCGCGCCAGCAGTGCAACAGTGGGCGATTCAAACAGGTCACGAATAGTCAGCTTCTCATCCAATTCTTTTTCGATACGCGCAATCAGCCGTGCTGCCAGCAGTGAATGCCCTCCCAGTGCGAAGAAGCTGTCATCAATGCTGATGTGTCCAACACTCAATAGCTCGCAGAACTGCGCGTAAAGCCATTTCTCGCTTTCAGTCTGTGGTTGGCGTCCTTGCCGCGAACCGAAGTTTAGGTGTGGCAACGCGACAATATCCAACTTGCCGTTGGCGTTTAATGGCAGTTCTGTCAGCAGCATGACCACAGTAGGCACCATAAAATCAGGTAAATACTCACGCGCATGCTGTTGCAGTAACACCGGTAGATCTTCGTGGCTTGCAAAGGGCACCACATAAGCGACCAATTGTTTATTGCCCGAATGATCCTCACGCGGAATGACCACCGCTTGCTGCACGGCGGTGTGCTGTTTCAGCACGACTTCAATTTCCCCAGGTTCAATACGAAAACCACGAATTTTCACCTGCTGATCGCGGCGGCCAACAAAGTTGAGCACGCCATCACGCCGCCATTTCACCACGTCCCCGGTGCGGTACATGCGGCTGCCCGCAGGCCCGAAGGGATCGGCGATAAAGTGTGCCGCACTTTGCCCCGGACGCTTAAGATAGCCACGCGCCAAGCCACGGCCGGCAATGTATAGTTCTCCTGGTGCGCCAACGGGTACCGGCTGTAAAAATTCATCTAATACATAGAGGCTAGTATTATCCAAAGCGGCGCCAATAGGAACGTCCAGATAAGGAGCATCTGTTTTGGTGATGGGGTAATCCGTGGCATAGGTAGTGGTTTCCGTTGGGCCATAGATATTCATCAATTCAAGATTGGGCCAATGTTCCCGCACCGCCTGCACCGCGCTGGCAGATATCTTTTCACCACCGGTGAATACCTTCTGCAAAGAACCTAGGCATTGCGGATGTTCTTCCGCAATCAGCCTAAATAGCCCTGATGTCAGAAATGCGGCGGTTACCTGTTGCGCAACGATGGTCGATGTCAACAGATCCAGATCGAGATCGTCGTCCGGTACGATGACGGCCTGATGGCCGTTAAGCAGAGTGGCCCACAGCTCATAGGTTGAGGCATCAAATGCGTAGGGGGAATGCAACAGAACACGCTGGTGATGTTCGCTGCGCCAGCGCCGATCGAGAGCCAGGGTAATGACGTTATCTTGCGTGGTGGCGATCCCTTTGGGCTGCCCCGTGGAGCCTGAGGTAAACATCACGTAGGCCAGATTCTGGGCGCTTACCGGCTCGCTGACCCACGCAACAGTGTTCTGGGTACTGGCGTTGCCTACGGTTTCCACCTGTAAACCAGCGGGCAAAACCACATGGCTATGTGCATCATCCACCAACGCAATCTGCACCCCGACTTGATCCACTATATGCTGCCAGCGTTCCAATGGATCGCTGGTACGCAGCGGCACATAGAACCCTCCGGCCTTAATTACCGCCAATATGGCGATCGCGAGCGACGGCGAGCGCTCCATCAACAATGCAACGCCATGTTCCGCTTTCACGCCAAGCTGTCGCAGGCGTTGTGCCAAATCATTTGCGCACGCGTTCAGTTGTGCATAGGTAAGTTGCTTATCACCACAGCTCAGAGCAATATGTTCTGGTGCCGCTGCCGCCTGTTTTTCAAACAAGCTGGCCAGCGACGCTATCGGCACTTTCTGTTCCGTGGCATTCCACTCGGTTACCATTTTGCATTGCTGCTCGGCTGTTAACAGTGGAATATTCGCCACTGGTGTGTCTGGTTCTTCTGCAATGAACGACAGCAATCGAACAAGGTATTGCGCAAGCGCCGCCACCGTATCGCGATCAAACAAATCGACGGCATACTCAATCTGGGCATTAAGTGCACACACCTCGCCATCATCACTATAGACTTCATCAAAATTGAACGTCAGATCGAATTTGGCAGGGACAAAACCAACCGGTTGCGGCTTTGCCTGCAAATTGGCAAATTGTCGGGTGTTTTCGCCGTTATTTTGCAATACCAACATTACCTGGAACAACGGATGTCGTGAGGCAGAACGCTCAGGGTTAAGCGCTTCTACCACCCGATCAAAGGGCACATCCTGATTTGCATAAGCAGAAAGCATGAACTCACGCACGCTAGCAATCAACTGATTAAATTCAGGATTACCCGCGCAATTTACTCTCAGCACCAGCGTATTGACAAAGAAACCAATCAAATTGGCCATGGCCTCGTCGGCTCGCCCAGCAACGCCTGTGCCCAACGTAATATCATCACCAGCCCCCATCCGACTAAGCATGACGGCGACCCCGGTTTGTAGCAACATAAATGGCGTTACGCCCTCATCACGCGCCAGTTTTTTCAGACGGCCATAAAGCGCTTGGTCAATCGCATAGCTGACCCGAGCACCTTGTTGGCTCGGTACGGATGGACGCGGGCGATCGGTAGGTAAATAAGTTTCCTGGGGCGATCCTGCCAATGCGCTACGCCAAAATTCGATTTGTTGTGCGCCGCGTGTGGAGGCATCCTGCACATCCTCCAATAGTTGGCGCTGCCATAACGCATAGTCGGCGTATTGCACGGTTAATGGCGCCCACTTTACTTCCTGACCCGCACAGCGCGCTTGATAGGCCAAAGATAGATCGTGCAGCATTGGCCCTAACGAACCGCCGTCACAGGCAATGTGGTGAATGACCAGCAGCAGCACATGTTCGTTCTGGGCCGGTAAGTGGAACAGCCACCCACGCAGCGGTAAATCATTTGCCAGATCGAACTGCCAGGCGGCGGCCTTGTCGATGCTTTCCGGCAGCTCCTCCTGCGTCACATTGCCGATGATCAGAGACGGCACCACGCTATCAGGCACTAGAATATGCTGATAAGGCTGATCAAGATGCAGAGGATATAGCGTACGCAGAACTTCATGGCGCTGTACCAGATCGCCCAATGCCTGGCGCAATGCTTCATCATTGAGCGGCCCATTCAGCTTCAGAGCAAGCGGCATATTATACGCTGCATGATCGTTGCCAATGTTATCCAACAGCCACATTCGCTGCTGGGCAAAGGAGAGGGGTAAATATTCCTCACGAGCCTGGCGCGTGAGCATTTCACGGCGTTGAGTGCCCTTTATCGCCAACTGCTCGGCAAACTGTGCCACGGTTGGGTAATCAAACAGTGTGCGGATCGGCAACTCAATGGCTAATGTGCTGGATACGCGGCTAATCAGGCGCATCACTAACAGCGAGTGGCCGCCCAACGCAAAGAAGTTGTCGTCCATGCTTACCGTTTCTAGCCCCAGCACCTCGGCAAACAACCCTATCAGAATTTCTTCCTGCGCCGTGCGCGGCTGACGCCGTCTGCCACCATGGTTGAAGTCTGGTGCCGGTAATGCGCGTTTATCCAGTTTCCCATTGACCGTCAAAGGGAAACGCTCAATCTGAAGGATGGCCGTAGGTACCATATAGTCAGGGAGTTTTGCCGCCACGCGGTGGTACAGTGCCGCCGTGTCAATAGAGGCGTCACTATCGCTGGTGATATACCCCACCAATTGTGGATTGCCAGGCTGATCTTTACGCATTAGCACCACGGCTTGGGTGACCTGCGGGTCATCCGCCAGAGCCGCTTCAATTTCCCCCAGCTCAATGCGGAAACCTCGTAGTTTCACCTGCTGATCGGCTCGACCTATATAAATCAGCCCGCCTTCTGGTGATCTGAAGGCCAAATCTCCCGAACGGTACATACGGGAACCCGGTTCACCATACGGGTCGGCGACAAAGCGCTCGGCACTTAACCCCGAGCGGTTCAAGTAACCGCGTGCCAGCCCGGCACCAGCAATGTACATTTCCCCTTCAACACCTATAGGAACGTGGCGTAAAGCGTTATCCAACACATAGATACGCAGATCGGTGATCCCAACGCCAATCGGGCTGCCGGATTGGCTGCGCATCATTGCCGGGGTCAGCGCCTGATAGCTGACGTGCACGGTTGTTTCGGTAATGCCATACATGTTGATTAATTCAGGCGCTGCCGAATCGTGGCGTTGGTACCAACGTTCAAGCTGGCTAAGATCTAGCGCTTCCCCACCGAATACCACTTTGCGCAGCGCCAGTGGATATTTCTTCTCGCGATCGTTTTGATCCGCTTCTATCAATTGATAGAAGGCAGAGGGCGTCTGGTTTAATACCGTGACTTTCTCTTCGCTCAGTAGTTTGAGGAATGCTTGAGGATCGCGGCTCACCATAAACGGTACGATGACCAGCCGGCCACCATATAACAATGGTCCCCAGATTTCCCACACTGAAAAATCAAAAGCATACGAATGGAACAGGGTCCAGACGTCATTACGGCCGAAATTGAACCACGATTGCGTTGCTGTAAAGAGCCGTAACACGTTTTCGTGCGGGATCAGCCCCCCTTTCGGGTTCCCCGTAGAGCCAGAGGTGTAAATGATATAGGCCAGGTTTGCCGTACTAACTGGGCGTAAAAGTTCATCGGGTTGAAGGTCCCGTTTGCTGAACGGTGCCAGACGCTGCTGATATTCAGGCATATCAACCACCAAATCAGACGTGGAGCCGCTTAACGTGCCGGCATTTTCTGCGTTGGTGATGATAAGCGTCGGTTTGGCATCTGACACGATAAAACTAAGCCGTTCGGCAGGGTTATGGAGATCCAGAGGTAAATATGCAGCGCCAGTTTTTAATACGGCTAACAGCGCAATCAGTGTCTCCATCGAACGTGGCAACGCCAATGCCACGATATCCTCCGCACCAATGCCGCAGTTCACCAGATAACGAGCCAACTGATTGGCCCGCTGATTAAGTTCGCTATAGCTCAGGCGATCGTTGCCTAAGCTCAGTGCAATCGCATCTGGCGTTTCGCACGCGCGTTTTTCAAACATTCCGTGGAGTGTATCGGCTGGCAATGATGCCAGCACAGGGTAAGGTTGAACCATGGCCTGAACTTCTTGCGCCAACAGCAGCGGTACGCTGCCAATAATCGTCTGCGGATCGTCAATAATGGCATGCAGTATCAGCATAAAGCGCTCAGCCAGATTTGCCACCGTTTGATCGTCAAGCAAGTCTGGCAATGAGCTGAAGCGCAGGGCTAGCGTTTCACCCGGAACCGCCACCAACCCAAGCGGGTAATGCGAGGCATCCCCGCCATGGTGCACCGTTAGCGAGATGTTCAGCGCGGTATCAGATTGCCCACTGCTGCCTTCTATGAGCGGGTAGTTCTCGAACACCATCAAGGTATCAAACAGCTCGCCGTAACCGGCATCCGACTGGATGGTTGTCAGGTCAAGATATTGGTAATCAAGCAGCCGGGTTTGCTCTGCCTGTAGACGCTGCAAAAGCGTAGTAAACGTCTCCGCCAGGCTGAACGTCAGGCGTAATGGCACGGTATTGATTAGCAGCCCAACGATGCTTTCCACGCCGGGTAATTCACCCGGCCGGCCGGAAACCGTGACGCCGAATACCACATCGTTACGCCCTGTCATCCCGCCCAGCAGTACGCCCCATGCGGCTTGGATCAGTGTATTTGCCGTCACGCCAAGCTGTTTGACGCGTAAGTTCAGCCGCTGCGTGTATACCGCATCCAGATGCTTATGCAACAGATTCGGTTGCAGATTTTCCGTAGTGCGCCCCTTTGCCAAGCAAGTTGGTGCCACCAGGCCACTTAGCGTTTCGCGCCACACGGCTCGCATTTCATCAACATCACGCGCCATAATCCATTGCAGATAGTTGCGATAGGGAGTGATCGCCGGCAAGGTGCTGCCTTGCACATCGCCCAGATACAGAGTGCATAACTCTTGCAGCAGAATAGGAATTGACCAGCCATCCAGCAACAGGTGATGGTTGGTAAAGACCAGATAATGCTGCTGCGCTGCCAATTTGACCAGGGTGAATCGCAGCAACGGCGGATCGTGTGGATCAAAGCGCTCATCATAATCAGCCTGTAACAGCGCGGCGAATGCCGGCTGTTGCTGCTCTGGTGATAGATGACTCACATCTACCTCACGCCACGGCAACGGTAACCCCGCCAGGATCAGTTGTACCGGCGTTTCTACGTCTTCGTACTCAAATCCCGCGCACAAGTGCGGGTGACGTTGCAGTAAGGTTGTGACGGCCAGTTTCAGCTTTTGTCTATCTAAAACGCCAGCAAGCTGGAAAACCTGCTGCACCTGATATGCATCGCTGCCTTGGGTATCGTACAGAATATGGAACAACAGACCTTTCTGTAATGGCGATAATGGTAGTATCTCTTTAATTTCCATATTTATTTTTTCTTCTTCCACTTAGCTTGAAGTTTTTCCAAGCTATTCTGTTTAAGCGATAGCATCGTGATGTCCGATGGTGTGAATCCCCCCGCGTCAGGCACCGTAGAAAGCTGTGACATTGCTTTTAGCCAACGGAACCAATGGTTACCCAACACTCTAATGCGCTCTTCAGTGTGCAGCGCTCTGGCCCATGACCAGTTGGAGACCAGAACCGGCCCTTCCGACCGCTCTTCTACCAACGCATTGAGTGAAAGCGCATGAGGAAGCGCAAAATTGTTGTCAGCCGTTGTATCCAGCAGATTCGCCTCCGCGGCCACCTGCCAGTCGCGATCGCCGCCCACAGCCATGCGGCCCAGATAGTTGAAGCCAATCTGGGCCTGCTGCTGCTGTGACAAAACCTGCTGTGTTTGCGGATTCAGATAGCGTAGCAACCCATATCCAAGGCCGTTCGCGGGCACCTGGCGCAACTGCTCTTTAATGCGTTTTAGCGCATGACCTAATGAATAAGGGTCTGCCTGCTGCGTAGCACCCGGTTCGAGCCGCACAGGGTACATGTTGGTGAACCAGCCAACAGTGCGCGACAGCTCCGTGCCGGGAAGTTCTTCGCGCCCGTGCCCTTCAAGATCCAGCAGGACATCCGTCTGTGAAGTTTGCCGCCAGTCATTAACGGCCAGAGCAAAGGCGCAGAGTAGCACGTCGTTGATACCGGCATGGAAGAGCGCCGGTATTGTCCCCAGCAACGGTTGGGTAAACGCCGCCGGTAACTCGAGCCGCAGTGAATCGCTGGCCGCAACGGTGTCTTGCGTCCCGTCTAACGGGCGGGAAGTCAGCAACGTATCCGGCTTCGCCAGCACCGTTAGCCAGTAATTCAGTTCGTTACGCCGCGCATTGGCCTCTTGCTGCAATTGATACGCCCACGCACGGAAAGAGGTACCAACCGGCAACAGCGCCGGCGTTTTACCCGCACTCATGGCTGCCCAGATGTTTTGCAAATCCGGCGCTAAAATACGCCAAGAGACACCGTCCACCACCAAGTGGTGAAGTACCAACATCAGCCGGCCCGGCTGCCCGGCTGATGCACGGAACCAAACCGCCTGTAGCATTTTGCCCGCCGCCGGATCGAGGCGCTGTTTTGCACGTTGGCTTTCTGCCTTGATGCAGCGTTGCAGTTCCGCCAGCGTGAACGCCTGGCAATCCACAATGCTCAATGCACCATCCACGATGTCTGCCATCATTGGTGGAATGGTCAGCAGGACATCACCGCTCGTGGCGCGATTCGCCACCAAGCGCAAGGCATCGTGCTGCTCTAACAGCAGCGTCAGCATCTGCCTAAGTTGTTTCTCATCCAGATGCTCCGGCGTTTGCAGCAACGTTGCCTGGCTGAACCCGTTGATGTTGCCGGGGTTTTCTATCAACCAATGGATAATTGGTGTAACGGGTAATTCACCTACCGCGCTAACCCGAGTTTCAGCAACCGTGGTAATGTTCGCCTGCATTTTTCTGGCCAGGGAGGCAACGGTTTTGTGCTCAAAGACCTGACGTGGTGTGAATATCCAACCAGCCTGGCGCGCACGCGCGACCAGCTGTATCGCGGTGATACTATCGCCCCCCATTTCGAAGAAGCTGCCGTCAATATCAACCTGTTCCACGCCCAATAAATCGGTAAAGAGCGTGCAAAGCAGTTGCTCTTGCGTATTACGCGGGCCACGGTGATGGGGCTGATAGAAATCAGGCTGCGGCAATGCACGCCGATCGACTTTACCGTTCGGCGTAACCGGAATTGCCGGCAGCATGACGATGGCTACAGGCACCATATATTCCGGCAGATGGATACGCAGATATTCGCGTAGTTCTGCGGTATTAACGTCCCCTTCATTCACCACGACGTAAGCAACCAGTTGGCGAAGCCCCGGCTTATCTTCACGCACGATCACCGTGGCCTGGCTCAGTTGAGGATGCCTCAGCAGCAGGGATTCAATTTCACCCAGTTCAATACGGAAACCTCTGATCTTGACCTGATGATCCACACGCCCAGCAAACATCAGCTCACCATTGGCTTGCCAATAGGCGACATCGCCGGTGCGATACATTCGGCTACCTGCCACGCCAAACGGGTTCGCCACAAAGCGTTCCGCTGTTAAATCCGGGCGCCGCACGTAGCCACGGGCCAGGCTTTCACCTGCAATATACAGCTCGCCTTTTACCCCTGGCGCGACCGGCTGCAAACGCTCATCCAGAACATAAACCTGCATGTTGACGATTGGCGTGCCGATAGGCGGCGCTTTTCCAGCCACCAACGGTTGGCTCATGGTGGCGCAGACCGTGGATTCACTGGGCCCGTAGGCATTGATCATCCGGCGCCCTTGGCCCCAATAGTCGATCAGCTCCGGCTGGCAGGCTTCGCCCGCCACCACCAACGTTTCCAACGCAGGCAATGGCTTACGCGGCATAACCGCCAACCCCACCGGCGGCAGCGTGGCATGCGTCACGCCTTGGGCCAGCATCAGTTCATACAGCGGCTCCCCCGGTGACAACGCATCACGGCCTGCAACGACCAGCGCCGCACCGCTTAACAGTCCCATATTGATATCCCAGAACGAGGCATCGAAGCTCGGTGAAGCAAACTGCAACACGCGGCTTTGCTGCGTGACATGTAATCGCTCGACCATGCTGGCAACCAGGTTGCTGATACCCCGGTGCGTCACCAGAACGCCTTTAGGCAAACCGGTAGAACCAGAGGTATAGATAATGTAGGCCGCATTATCGATGCTCAACTTCCTTGGCAAAGTGATGCTTTCCGCTTGCTGTTGGGCCAATTGCGTATGTAGCGCCGGTTGGTCAATCTGCAAGCTGGAATACTGCGCCCCCAGTCTTTGCACGAACGCAGAATCCGTGATGACCAGCGCAGGCTGCGAGTGTTCCAACATATAATTCAGGCGTTCCTGAGGATAATCAGGATCAAGCGGTAAATATGCTGCGCCAGTTTTCAGCGTAGCAATCAGCGCGATGATCAGATCAACCGAGTGCGGTAGTGCGATGGCAATGATGTTTTCTGTGCCGATGCCCCTTTCCATCATCAGATTCGCCAACCGGTTAGCCCGTTGATCCAACTGGCTATAGGTCAGCCGTTCGCTTTCCCCTAGCAGGGCAGGCGCATCCGGCGTTGCTTTGGCAAAGGCTTCGAATTGCTCGGCAAACGTCTTGGCTGGCAATTGCCGAGTGGTGTTATTCCATTCGTTGACAATCTGCTGGCGTTCGCGCGCGCTAAATAGCTCCAGCTCGTTGATATTACAGCATGTATTGCAACTGATGGCCGCCAGCAAATTGGCGAAATAGCCCGCCAGGCGTTCAGCGGTTTCGCCGTCAAACAGATCGGTAGCATATTCAAAGATGCCGTTTAATGAGGTTGGCGTTTCTTCAAAGTTGAAGGTCAAATCAAACTTCGCCACCGGTAGCAGCGGTGTGCCAACGCGGGTGCTCAGTCCATCAAAATGAACCTCGCCACTGGCGTTGTTTTGCAATACCAACATCACCTGGAACAGCGGATGGCGCGCCAAGGAACGCTCTGGGTTCAGCGTTTCCACCAGGTTTTCAAACGGTAGATCCTGATGTTCATATGCCTGCAATGCGCTATCGCGCACGCGCGCCAGCAATTGATCAAAGGTCGGATTTCCAGAAACATCGGTGCGCAACACCAATATATTGGTGAAAAAGCCGATTAGAGGCTCCAACGCTTCATCGGTACGGCCAGCAATAGCCACACCCAGTGGAATGTCATGACCAGCGCCTAACCGGCTCAACAACACCGCCAAGGCCGCCTGCAACACCATAAACAGGCTCGCATTCTGCTGCCTTGCTAACTCAAGCAAGCGTGCATAGACCTCTGGATCAACTTCAAAACACCATTGCCCGCCTTGATAGCTTGAACTTTGTGGCCGTGGCCTGTCGGTTGGCAACTGCAACTCTTCCGGCAGTCCATGCAGCACTTTGCTCCAATACGCCAACTGGTGACTTTGCAGGCTGCCCGTATCACGGGGATCGCCCAACAGTTCGTGTTGCCACAGAGTGTAATCGGCATATTGCACCTGAAGTGGTGCCCAGTTCGGCGCTTGCCCCTGCAATCGAGCATGATACGCCAGCGCCAGATCACGCAGCAGAGGAACAAGCGATGCCCCGTCGCTGGCGATGTGGTGCATCAGGAATAAAAGCACATGATGGTTCGGTTCAACATGGAACAGCAAGGCCCGGCAGGGGTTTTCATTCGCTAAATCAAAGATATATTCTGATGCTGCCAGCACCTCTTCATCTAAATTCTCAGCAAGGACGTGGTGCAGCGTCAGTTCGCACTGTGCGTCTTCCCCGTAGGCAATCTGCTGATAAACGTTACCATCCGATAGCTCCTGAAAGCGTGTGTGCAGGCTTTCATGGCGTGCCACCACATCATTCAACGCTGCTGCCATGGCAGGAACGTTCAATTCCCCCTGCAACTCCAGCGTCAACGGCATGTTATAAAGGGATTTACCCCCTTCAATGCGGTCAACCATCCATAGCCGGGACTGGGCCGCAGACAACGGCAGGCGTTCTGGCCTTGGTTTCACCTGCAACGCTGGGCGCAGTGTGCTCCCTTGCCCCAGGCGCTGCACAAACTGCGCTACCGTTGGTGCTTCAAACAAATCGCGGATGCTGAGGTTCACCTTTAGCGCTTTGCGAACATGGCTGATAAAGCGCGATGCCAACAGGGAATGACCACCCAGATCGAAGAAATTATCGTCGATGCCAACCTGGGACAAACCGAGGACCTCGGCAAACAAGTGGCACAGTTTGCTTTCCTGCTCATTGCGTGCCGTGCGTGCGTGGTCAACGTTGAATTCTGGAACGGGTAATACGCGCATATCGACTTTCCCGTTGGCAGTCAGCGGGAATCTCTCTACTACACTCACAACTGCCGGCACCATAAAGTCTGGCAACCGGGCGCTCAACATTTGTCGCAGCAATGTTGGTTCACACTGTCCAGTTTTTTCGGCAATGACATATGCAGCCAGCTGTTTATTTCCTTTTTGCGGTTCGAAAATGCACACGAGCGCCTGGGCAACGCCTTCCCGCTCCAGCAATGCCGCCTCTATCTCGGCAAGCTCAATGCGGAAACCGCGTATTTTGACCTGCTGATCGCCGCGGTTTAGGTATTCCAGAATCCCTTCCTGCCGCCAACGAACCCAATCGCCAGAACGGTACATGCGATCGCCACTGCTGCCGAAAGGATTAGCGATAAAGTGTGATGCCGTCAGGCCAAGCTGGTTAAGGTAGCCGCGCGCAAGCCCAGTACCAGCGATATACAACTCGCCAGAAACGCCGACAGGCACGGGTTGCAGGTAGGTATCAAGCACATACACTTGCATATTGTCCAACGGCATACCGATAGGCACCGAAGCGCTGCCCGGTACGCTATGCATAACATAAGTTGTTGCAAAGGTGGTGGTTTCGGTTGGCCCGTAGCCGTTCATTATTACCAGCCCAGGACAGTGTCGCATAACGGTTTCGATAGCGGATTTTGGCAATACATCGCCACCGGCGAGTAACAGGCGCACACTGGTCAGGGAAGAGGCGTGGTCTTCCGCCATCAGCCGGAACAGGCCAACCGTTAGCCACAGAGCAGTTATTTTTTCATTGGCGATGGTCTGCGCCAGCACATCGATATCCAGCTCACCCTTTGGCACCACCACTAATTGCCCACCGCACAATAGCGGCACCCAAAACTCGTAGGTCGAGGCATCAAACGCAGCGGGGGAATGCAGCAGCACACGCTGATGATCTTCCGGCAACCATCGGCGATCGCAGGCTAACGCTATAACGCTTTCCTGGTTTACCGCAATGCCTTTCGGTTTACCGGTTGACCCAGAGGTATACATAATGTAAGCAAGGCTGGAAGGTCCGGCGTTGGTTGCAGGGTTGATTTTTGGCCAGCGTTTCCCAGCAGAATCGGCCACGTTGCATATCACAAAACGCGCCGTTGGCAGGTGGTGATCGACATCGGTAATCAATACCGCTGCACCTGCGTCATCCAGCATCATTTGCTGCCGTTCCAGAGGATCGCTGACACGCAATGGCAGATAGGCCGCCCCAGCCTTGATCACCGCCAACGTGGCAATGACCTGATCGATCGAATGCGCCATGAGCAACCCGACACAAAATGTTTCCGCCCCAGTGAGTTCGCGTAACCGATGTGCAAGGCGATTGGCCGCGATATTCAACTGAGCATAGGTTAACGTTTTGCTGCCTTCGCTAACAGCGATAGCGTTTGGTGAACGGGCAGCCTGCTGTTCAAACAGTACACCCAACGACAGGTTTGGCAATTCTACGAGCGTATTGTTCCAAGTTTTGAGCAGTTGTTGACGTTCAAACGGATTTAACAGGCAAATTTCACTAATTTTTTCAGTGGGCCTGTTTGCCATAATGTTCAATACACTGAAGAAGCGGTCTACAAATCCCGCAACGGTTTGCGTATCGTATAGGTCAGTCGCAAATTCAATATGTCCTTTTAAAAGGCCTTGTTGTGCATCCTCTTTGAAAACAAACAGGAGATCGAACTTTGCCGTTTTAGTCAATAATTCCTGTTGCTCAATACGTAACGGCAAAAAGATATTGCCCAACGAAAATTCCTCCTCCAGTACCATCATAACTTGAAATAATGGGTGCTTAGACGCGGAACGATGTGGGGTTAAAAACTCGACAATTTGCTCAAAAGGCAAATCCTGATGCATATAAGCATCAAGTACTGTTTTACGAACCTGTGCTATCAGGGAGACAAAATCAGGATTATCAGAAAGGTTGGTACGTAATACCAATGTATTGGAAAAAAGCCCAATTAGTGGCATTTGAGCTTCATCTGTACGGCCCAAAACGGGAGTGCCTACCGATATATCATCACCGGCCCCCATTCGATGAAGCAGCACAGCAAGAGCTGTTTTTAGAACCATGAACAGACTGGCTTCCGCTTGTAAAGCCAGACGTTTTAGACCCTGATATATATCCGGAGGAACTGAGAATTTATAGCAATCACCTTTGCTACTCGGTTTCGTGGGTCTAGGTTGCACACTAGCTATTGTTACCTCTTCTGGTAATAACGCTAGCTGGTTACACCAGTAATGCATTTGTTCCGCATACAAACCTACCGATTTTTGCTCATCAGATAGTAATATATGTTGCCATAATGTGTAATCTGCATATTGCACTGGCAAAGGCGGCAGTGAAGAATTTTCTCCTTTCAAGTGAGCTTGATAGTAATGGCTCAAATCATGTAGTAGGGGGGAGATAGAACCACCATCTCCCGCTGTGTGATGGATTAATAGCAAGAATATATGCTGCTCGGGTTTTATCCGATACAACCAAGCTTTAATAGGCAATTCTTTATCAAGCCTGAAAATATAACCAGCCTGCTGAGTTAACTCTTTTGTAATTTGAGACTCATCCAACTCGTGAACATGCAATGAGAACGAGATTTCTTCCGTCGATACAATATATTGGCATGGTATATCATCCTGTAGGGTCAGATAAGTACGCAAACTCTCATGCCGTTTCACTACATCAGACAGCGCTGCTGAAAGTGCGATGGTATCCAATTCACCATAGATACGTAATGCCATAGGCATATTATATGCACTGCTCTCATTAATCTGTCCCTGTAACCACAGACGTTGTTGGGCAAATGACATTGGCAAGATATTTGGTCGCGGCTGAGGAGTCAGTTTTTCTCGTAGAGAATATTTTTTGTCTGTGTCAGCTATAACCTTGGAAAGCTCTTTAACCGTTGGAGATTCAAAAATAGCTTTTAGAGGTAATTCAATATTTAACTGAATGCGTAAACGAATAAGTAACTGTATTGCTAGTAGAGAATTTCCACCAAGCTTGAAGAAGCTATCATTAATACCTATCGACTCAAATCCTAAAACCTCCTCAAAGATTTTGCATAAGATTTTTTCCTGGGATGATTCCGGTAAAACTCGCTCACCTGACTTGAATATCGGTGCTAGCAAAGCGTGGCGGTCTATTTTACCATTCGGCATCAGTGGAAAACTATCCACTATCATAATAACTGCTGGCAGCATATAGTCAGGTAGATGTTTGCTCAACCATTTATTTAATTCTTCCGACGAGCAAGAATTGGGTTTGCGCAAAACAACATAAGCTACTAAATATTTGTTGCTGATACTTTCTTTTCCGTACGCAATTACTAGCGCACTCTTTATTAGTGGTGATTTCAGGAATGTATTTTCAATTTCTCCCAACTCAATTCGATAACCACGAATTTTTACTTGATTATCGACACGCCCCAAGAAATTGACATTCATGTCACTTCCCCAGCAAGCCAGATCGCCGGTACGATACATACGCTGCCCTGCGGTTCCAAAAGGATTTGCGACAAATCGCTCACTGGTCATCGCGGGGAGGTCTAAATAGCCAAGAGCCAATCCATCACCTGCTATATATAGTTCTCCGGGATATCCTACAGGCACAGGCTGAAGAGCCGTATCAAGGATATAGATCTGCGTATTTAGTATGGGTAAACCAATAGAATTTGGCTGCACAGACTTTACCGTCAGTTCATGTAAAGTAGACCAAATGGTGGTTTCAGTAGGACCATAAACTTGAATGACTCTATGTGCTAGAGACACCATACGTTCAGCCAGATTTTTAGGCAACGAATCACCACCAACAATTGCGGTGAGGTTACTCAGTGAGTTCGGCTGATACTCAACCAATCCTTGCCACAAAGCGGGCGTGCCTTGCAAATGAGTTATGTTATTTCGGACGATTTCCGATGCCAATAGATTAGGATCCCGTGTAGTGTCATGAGACGCTAACGCTATTGAAGCGCCATTAACTAATGGTAAGAATATTTCCAAACCTGCGATGTCAAAACCAATCGTTGTAACAGCGAGTATTCGGTTGCTAGGTTTTATTTGCAGTGACATTTGCATTGCGTAAAGAAAATTAGTAAGCGAATGGTGTGTAATCACTACTCCCTTAGGATTCCCTGTCGATCCTGATGTAAACAAGATATACGCAGCTTGATTAGCCGTAGTGACTACTCTAATAGGGTTGTGAATTGATTGAGAATTGACTAATAAGGAGATATTGACATCATCTAACTGTATCCGAAGAGCATCTAAACAAAAGTTAAAATTAACATTAATTGACGTCAATACAATTTTCGGTTTTGCGGTTTCAATAATATATTTCAATCGTTCTTCAGGATAATCAGGATCTAACGGTATATATGTTGCACCTATCTTCGATATAGCTAACAATGCTACAATTAAATCAACGGTCCGAGGTAATAGTAACGCTACGGTGTCATTAGGGAGAAAATGTTGACTTAATAAATAATGACCTAGCTTGTTTGATTTTTCATTAAGTTGAGCGTAAGTTAAAGAAATATCATCACAATATAACGCTGATTTATTTGGGGATTTTTTTACTTGATCTTCAAAGTGATCAGCAAGTGTTAACGAAGGGATTGATGCCAGAGTTTTATTATTAATAATCTCTAAATTTCTATATTCATTATCATTTAGCAATAACAACGAACCAATGGTAGCATCTTGATTTGTTAACAAATCATAAAAAACTTTCAACATCCGAGAGGTATGTTCAGACAACTGTTCTGGAGAATACAACTCACTATTTGCATCAAATCCAAGGGTCAAAGGAACTTCTTTATTATAATCAAAGAAAAAAATGTTGAGATCAGAAACAGGTCCATTTGCAATATTGCAAGGTAGTATTTTACTTTGATGAAAATATCCACCATTATCAAAGCTTTCAACGTTTATACTTATTCGATATAATGATTCACCACTATTAATTATTTTTAAATCACGACACAAATCTTCATATCTATATTTTTGATGACGTAAGACCGTCATGATTTGTCTCGCTGCTCTGGCTAAAACCGTCTTCAAATTCAAATCTGGCGATAGTATTAATCGCATTGGAAGTATATTTGCCATCAATCCTGGTATAATACGTTCTTTCCTTCCAAGCCTTCCTGTTACTGGTAAACCGACTATGACTTCAGAAAGTCCCGTCATGCGATGCAAGTAAACGCAAGTTATGGCAATAAGCAAGTTAGGTAATGTGCAATTCATTTCTTTTGATTTTTTATGCAGCAGGTCAGTTAATTCATAACCCAAACTCACACGATGACGTATTATAGTTCTTAAAGGAGGAGCTATTCGATTCGCTAGGCTAGCAGGGGTAGGAATATCAGCAAATAGATTTAACCAGTAATCACGGTCACAAATAAATCTGGAAGAATTATGATAATCAATATCACCATCAATAAGTTCCTTAAATTTACCAAATGGTGAAGGAGGAGGAGAACCCTCAATAAAAGAAGCGTTATATAAACTTATGACACGTTGAATAATGAGTGATGCCCCCAAACCATCCATAACTATATGATGATAACAGTGGAAATACAAAAATTTATTTTCTGCTATTTTTATTAGTGATATTTCGAATGGAAGATTCTCACAAATATCAAAATATTGCTCCGTTCTTGTCATTAAGAATTTTTTAGCTTTCTGGAGTGCAATCTCCTCTCGAAAATCGCTATAATCAATAATTTTTGGTTCATAGTTATTTATAGAGAAAAACTTCTGTTTAATACAATTATCAAATTTATAAAAACGAGAGTGTAAAGCCTCAGCTTCTTCTACTGTTTTTCTAACCGCCTCAGAAAAATATTCAACATTTATATCACCATCAATTATAAAATATTCGCTTATATTATTTATTGACTTATTTTCTATAATTTCGTTGAATGACCAAATCCCGAACTGCGCAGATGTTAAATTACAATACCCATCCTTATTCATATATAGTTCTACCTTAGCTACAAATGTTGTAGGGATAATGTTTTTGTTTGGTGGTTTCGCATAGTAAGCGCAACATAATTAAGCTACGAGTAAACAAGTTCATATCCCTTTAAATAGTCCATTTGGGTTTTTGTCACCATGAGTCTTTCGGGGACGATTATTTAATTCTAAACCGTTATCAAACTTCATTGTTTTAGCCATTTGTTTTAACAGGTATAAAGCCGTCATTGTGTCTTCAGCTACTTCTGATGCTTGTTTTCTGTTCAGTTTGATAATGATTATATAGAGTGTCTTACGTTCAACCAGCGTTGATAATACACTTTTTTTATCTTTTCCTATTATCGTATCACCTTCCCAATCCCCAATTCGTGCTTTTTTATCAACGATTTCTGGGCGTTCATTAATACTGACTTTGTTTTTAATTTTTTCCCCTCTTTCATAACAGCCATACCGTTTACGATACTGTTTACTGGCAATTCTGAGATATTGCCATAAGTCACCTCTGTCCATTTGATCTTTATAAATCAATCTATAAATGGTCTCATGATGCAAGGATGTCCCTTCATACTTCCTTAGATAATCAACCACCTGTTCAGGACTTAAATCTTGGCAAATTAGCCGCTTTATCCATTTTTTTATTTCTTTGGTCACTTTTGTGACTTTCTTTGCAAAATGACGGCGAAAAAAACCCTGAAGATAAGCCTGTTTCGGACAATATTTTTTTACTTTCTGATTTTTTTTCAACTCTCCACTACTGGTTGATGGGCTTCGATTGAGTGATTGAGCAATGAAACGTTGTGAAAAACCCGCTTTTTTAAAACTGAAAATCGGGTATCTTTCTGCTTCGGTCAGTTGTTTATAGGTCATAGTGCATTTTCCTGTGGCAGGAAAGATGCCTATTATAGTAACTGACCGCCCTTCTGAGAAATTGCACTTATTAGTCGAATCCGCCTTTTCTAATTTATTTCACTGCAAACTTTTTAGCCTCATATCTTTCCAGTTACTCTCTACAAAACCCAAACAATTCTCACGTTTTTCTGGTCCGTAGATAACTTGCCAACCAGCAGGTACTGCGATGAATACAGGCCATAATGAGTGTTGATCTTCATCATTTATTAATACAAAGAAATCAAGAGATTGATTTTCAAATGGATTGCTCAAAACATAAATCCTCAGTTTGGTTCATGATTTAAAAAATATTATGTATTAACTTTGACAAGTCAATAAAAAATATTTATTTCGTGACAAAAGCCACATTTATGATTATTTTATATTTTAAGAAAGTTGAAATACACAATGAAATAACACACTCACTTCAAAGGCAAATATTGAATAACATATTATTCTTATCATATAATCTAGTGATTAATTTTATCTTTTATGATTAATTGGATTAAGGAGAGCATAAAAAACGTAGGGTATTATTCTATGCTGTAATCGCTGCGGTTAGATGGTTTTTTGTTTCTTCTCCCAATTTTACTCCCGGATACCAACACTCAAATTGTGCCTCTAGCTCACCGTTTAATACGGCCGTTCGCGTTTGCAATAAATAATGAGCGCCCTATTAACTCCATTGCATTACCGGCTAAACAAAATAGGGATTTGATGACAGACGTGTTGCATCGGTTATTTTATCGCCAATCGGTAAAGTGTCCCACACTTTTTTAGGTTCGTCAGGTGCAGGACTCATTGAGATGTGGGCATCCTTGCCCATAGAGACGCCGGATAGATTTAAGCAAACCCACTATTAATCAAAATCATGGTTGCAAAAACGGGGGTGACCATATATTTTATGCTCTCGCCTTAATCATGATCGATAACAATCAACTAAAATATCGAATATTTCTGTAAATCCAGAAGGACGTAAATATAATAATTAATAATAATATTCCGAATTTATTATATTATTTTATAAGTTAATCATCGCCATATTATCAAAAAAGATTATTATTCTGTTATTTCAACAAATCTTTCTTGTTTTCATAAGGTTATTTATTTGTCTTAATAATTTCATTATTGTTTACGTCTCAGAGTGAAAATATATTTCAATAATATAAAATCAGACAAAGTAAATTAACATTAAAAATCTCCCTATAATTAGAATAGGGAGATTATGCGGTAAATACAAATCATTAAATAAAGAAAGAGTTAATATTGGGGAGCCAAAATTAATTTTTCCTTCCGCCAAAAACGGAAAATAGACATTTTCCTACGTTGCAGAGAGAAACGGCGAACAATATAGTTTGCTGTCAATTCCAGCGTCAGACACATCACAAAATAAATCAATGCGACAAATAAAAAGACTTCTGTCGGATACACCATACTGCGGTTATTCACTTGAGTTGCCAGGAATGACAGCTCTGCCACGCCAACAATATAGGCCAGAGAAGTGTCTTTTATCAGAGCAATCCACTGATTAATAAAGGAAGGCACCATCATGCGTAATGCCTGTGGCAAAACAATGTACCAAAGTACCTGCCAACGGTTGAAACCTAATGATAACCCGGCCTGCCACTGGCCCGCACCAATCGCAATAATTCCCGCTTTCACCCCATGAGCCAGATAAGCAGAGGTGATCAACGCCAGAGCACAAACCACTGTAGTAATTTCAGGAATTTCCATGCCAAGCATCACAGGCAACAGGAAGTAAGTCCAAAAAATCAGCATAATGACTGGAATTGCACGGAAAAAGCCCAATACTGCGGCTAACAGGTTAACCCAGAAGCCTTTCAGCATTGCCAAAGCAACACCTGCAACCGTACCCAATACAATAGAAATCACACCAGCCATCAGGCTGATGACCAATGTCAACGCCGCCCCTTCAAGGGGGCCATCAGGGAAGGTCCCTAACAGTAGGTAGCGCCAGTTTTCTGTAATGACTGAAAAATCCATTTTAATGTCCTCTTGCTATAGCTTGTTGTTGACGCCATTGTCCCCAACCTTCCATGACCGCAATCGTGGCAATATACAACACCGTCGCAACACCAAATGCTTCAAATGTTCTCAGTGTTTCAGTCTCCACCTGACGGGAAGCATATGACAGTTCAGCTACACCAATTGCCATTGTCAGCGACGAGTTTTTCACAATATTCATGTACTGCCCCAATAATGGCGGCATTGCTATCTTCAACGCCTGCGGCAGTACGACATAACGCATTGCCTGCCAGCCGGTCAGCCCCAATGCATGAGCCGCATATTTCTGCCCACGCCCTACGCCCTGGATACCTGCCCGTAATTCTTCCGCAACAAATGGGGCCGAATAGAGGGTCAAACCGATAAATCCAGCCAGAAATTCAAATGAAGGCCATGCCAATGATAGGCCTAACAGATTGATTTCATGAGGTGTATTCAGCCAGAACATCACCTCTTGCGGCAATATTTGCCCTGATGCAAAGTACCAGAAAAACAGTTGCACCAGCAGAGGCGTATTGCGAAACAAGGTGGTGTAAGCCGTTACCGGCCAACGGAGAATTTTTAGTTGGCTGTCACGGGCAGCAGCCAGAACAAAACCCAGCAATGTGGAAGCCACAACGGTACAAGCAGATATCCATAGCGTAATCAGGAAACCCTGCCAAAGCCACGCCAGGTATTGGGGAGCAAGCAAGTGTTCTGTAACAAATAACTCAAACATATCTTACGATTACCAAACATTACCAATGATAAAACCCCGCAACACAAGGCGCGGGGCTGATTACCAAGGTTTGTCACTCATCAGGACTTGGCTTGCTGCTCCAAAGGCGCAAACTTAAAGTCACCTCGCGGCTGAGACGACTTGGTCTCCGGGCCAAACCAACGGTTATAAATTTTCTCTGCTTCACCCTCTTTTTCCAGTTTCAGCAGCGTTTGGTTCACCGCTTCAACCAAGCGTTCTTGCCCTTTTACCGCAGCCACAGCCTGATATTCACGGGTGATGCTGAAAGGAGAGATCTCAAACTCCGCTTTTTGTGCTGCCGGTACGTTAGCCAACAGACCAACCAGTTTAGCGTCATCCTGAGTGATTGCTTGTACATTGCCGTTACGCAGCGCAGCAAATGCCAGAGGCGTATCGTCATAAGAGATGACTTTTGCTGTCGGATAATGCTCACGCAGAGTGATTTCCTGTACTGTTCCCTTATCAGCACCGATACGTAAGTTTTTAATGTCATCCGGAGATTTCAGAACGCCTTTACGGGCAATAAATTTTTGCCCAGTGGCAAAATAAGGGATTGAAAAATCAACTTGTTTAGCACGCTCATCCGTTACCGTAAAGTTGGCGGCAATCAGATCAATTTTCTTTGATGCCAACAGGGGTAAACGGTTTGCCGGGTTAGTCGGACGCAGTTCCAGTTTAACACCAAGGTCATTTGCAATCGCGTTTGCGATATCTACATCATAACCCGCCAGTTTTTTAGTTTGCGGGTCAATAAAACCAAACGGGGGATTACTGTCAAAAACAGCGATCCGCACTGTGCCGGCTTTTTTAATATCATCCAGTTTATCGGCCTTCGCAACACCAGTAACCAGTGCTAGCCCAGCCAGCAACGCCGTGACAAGAACGAGGGATTTCATTGAAAACTCCTGACGGTAATTAAATGTTTATTAATCGCCACAAGCTATCAATTTCACTATAGTGCAGGAAATAATATAAAAAACTATATTTATAACTATTAAGAATTATAAGGTAACACAATGCTGGCAAAAAATGCCAGCATTGTCAGCGAGTTACTTGTTATCTTTAGTCAGCAATTTTTCCAATTCATCACCACCGACATGCCGAAAATCCTGTCCTTTGACATAGTAGAAAATGAATTCACAGATGTTTTGACAACGATCGCCAATTCGTTCAATAGAACGCGCACAGAGCAAGGCCGTCAGCACACTTGGAATGGTTCTGGGATCTTCCATCATATAAGTCATTAGTTGGCGGACAATGCCTTCATACTCTTTATCCACCTTTTTATCTTCGTGATAGATACGAATAGCTTCTTCCAGATCCATGCGGGCAAAAGCATCTAAAACATCATGCAGCATCTGAATGGTATGGCGGCCAAGCGATTCCAAACTCACCAACAGTGGCTGATGCTGATGTGAAAATTTCTCAAGTGCCGTCTGGCAAATTTTCTTTGCCACATCTCCGATTCTTTCCAGTTCAGCAATGATCTTCGAGATTGACATAATCAGCCGCAGATCACTGGCCGTCGGCTGGCGCTTGGCAATAATGCGAACACATGCTTCATCAATAGCGACTTCCATCATATTGACTTTATGATCGTCCTCAATCACTTCATGCGCCAGTTCCGCATCCTGATTATGCATTGAGGTAATCGCTTTGGAGAGCTGTTCCTCCACCAGCCCGCCCATCACCATCAGTTCAGTACGGATATGCTCCAGTTCAGCATTAAACTGACCAGAAATATGTTTATTGAGATTCAGATTGTCCATGTTACGCCCCGTAATCAACCATAACGACCGGTAATATAGTCTTCAGTTTGTTTCATTCTTGGTGTGGTAAACAATGTGTCTGTGTCACTGAATTCAATCAATTCACCAAGGTACATAAACGCAGTATGATCTGAGCAACGCGCGGCCTGCTGCATATTGTGGGTCACAATCACCACAGTATATTCAGATTTCAATTCGCTGATCAGCTCCTCAATACGACCGGTAGAAATCGGGTCAAGTGCGGAGCAAGGCTCATCCAATAATAGAACGTCCGGACGGATCGCAATTCCGCGAGCAATACATAAACGCTGCTGCTGACCACCAGACAGACTGTATCCGCTCTGATGCAATTTATCCCTGGTTTCATTCCACAATGCGGCTTTGGTCAAAGCCCACTGAACACGTTCATCCATTTCTGCTCTTGAGAGTTTCTCAAACAGACGGACACCAAAAGCAATATTGTCATAAATAGACATCGGAAATGGGGTCGGTTTCTGGAATACCATTCCCACTTTGGCACGCAGCAACGCCACATCCTGTTTGTCCGTCAGGATATTATTGCCATCCAGCAAGATTTCTCCCTCTGCCCGCTGCTCACCATACAATTCATACATTTTATTGAAAGTCCGTAACAGCGTAGACTTACCACAGCCAGACGGACCGATAAAAGCCGTTACTTTATTCTTTGCAATATTCAACGTAATGTTTTTCAGCGCGTGAAATTTGCCGTAATAAAAGTTCAGATCACGTACCTGAATTTTACTGCCAGCGATATCATTAGCCATGTTCATTTACTTCTCTCTGTTGAAAATATCAGTCAGTGCTTTTTCTTGGCAAACAGCACACGCGCTACAATGTTAATCAGCAATACACACAGGGTTATCAATAATACGCCAGCCCACGCCAGTTGCTGCCATTCAGAGAATGGACTCATCGCAAATTTAAAAATAGTGACCGGTAAGTTGGCAATTGGCTGACCCAAATCAGTACTCCAGAACTGATTTGAGAGAGAGGTGAACAGCAGCGGCGCTGTTTCCCCGGCAATTCGGGCAATTGCCAGCAATACACCGGTGATAATGCCGGATACTGAGGCTTTCAGCGTGATGGCCGAAATCATCTTCCATTTAGGCGTTCCCAAGGCATAGGCTGCTTCACGTAAGCTATCAGGAACCAGTTTCAACATGTTTTCAGTGGTTCTGATGACAATCGGCACTTGCAACAACGCTAAGGCGATCACTCCTGCCCAACCGGAAAAGTGCTGCATTTTCGTTACAACGACAGTGTAAACAAACAAGCCAACGACAATAGAAGGCGCTGACAGCAAGATATCGTTGATAAAGCGGATCATCTCTGCCAACCATGAACGGCGGCCATACTCGGCCAGATAGATACCCGCCATGATCCCCAACGGAGTACCGATAATCGTCGCCCATAAAATCAACAACCCACTACCAACAATGGCATTTGCCAAGCCACCACCTTCCGTATTCGGTGGCGGTGTCATTTCTGTGAACAACGCCAGCGACATACCATCAAGGCCTTTGGTGACTGTGGAGAACAAAATCCACACCAGCCAGAACAGACCAAACAACATGGTTGCCATTGATAACAGCAGAGCGAGGCGGTTTTTCTGACGACGCCATGCCTGCTTACGGCTGCGTGCATTT
This sequence comes from Photorhabdus tasmaniensis, assembly GCF_011189505.1. Lineage (GTDB taxonomy): Bacteria > Pseudomonadota > Gammaproteobacteria > Enterobacterales > Enterobacteriaceae > Photorhabdus > Photorhabdus tasmaniensis. The sequence continues at coordinate 51,176 of NZ_PUJU01000024.1, forward strand.
GCATCAATAGGCTTTTGCCCATCCATTGTTGCCATATCAACGCCCCTCATTCTTCGCCAGACGCATGATCATTAATTTTGACAACGCCAGCACAATAAAGGTGATCACAAACAGAACCAGGCCAAGCTCCATCAATGCTGAGGTATGTAAGCCAGATTCAGCTTCAGCGAATTCGTTTGCCAGCGCAGAAGTAATACTGTTGCCCGGCATGAACAGTGAAAAACTGTCGAGCTGGTAAGTATTACCGATGATAAAAGTCACTGCCATTGTCTCCCCCAGCGCACGGCCAAGGCCCAGCATGACACCACCAATCACGCCATTGCGGGTGTAAGGCAATACAATATGCCAGATAACTTCCCAGGTAGTACAACCGATACCATAAGCGGATTCTTTCATCATGACCGGTGTTTGTTCGAACACATCACGCATAACCGAGGCGATATAAGGGATAATCATGATAGCGAGAATGACACCAGCCGCCAGAATACCGATACCAAAGGCCGGACCGGAGAACAGTTCACCCACAATTGGCATACCGGAAAGGACATTGCCGACCGGCTGCTGAAAATAGGTGGCAAACAGAGGTGAAAAAACAAATAACCCCCACATACCATAAACAATACTTGGAATTGCAGCCAGCAACTCAATTGCGACCCCAAGCGGGCGTTTCAACCAGTTAGGTGCCAGTTCCGTCAGAAACAGTGCAATCCCGAAACTGACAGGCACCGCAATGATCAAAGCAATCAACGAAGTGACCAACGTACCGTAAATAGGCACCAATGCACCAAATTGTTCTGCCGGGGCATCCCACTCTTTATGCCAGAGGAAAGAGATGCCGAACTGCTGGATACTGGGCCAGGAGGCGATAATCAACGAGATAATGATGCCTCCCAGCAAAAACAAAGTCATCAGCGCAGCTAGCCGAACCAGTGCACTGAAAATAATATCGCCGTTTTTACTGGGTGCTTTTATTGCCGTTTTCTGTTCGGCCATAGAGCTTATTCTCATCCGGTTTAACTCCCCCTTAAACGGGGGAGAAATCAAAACTACAAATTTAATCGATACTTCAAACCGTTGCCATCAACACGATTTAGTACAGAACCTTGCCGCTGCTATCCTTCACATGGGTTTTCCAGGCCGCACGAACTTGCTCAACCACTTCTTTTGGCAGGGTTGCATAATCCAGATCATTCGCTTGTTTACTGCCTTTCTCGTAAGCCCAGTCAAAGAATTTCAGTATTTCGGCACCCTTGGCGGCGTCTTTTTGCTGTTTGTGAACCAGAATAAAGGTGGTGGAAGTAATCGGCCACGCGTTTTCACCTTGTTGGTGAGTCAAATCCTGAGCAAACGTTTTGTGCCATTCCGCGTTCTTCGCTGCGGCGCTGAAACTCTCTTCTGTCGGGCTGACAACATTGCCATCAGCAGAGACCAGTTTGGTATAAGCCAAATGATTCTGTTTAGCATAGGCATATTCAACATAACCAATGGAACCCGTCAGGCGCTGAACGAATGCGGCAATGCCATCATTGCCTTTACCACCTAACCCAACAGGCCAACTTACCGTGGAACCTGCACCGACTTTTACTTTCCACTCGCTATTCACTTTAGAGAGATAACGGGTAAACACAAAAGAGGTGCCGGAGCCATCCGCACGACGTACCACCGCAATATCCTGCTCTGGCAGTTTTACCCCCGGATTTAATTTAGTAATCGCCGGATCATTCCACTTTTTCACTTTACCTAAATAAATATCACCCAACGTTTTACCATCCAGTGTTAATTCACCAGATTTAATTCCAGGAATATTCACCGCCAGTACGACTCCACCGATGACCGTCGGGAATTGAAACAAGCCATCAGCCGCTAATTTTTCATCGGATAAGGGCGCATCGGAAGCACCGAAATCAACGGTATTTGCCAGAATTTGTTTTACGCCACCGGAAGAACCGATGCCTTGATAATTGACTTTATTACCGGTCTCTTTTTGATAAGAATCTGCCCACTTGGCATACACCGGGGCGGGAAATGTCGCACCTGCCCCCGTCAAGCTGGAAGCAGCGAATACAGACAGGGTTGTCAAAGAAAATGTCGCTGCCATTATGCCGGCTACGGTGATACGCATTAGTTTCATAACCCCTCCTAATGGGATTTGAGAATCAACAAAGAAATGTGTTCGTCAGATTAAAAAAGGTGTAGAAGGGAAAATAGGTCAATTTAGTTACAGCAAAATGTCTTAATTATGACATTTTTATGACAGCACAATGCAAACTCAGCCTGATGCTGACATAAAACTGTCATTTCCACAGGCCTTGAAATTAAAGCCGGAGATTATCATCAGGCCATTAAAAATTATCTTCCACAACAGGAATACAGGCACGAATAGATAATCCCCCTCTTGGGCTGGTGCCAATTTCAATTTTCCCGTCATGAGCATCAATAATCCGCTGAACAATAGCCAAACCTAACCCCGTTCCACTGTTGCTGCGCGCTCTTTCGCCCCGAACAAATGGCTGAAATAACTGCGGCAAATCTTCAGGCTTAATTCCTGCGCCATCGTCCTCCACCTGAAACCAGGCAAATTCATGAGTCTGACCGCTACTGACTTTAATCCAGCCATTACCATAACGATTGGCATTGACCAGCATATTAGCCAATGCCCGTTTAATGGAAATCGGGTTCGCGTTAACGGTTATTGGGGGAAGAGACAGATTATTTTCAATATCCTGCTCATAGCCATTCTCCGCAGAAATAACCTCTTTGAGAATAGAATTAAGCTCACAGAATTCCATTGGCATTTCCTGCCCGGTACGGAGATAATCAATAAATTGCGCAATAATGGCATTACATTCTTCAATATCTTTATTGATAGATTCAGACAAATAAGCATCTTCCTTGCTCATCATTTCTGTAGCCAAGCGGATACGTGTCAGTGGAGTGCGCAAATCATGACTTACCCCGGCAATTAATATTGTCCGATCACTTTCCAATAACTTTATTCCTGCGGACATTTGGTTAAATGCACGAATAGAAGCGCGAACTTCCAGCGACCCCGCTTCCCGCACCGTAGGCATCATAATACCTTTACCTGTCTGTCTGGCAGCATACTCCATTTCCAGCAAGGGCCGGTTCTGAAAACGGATATAAAGCCAGATACAGCCAAATGTCAGTAATAAAATTGCCAATGTATAACGGAAAATGGGTGAGAATTGATTTTGCTCGATCTCAGTCAGAGGAACCCTGACCCAAATATCGGGGGCCAAATAAGAATTAAGCCAAAGTATAGGGCTCTCTTTGTTTATCTCCAGACGCAGATCAGCTTTGCCACCAAGGTATTGACTCATCTTCTCACTCAGGAAATCATAATGCCTGGCCCAGCGTAAACCTTGTACTTCCGCGTCAGGCTCAGAATACAGCGTAATACCCAACTCTTGATAAATCTCCTGGCGCACTACCGGTGAGCTCACCAGCAAAGATCCGTCCTCCAGCTTCAATCTTTCAGCCATTAAAGTACGAACTTCATACGCTAATACTTTATTGAACTGCTGCAAGCTTGGCATGATAACGAAATTCACAACGACCAGGTAACTGGTTACCAGACTGATAAACAGCATAGCCATGACCAGGAATAAAGTACGGGTAAAAGTGCTGCGAGGGGAAAATCGCAATCGCTTCATACACGGCTCCCATCAGGCACAAAGACATAACCCAGCCCCCAGATGGTCTGGATATAGCGCGGGTGTGCAGGATCTTCTTCAATTACACGGCGCAGACGTGAAACCAAAACATCAATAGATCGCTTCATCGTGCTGTATTCCCGGCCGAGGGCTAAACCCATCAGCTTATTACGGGACAACGGTACGCCAGGATAAGAAACCAGCACTTTTAATATGGCAAACTCACCACTGGTCAGTACTATATGTTCATCTCCCTGAAACATTTCCCGAGTACTCAGATTAAGACTGAACTTACCAAAATTAATAATTGCATCATCCTCAGCGGGTATGCCCAGTAATTTATTTGCCTGACGACGCAATACCGCCCGGATACGTGCCAATAATTCACGAGGATTAAATGGCTTAGGAATATAATCATCAGCGCCAATCTCCAACCCAACAATGCGGTCTACTTCTTCCCCTCTTGCCGTCACCATAATAATCGGCACCGGATTATTTTGTTTTCTCAGTCTTTGGCAAACAGAAAGCCCATCTTCTCCAGGTAACATTAAATCCAATACAATTAAGCTAACGGATTCCCGTGTCAATAAGCGGTCCATCTGCTCCGCATTAGCAGCACTACGTACCTGAAAACCTTGTTCTGTCAGATAACGCTCTAATAACGTTCGTAAACGCATGTCATCATCCACCACAAGGATTTTGTTACCTTCTTGCATTATTGAACTCCAAATAAATACTACATGCTTTGCTAAATTTATCATTATGAAGAAGATTAAACCAAAGATAGAAACCAGATATATATATTTTAAGATAATTTCTTACAGGACTTATTTTCATACGTTATTAATTTAAATGTTAATTCAATGGTAAGCCTCTGACTGTAAAATTCCATAACATACTGTTATTAATTGACTTTTTACGATAATTTCGTCACTAGCTGATTTACTCATCAATCTCTTGGCTACCGGCGAATTAACCGAAATCCACCAGCTAACTGCATCAAATGCATCAGATAGGCTAAACGAACAATGCTTTCCGCTTCATATCATCTTCCCATCAGATCCATGCGCCAGCATAAGTCTTTCCTTCCTGACAAGGATCTAGATCGACCATTTTCAATACATCCCAATGTTTGGACAAAAACTACCCGGATAGGTTTCTCTTAATCTTTTCTTACCATAATAAACAATTTAGTTCGCTTTTTCTCCGATTGAACCCTCTGGCCTGTTTTTCATTATCAGTAAAGTAGGAAGTGCGTCACATTTTCTGTCATGTAACCAATACAATTTTTCAACGCTGGTACAAATAAATTAACTCAGACAACTGAATGGCAACTCACTTTTTTGCAGGCAACGGCTAAAGGAACGACGATGCTCTTGTCCCCAAATGTAACTCATACGCTAACCTTGCAAAATGGGAAGGATTTATTAACTCACAATTTTCGCAGCGAAAACTTTACTCTTTAGTGGTTAAAAAATATAAATATAATTTATACTTTATGTTACGGATGATAAATTATGTCTATTATCAATAAATATGAAAAATAATACAGGGATCACACAATTAGAATCAAAAACATGATTATTTTTACTATAAATCAACTTGTTATGTCATTTTTTGCTCGGCAATGAAAAGTCGGCATAATCGCAATGACATAGCGTGTTCCTTTTCGTCTTCAAGGGTTACGATATGAAACAATTACAAAAAGTAATATCTCTTACTCCATATCAACAAGATATCTTTTTTGAAAATCAGCGCAACCCACAAAGCGCTCAATACACTTTGGCACAGATACGGTACCTTTCCGGGGATATTAATCTTGATAAGCTCGTTATGGCGGCGAATAATGTTCTTAATCAGGAAATCATCGGCAAAATACAAATTTTAGAAGAAAATGAGTTATTAACCCAGCGTATCAATCATTGTATGGCTGAGGTTAAAGTCGAGATAATCAACAGCGAATATTTACAATCACAATCTCAAACGGGTGAAGACTTTATTGCGGCATGGCCAGCTAAAGTCTTTAGTTTAACCGGTGTTCCGCTGTTCGAAGTCGCCATTGTTACCCCGAACCAGGCTAATTATGTTGCCCTTTTGTTACGTACTCATCATATCGTTTGCGATGGCTGGGGGATGAATTTACTCAGCACAAAAATCCTCCAGCAATATCAAAGTTCAGAACCAACCCCAGAATATGCCTTCAACACGCAAAAAGAGTATTTAGCGGCTATTACCCAATCGTTAGAACATCTAAAACACCCTTCCACGGTGAATGAAGTTTCTGCGCTGGCGAAAACTATCGAAGGGGTTGAGCCCGTTTTATTTACCCGTCAGAAGTCAACCGAAAATACCCAATTTATAAAACAGCAGATGACATTAACCCGTTTTCAGGTTGAAAGTGCATTAGCTACTGGAATGTCCCCTCTTTTAGTTATGACCACAGCACTTGCTGTTTTATTATCACGGATACACAACAATTCTCATATCACTATCGGTATCCCGCTATTTAACCGTCAGGAAAGTAATATCAATATCATTGGTGAATGGGCCAATACGCTGCCAATTTCCGTGACCGTTGACTCCGCGATGAGTTTGCGGGTATTAAGCCAGCAAATTAAGCAAAAAATTAAATTTCTGAAACGGTATGAACATGTTCCTCTGAGCCAACTGATAAAAACACACAATAGGGCCAGTAATATTTCCCGCCTGCTATTTGATGTTACAATTTCCTATCTTCAATTACAGAAGATTCCTGAGTTCGAAAAGATTGAACACCATGCAAATGCTTACGCCAATGGTCATGAAACAGATGTTTTAGCCATTCATATGATTACTAATGGTGACAATAATGATGTCGTTATCAATTTCCGGGGTGCCGCTGATGTTTTCAATACTGACTATTCATTTGAACAGTTTACCGCATCACTTTCCCAAATAATTTTACAAATCATCACAGCACCGGACAGTGGGATTTCACATATTGATATTTTTCCGGCAGAGAAGGCGCAGCAACTGCAAGCCTTTGAACAAGGGCCAAACATCGCGTTCTCTGATAGAGAAACCATTTCTACCTTATTTGAAAAACAGGCTGCTTTATATCCTGAGGCAATTGCCATTAAATCGGCAAAACACGCGCCACAATCCTGGAACTATCAACAATTACAGGCTCATACCGATAGTATCGCGTCCATGCTGGTCGGGCATGGAGTGCAATCCGGGGATGTTGTTGCCGTTATGATGGAACGTAGCGAGGAAATGCTGGCTGCCATTTTTGCCACTCTGAAAGTGGGGGCAACTTACCTACCCATTGATATTTCTTATCCTGCGGAAAGAATAGAGTATATTCTGCAAGACAGTGGTGTTTCCGTCATTCTGACAGAACGCTCAATAAATGGAACATTTGCTGAACACTATCAAGTGTTAAACAGCCAGGATGCATCTGATACCGTAACATTACCGTTACTTAACCGTTCTGACCCCAATTCATTGGCTTATATCATTTATACCTCAGGTTCCACCGGGTGGCCGAAAGGTGTGATGATTGAACACAGATCAGTTGTTAATCGGCTGGAATGGATGCAGGAAAAATATCCGTTAAATGAAACCGATGTTATTTTGCAAAAAACACCCATCTCGTTTGACGTTTCCATATGGGAACTATTCTGGTGGTCAATCACTGGTGCCTCTGTCGCTTTACTGCCACCCGGGGCACAAAAAGATCCTTTAGAGATCATTAAAGCGATTAAAGAACATGATGTTACGACCGTGCACTTTGTTCCTTCGATGCTGTTTCCTTTCCTTAATACACTAGAAACGCAACCTGAGCTGATAACTCAAATTAGCAGTTTGCGCAGAATTTTCACCAGTGGCGAAGCATTATCCCCCGCTCGGGTAAATCAATTTAAGAGGATATTTACGCAGTTTGGCAAAGACATGCCGTTATTAGTTAATCTGTACGGGCCAACCGAAGCAACAGTCGATGTCTCCTATTATGAGATCCCGACCAGTTCGACGGACGAGATTACCCGGGTGCCAATTGGTTATCCTATCAATAATACCGCACTGCGTATTATGTCACTTCACAACACCCGGCAGCCGATTGGTGTAGCAGGGGAATTACAAATTGGTGGCGTGGGCCTGGCACGTGGATATCTTAACAAGCCTGAATTAACTGATGAGAAGTTTATCCGTGACATATCCGGTTTAACAACAGAGCGTTGGTACCGCACTGGGGACCTGACCAGATGGTTGCCTGATGGTAGTATCGAATATCTTGGACGTATTGACAATCAGGTGAAGATCCGTGGAAACAGGATCGAACTGGGCGAAATCCAGAATACGCTGGAGAGAATATCGGGCATTACTCGTGCAGAAGTCCTGCCTGAACATCATGAACAATGTGGCACTTATCTCTGCGCCTATTATGTCGCCAGTAAAAATTATACCGCTGATACGCTACGTGACCGCCTGTTAGACTCCTTACCTGAATTTATGGTACCCGCAAAATTTATTGCTGTACCCTTTATACCCCTGACACCGAATGGTAAGGCGGATCGCAATGCGCTGAGTCAGATAACGCAGGATAAAGTTCTTGCAACGGCACATAGGCCCTCGACCGAACTTGAGAAAACCCTAGTTAAAATATGGCAAAGCGTTCTGAACATCAGCAATATTGGTATCAAGGATAGTTTCTACGCTATCGGTGGTGATTCAATCCTGATGCTGAAAATCCGTTCCGAAGCTGAAAAAGCTGGCATCAAAGTCACTCTGTCACAGTTGACGCAATATCTGACAATTTCTGCGTTGAGCCAACAGGTTGAACTCTCACAACCTATCACAGACACGTTGGATCTGTTGCCATTTGCCCTGATTGATGAAGCAGAAAAGGCTAGGTTATCTGGTTTTGCAGATGCTTATCCGGCGACACAGCTGCAATTGGGTTTGATCTATCATAGCCAGCAGGCCAATGATTCAGCAAAGTACAAAGATGTTTTCCGCTATACCCTTCAAGCCAAGTGGGAACCCAATCACTTCAGGAAAAGTGCAGTGGTATTAATTCAAAGGCACCCAGCCCTACGTTCACACTTTAATCTGGCTGACTTTAAAGAACCCCTGCAAATCGTGAATGAATCTATCGATATTGATTCAGCCGTTACAATTACTGATCTCAGTGAAATTGATATTATCCGTGCTGAATATCAAATTATCCAATATATGCATCAGCAGACGCACCATCATTATCTCTTCGATCAGGCACCACTATTTAACATCAGATTATTTAAAACAGCAGAAGCGCTTGAACTGATTCTGAGTTTTCACCATGCAATCCTGGATGGCAACAGTGTAGCTAACTTAATACGCGAATTACTGCATCACTACATTGATAATGAGGGAAAGGGTATTACTGATATCCGTCTGCCGTCACCCGCATTATCTGTGCAGAATGAGCTACTATCGTTGACATCTGTAGAGGACAAAATCTATTGGCAGAATGAACTTTCCGGATTATCCCGAACACAGGTCACAGGCTATAGACTCTATGGTGTTCCATCTGATGAAGTTTTAATATCGAAATCAGTATCAATACCTGATGATATAGAAGAACGGCTAAAAGACTGGGTACAACAACAACGTGTATCAACTAAATCCGTATTTTTCGCTGCACATTGCGCCACAATTGCCTTATTTGCTGAACAGGATGAAATTGCAACGGGCTTAATCACTCATAGCCGGCCTGAGGTACAGAATTCAGAATATTTATTGGGGTTATTCCTTAATACATTACCAGTTCGTTTTTCAGCAACAGGTAAAACCTGGATAGAGTGTGTCAATGACGTCTTTATCACAGAACAACGTCATTCGCCACATAGAAAATACCCTCTGAATGCTATCCAGCAAGCTGCGGGTGATGGAGCAAAAATTAGCACCGCTTTTAACTATGTCTATTTCCATGCGTTAGCAGCAGTCTTTAATTCTCCCGATTTGCGTTTAATTTCATTCATTCCCTGGGAAGAAACCAATTTTGAAATTCTGGTTAACGTTATGACGGATTTTGCTACCGGCCGTAACGTATTACGCTGTGACTTTGATGGTACGGTGTTCTCATCGGTTCAGGCTGATATGTTTATTGATGCCTACTTAACCATTCTCAGAAATATTGTCAGCCGGAGTGACGAAAAAGCCTCACTTAGCACCATACCCAAAATATCCACTCATGCTATTACCCCCTCTTCAACTTTCACATCGGTTATTGATGAGATCAACTGGGCTGTTAGCCAGCATAAGTCGGCAATCGCGCTGAAATATGGCAATGAAAAATGGCGATTTGATGAACTTTGGCATAAATCGGCACTGATCGCTGATGCTTTAGTAAAACGGGGCGTTCGCGCAGAAACGCCAATAGGAATTGCTCTGAAGCGTTCCCCGGAATTGATTGCAACCTTGATCGGTGTATTACGTGCAGGAGGGATCTGTTTGCCGCTGGATTTAAGTTATCCAGCCCAACGCATTGAAGCAATGATTGGGCAGGTAAAACCATTGCTCATTATTACCAATAGAGCACCGCAGCCCGCCAGCCCCCAACCTCCCGCCACGCCATTAATTGATGTGAATGAACTGCTTCAAGGACCAGACTCATTAATCCAACCTACGGCCGTTACTATTGATCCTGAGCAAATAGCCTATTTACTCTTCACTTCCGGCTCTACCGGTATACCAAAAGGCGTTGCCATGCCGCATCGAAGTTTGGCTAATTTAGTGAAATGGCAAAATTCAACCGCCAGTGGAATCCGGGCATCATCGACACTGCAATATGCACCACTGAGTTTTGATGTTTCGTTCCAGGAAATTTTCTCCACATTAGCTTCAGGCGGAACATTACATCTTATCAGCGATGAGCAGCGCAAAGATCCGGCTAACCTGCTCCGATTGCTTCATCAGCGCCAAATCGAGCGCATTTATCTGCCCTATGTTGCCTTGCAACAATTGGCAGAAACAGCGGATACATTGAATATTTACCCTGAAAAGCTAAAAGTGGTGATTTCATCAGGAGAGCAGTTACGCGTTACGGATGAAATCAGGAAGTTCATTGGCAAACTCGAAGATGGGCTCCTTGAAAACCAGTACGGACCAACGGAAACACACGTTATTACCTCATTTACCATGAGCGGCAATACTGAAACCTTCCCGGCATTGCCGCCTATCGGAACCGCGATTAACAATGCTAACGTATTGATCCTGGATGATAAACTACAGGAAGTTTTTCCTGGAGTACGTGGTGAGATTTATGTCAGTGGCCCCTTATTAGCCTTGGGATATTACAATCAACCGGAACTGAGCGCTGAACGTTTTATCACACTCACAAACTCTCCGGGGAAATGGTATCGTACCGGCGATCTGGGCATCAAATTGAATAATGGCGTGATATTGTGCCTGGGACGCAAAGACTCCCAAGTTAAAGTACGTGGTTACCGGGTCGAGCTGGCAGAAGTGGAACTCGCTATTGCCAGTACACCAGGTACAGATCAATTCATCAAAGACATCGCTGTTGTTATTCAGCAACATAACACCAATGACCGTTTCCTGGTGGCATTTCTGGTGGGAGAAAAGAGTGACAATATAGTTGATAAGGTATCTGAGCATCTGCTTGCCACTCTGCCGCAATATATGATCCCCAGCCATATCGAATGGTTGGATTCCCTGCCTAAAACACCGAGTGGCAAAAGGGATGACCGTCAATTAAGCCAAACCGTTATCACCCGGCACCATACCGACAGTCATGATGGGAAACCTAACGATAGCTATGAACGTACATTATGCGAACTGGCCGCCGATTTATTAAAGATCCCATCGATTTCTGTACATCAGAATCTGTTTGATATGGGAGGAACCTCTCTGACAGCCATGCGTTTGGTGGTGCTGGTTGAAAAACATTTTGGCGTCAATATTCCGCTATCGGTATTTGTCAGTGATCCAACAATTGCTCAGTTGGCGCTGCGGGTTCGCCACAGTGATGCACAAGCGCACTTTAGCCCACTGGTGCCGATGCGTACCACCGGTAAACGCCGCCCGCTATTCTTTGTCCATCCCATGGGCGGTAACGTTCTGTCTTATCTGCGTTTAGTGAAACACTTGCCGGCTGACCAGCCATTTTATGCATTGCAGGCTCATGGTGTTGACGCGGGATCAACACCTCTCGCCACGGTACAGCAACAGGCAGCTAACTATATTCAAACTATCCGGCAAATACAGCCACAAGGGCCTTATTCACTGGGCGGCTGGTCATATGGTGGCTTTGTCGCTTTTGAAATGGCCCGGCAACTGAAAGAGTTAGGCGAGAAAATAGCTGACCTCTTTGTGCTAGATACAATGACACTGAATGCACAATCACGGTGGAAAACAGATGATGACGCCTTGCTGAATTGGTTCTTCTGGGAACTGCTATGGCTTAACCAAGGAGCGAGTTTACCTGAACAGATTGTTCCTAAACACATAACTACCTTGCAAGAACGTTTTGAATATATCACTGAACACGCCATCGTTACCGGAGCCATTCCACAAGCGAGTTCAAGAGCTGTGGTGCAGCGACTGTTTGAAGTCTACAAGACTAACTGGCAGGCTGCGGCGGATTATTCAACGCATAATATTGCCGATGTTGATATGACATTGTTGCATGCGACCCGGCCTTTACCAAACGTATTACGTTCGATGCATGACGCTGTTCGCAGTGAATATCGTGATCCCAAAAATGGTTGGGGCAATAAGACTACAGGTAAGTTAAATGTCATAGATGTCCCTGGCGATCATCTGGAAATAATGGAAGAGCCCTACGTTGCCGAGGTAGCAAAAGTAATTTTGAATGAAATGTGTATCTCCTCCTCTCTAACCACAACATCAATTAAGAGCATAAAATGAACAAACCATTGAAAGTCATTATTATAGGTGCAGGGATTGGTGGATTGACAACCGCAGTCGCTCTGCAACACATCGGTTGCACCGTCGAGATCTACGAACAAGCACCAGAGCTGAGAACCAGTGGTTCTGGGTTATCCGTGATGTCTAATGCTTTAGCTGCGCTTGGCACCTTGGGTATCAATCTTAATTTGGAGCACTTCGGTGCTCCCGTCAAAACCTTTGAAATACGTACCGCTGGTGATCGTTTATTAAGGCGACTACCTCTGACAGAGGTTTCCGCAGAAAATGGCGCTGCCAGCGTATGTATCTCACGTAAGGCATTACAACAGGCACTATTGCAACAGTTACCTGATATTGAAATCAAAACGTCTGCTAAGGTGGTTGCAGTTAATCAATTTGCCACTGGTGTGTTTGTAAAGTTTGCTGATGACCGTGAAGCCCAGGGAGACATACTCATCGGTGCCGATGGCATTTACTCTACCGTACGGAATCTAATTCATGGCTCGGAACCTACCCGCCCTGCTGATTATATTTGCTGGCTGGCTATCACTCGTTACCGGCACCCGCAAATTACGCCAGGTTATATCGTGCATTATTGGGGAGCCGGTAAACGGATTGGTTTAATTGACATTGGTGGGGGAGAAGTCTATTGGTGGGGAACGGCCAATATGAAAGACAAACAAGCTCGAACATGGCAAGGCTCCAACCAAGACGTTGCCGATTTCTACCAGGGCTGGCCAAATATTGTCTCAGATATCATCTTAAAAACGCCTTCGACAGACATTATCGCCGTTCCCGCTCAGGATCGTCCTTTTTCTCCACATTGGGGAAAAGACCGCATCACATTATTAGGTGATGCCGCACACCCGATGCTGGCCAGCTTAGGGCAAGGTGCCGGAATGGCAATGGAGGATGCAGCTGTTCTGGCTCACGCTATCATGCAGAAAGCTGATCCTATAGCTGCATTGCGTCTTTATGAAAAAACACGTATTCCAAGAACGGAAACGATGGTCAATGCCTCAAGATCGATGAGTGATATTGAGCAGGAGGATCGTTTTTTCCCTCGACTGAAACGAAATCTGGCTTTGCGCTTGGCACCTGAGTCCGCATTAAAACAGAATCTCAAAAGTTCCCTGATATTTACCATGGATAGTTGAGACATTATAAAATGGCACTTCAATCTCTGTCACCGAATCCAGTTCATACCGGTTCAGACTACCATTGAGATGCCTATCAGATCATCGAGGAGGGCGTTTAGATAATATGTCACGTTAATTTAGCCGTAACACATTATCTAAACGCCCTTCAAAGTAAATATAGCGTTGCGACAACGTGAGATTCTGGCATTGTCCATTTTTCCTGTGCATTGAGAAGCCCCAGATAAAGCAGTTTCATCAGATTTCATTCGGGAACGCTCCTTTGGTTTTTGTCAGTTTCCTGAACTGACGGTGTACAGCTTCTTATGCTTTCGCCCAATTCCTTGCGTTGCCGGTAAATCTGCGGCGCTTCGCTTATCTGGCAACATTGCTGAATAAAGGTGACTACCTTAACCGGGTTATCCTGTGCGATATAATCGCCTATCTCCTCGATATCCTGCGCCGCCAGTGGCGATATGTTTAACCTCATTATTCCTGTCCGCTTGTGTTTATTCGCTGATATTTATGTTTTAACTCTCCAAACATTTCACCTGCTGGCAGACCTTCTCCACTTTCAATGCCAGCACTCACCGCTGCACATAGCTCTGCCAGCTTCTGCGCCTGTTCATGCTCTGCCAACATGCGTAACCCAGCCCGGAACTTCACTGACATTGTTCGTCGGTTGTTGATGTGCTCACGAATAACCCCCCCGAAGTGAGGACTTAAAGCAACACTTAATAACCTGAACGCATAGAGAGTTAAAACTCTTAAAGCCCACTTATAAGAGTTGCCATAATTACTTATAATGATATTTATCAATACAACTCACTATATCTACAATATAAAATGAAGACTAAGCTTATAACCCGCGAAGGTTACAACAAATTAAAGGAAGAATTAGATTATCTATGGCGTGAAGAACGCCCGGAAGTTACTAAAAAAGTCACTTGGGCGGCAAGTCTCGGAGACAGGAGCGAAAATGCAGATTATCAATATAACAAGAAGAGACTACGGGAGATTGATCGAAGAGTCAGATACCTGACCAAGAGTCTGGAAGAATTACGGTGTGTCGATTACTCCCCTCAACAAGATGGGCGTGTATTCTTCGGTGCATGGGTAGAAATCGAAAATGATCAAGGGGAGATTAAACGTTTCCGTATTGTTGGCTACGATGAGATTTTTGGTCGCAAAGACTACATATCAATTGATTCTCCAATGGCCCGGGCTTTATTGAAAAAAGAGGTCGGAGACAGTGCAACCGTTCACACACCAATAGGAAAAATCTTATGGTACGTAAATGAGATTGAATATATGAAATAGCCTATATACTGTTTCAACATGAGACAATTAAACTTCAACTCTATTTAGATTTGATAATATTCACGCATATAAATAAAAAATAAAATCACAAATACCGGATGTATTTTAAAGTTTACACAACTGAAATATAAAGAAATAAAAAATAATGTTTACCCCTTGATTTGAACAGGACTTATGTTAGAAATATAAGCGATCAATTATTTCAATGGAGAAAGATTAGAGTCACAATAAATTTTACCAATATGTAACCCACTTGTTTATATTTCGTGGAAATATAATTTCTAATTATTTCAAATATAACTCTGTGCTGTACAGAGTAGAAATTAAATTTCATTTTTTTACTAAAATACTAGAAAAACAGAATTTTCAGGATATTTATCTAGAGGATGCGTTAAATGAAAACAGCAGGCATAGCAGGATCACTTCCATCACGGCTTGTTACAAATGAGGAAATTGTTAATTTAGTTGAGCAACATTCAAAAGAAACCTTTCAGGGGGATTTACCTAAGACATTAAAATAAATAGGAAAATTACTCAATAAAAGTGGCATAGAAACCCGATATTGGCTGGCAGAGGGTGAAAAGCCCATGCAACTCATGGAAGCAACATTCGATCGCGCTTTAGCACAAGCTAATATAAACAAAGCAGAAATCGATCTGTTGATCTACCCCAGTGTCACTCGTGGCTTCACTGAGCCGGCCAATAGTACTTTTATTTCAAAAGCGCTGGGACTCAATTGCAGAAATTACGATGTCATAGACGCCTGTAACGGCTGGGTGACAGCAATGGATATTATCAATAGTAAAATGAAAGCAGGTGAAATACGCCATGCTGCTATTGTTAATATGGAGTTTGGTATGTCCGATGGTGGACCTATCTTCCCACAGAACTTTTCTTTGCATTCTTCATCAGAGCTGGCTTATAAATTTCCAAGTTTTACGATAGGTGAAGCAACAACTGTCACCATACTGAGTCATGAATCACCCGATAACTTCAAATTTTCTTATATCAACAGACCAGATTTAGGCGATCTATCTACCATTTCCTTACCTAATTGGGAACTGTTTTGTAACGATTCTGATGTTGAACGCATTTCACCTCTTGGGGGACAATGTCGGTTTAATTCATACGCAGCGCTACTACATGAATATGGCCGGGAAGGAACAATAGGGGTATTTAATAAGCACCAAGTTTCCAACAATGATATTCACAAAATCTTTATTCACACTGGTTCACCAAAAATGTGGCACGAATTTGGACAGTCAATCGATGTTGAGAACAAGATGCATCATGTTGGACATAAAACAGGTAACATTGTTACTGCATCTATTCCTTTTGGAATCATTGATGCTGTTCACCAAGGTCTGCTGGAGAAAGAGCAGTTCTGTATGGGATGGGCGGGAAGCGGTGGAATGGTTTTTGCTGCAATGTCGTTCAAATTTTAGTACACAATTTTATTGAGTCAATCAAGGCAGGTAGCAGGGTACATACAATCAAAAATATATCACCAAAGCGAATTGATATTACTATCCCAGTTTGATATATATTGAAACATTAATATTATCACAATGGGCTAAAGCTGAGATATGCACCTGCGCTGCTAATGATAAAGAAACCGATCTGTCAGATTAAAGATACAATAAGTAAACTCCTATCCACATTGGCCTGGAGTGGATACTCATCTAGATAGAGCATCAATAAAGCCGGAAGACCGCAAAGTCTTCTGGCCTGAATTAATAAAAAAAGGCTAAGAAAATCTCTTAGCTTTTTTTTTGCTACTCAAGTATGCTGATACAAAATAAACAACTGTTATAATTAAACTCCCTATAGAAAAAACAGTATCCCATGAATCAAAAAAGAAACTTACGGATACAATACCCCATATTGTAATAGCAACCACAAGAATATTTGACCAAAAAAAATCTTCAATCAATCCGCTAAATAACCCTTTTTTTCTTTTTTTGTTACTCATATACTATAACCTCAATTATCTATAATATCTGCGAGTACACGAGCAACCTTTTCTTCGTAATAACGCCATTTCCTATCATCTATTGTCGTTGCGCTTAACAAATAAACCCTTCATTCCGCACCTAATTCAGGAATAAACCGCTTTATATTTGTGCACCTAATAAACTCAAAAGCTCATGGTGGTAAGATTGCATTCCTGTCACCATTTTATGTTCTTGAAATTCAAAGGTGCTGATCCCTTCAAAGGCCAGAAACACCCAACGCGCGGTGGGGGAT